>JBLNDG010000039.1:0-34741 GCA_050261415.1 Caulobacteraceae bacterium | reverse complement strand
CCATACTTTTCGTTCATGTAATATGTAAGGAGGTATGCCTGACCATAGTCAGCGAGGGTTTCCGGCCCTGTTTCTGCATTATAATATTCATCCCAGCTTACAAGCGAGTTTTCCGGATGGTCAAGGAAGAAATTAATATGTCCCCATGGCTGGCCAAAACCGCAGAGATATTCTGCGAAGTCTGCCATTCCTTCATTTACCCAGGTCTCTTCATCGCTATCATTGTCATCATGGATGAGATGCTGTAATTCATGTGCTACAGTCGGAAGGAATGTATTCTCAAGTCTTGTTTCCCAGTTATTTGTATCAATACTTATGACATTCCTGTCAAAATATCTTTCATAGGATGAGGAATAAAAACCTGCAATGAAAAACGGGTAAGTCGGATCATAGTAATTCTCATCTCTTATATTGTCAACAAGTATAATCGATCTCTCCTGCCCATCAGCGGGCGTATAATAATCCTCTGGTAGTCCGACCATCCCAGGAAGTAGTGCATTGTTGCCGGTATGAGAATCAGGTGTGCCAAAGAATGCAGTATCGTTCACATATATGTTTCCGTCGAACTCGTCTCTCACCTTATCGACCTGTTCCTGTGTAACAACAGGCAGCGGTCTGTCGTCCTGGAATGCAAGGTCCTTTGCCACCCATACTTCCACATTCTCTCCAACACTTCTTAATGTGTATTGTTTAAGGTAATAGCTTCCGTTCCTATAGCCCAGGAAATACTTCGTACCGCCGTCATATGTAAAAGCGCTGCCCTCCGAAGTGCTCTCCGAGGTTTCACTGTTGTCCTTCGGGTCTCCTTGTAAGGAAATGCCCAGTTCTTTTGCCTGTTCAATAATCATGCTGTCAAGCCCGGATATGTACGCATCATCACTTTCCGCCAATCTCATAGTCGTCCCGATATCAATTACGTCTCCATACCTTTCGAAATCCCAGTTCTCAGGCATTGGTGAAGCGCTGACACTTATAAAGGAAAAAGGAACTGATACCGATACAACTAAAGCCAATACCATTAGCACCGAAATAAGCTTTCTTTTCATTTTGTTTCCTCCTTTTAATTATTAAGTTACAAATATAACCGATATACCCCCTTTCCGAGCATACATGTTCAATTTTCAGTAGGGCCTATCTGCTGCCTTGATCCTACTCTACATGCAACTATCATCTTATTTCATAATACTATAATTTGTTTTACATATAAAGTAAATTATTCCATCATATGTCATCACGATTTGATACACTTCAACAGGTTTTATGCGTTATCGGTCGAAACTTGAAAAAGAAAAACCGGATACATCCAATGTATCCGGTTATACCGTGCTGCGCTATTTTACATGCCTGACGCAGCGGCTTCTTTTACTGCCTTTTGATGCCGGGGATCAACCCTGTTTGTTCCGTGAGTCCTGCTATTTAAAAAATGTACATCAAAATGGCCGCTCATCCCATTTTTCTTGACTGCATCAAGGTTAATACCTCTTCTATATCCTCCGCTTCTGCTGCTTACTACCTTGTTGGTAGGCTGTGCATCAAGACCTGCATGGGGCATTCCGGCCATTGAAGCTGCCAACCTTCTCCCGTTTATTTCAAGGATTACGGGCCGCCTACTCCAATTCCATTCTCCGCCCCAGATTTCCTTCATTATTTTTGTATCTTCCAGTGTAAGTGTTTCACTATCAGCATGGTTGCTGCCATAAGTCCTCTTTATATAAAAGCTTTTACCGGTCTCAACATCTGTAACCTTTGCGACAGCCCCGATATAAAACACTTTACTGGCCTCACTCCACCAATCAAGCATTTCGATCTTAGCTTTTTTCTCCGCTGCCGGCTTTACCTGCTTGCTGTCCTTTGTGTTGGTGTCAACCTCACCGGTTCCCTCATTTTTGTCATTATTATTGGCTTCATCCAGCTTCTGCTCAACATCAGCATTTGCTGCTGTCATCATTACATTTACAGTACGGCTTATATCGCTTCCCCTACTCGCAATTGCAGCCTTTGAAGCAGAGCTTTTGCTGCTTGTCCCATTTCCGGACAGTGCCCTTTGGGTTTGCGGACCTACAATGCCGTCGATCTTAATACCCTTTTTTGCCTGAAACTTTTTTACCGCAGCTTTGGTCAAGCTGCCGAAATAATTTGTAATGCTTCCTTTGAAATAACCTAACTTTTTTAATTGAGTCTGTAGTTTAACAACTTCTTGTCCTTTGCTTCCGTAAGTTAACGTGTCCGCAAATACAACTGATGTTAAGGAAAAAACCAACACCAGAAGTATAGCTACTAATTTACCTCTATTCATCTGTTCTCCTCTCATAGCTTACGAGGTTAGTTGACGGATTCGGGCAGAGAGTTTACCCTAAGAATTTGATATATTGATTCAAATCCTATTCACCCCGGATTTTTCCCCCGCTCCTGATTAATGAAATCAGGATTCAGCTTGTTTTAATTTTGCAGCTGCACAACATTCCCCGACTACACCATTTATGTATCACACAAACTTTTTTCATGCTATAGCACATATTATGCAGTTGCTTCTCAGACTGGTATTTATTGCAGCACGGCTTGTACTTAGTTTACATAATTGTTTGTACTTTTTCAATGGAACTATATGACAAAAATTCACCATTTTTTTATATGGTGAATAATATGATAATAACTATGAAAAATAAGTGGGTGAATTTTATGGGTGCAAAATATAACGCAAATTACCGGGACCTTATCGTAGGAACCGATACGAAGGTTCCTCTTTCAAATGGCCAGCTTGTAACAGCTATCAATTTTGATAATGCCGCTACCACCCCACCCTTTGCATCAGTACTTCAAGCTGTTGTTAACTTCGCACCCTGGTATTCTTCGATACATAGAGGAACAGGCTATAAATCACAGTACTCCTCTGAGTTATACGAAAACTCCAGAAATGTCATAAGAAGCTTTGTAAATGCGGATTCCTGCAATACAGTAATTTATGTAAAAAATACTTCTGAGGCTATAAATAAGCTTGCCTTCCGCTTTTCCAAAAAATATAAGCACAGTGTTATACTTTCAACTGATATGGAGCATCATTCCAATGATTTACCCTGGAGGAACAAATACAATGTTGATTATGTTGCTGTTTCGGAAGAAGGCAGACTATCCATTTACGACCTCGAAAGGAAACTCCGGAAGTATAAAAATGAAGTTGTTCTAGTAACTGTAACCGGCGCATCCAATGTAACAGGATATAAAAACCCCATTCATGATATTGCAGAGCTCGCTCATAAGTTTGATGCAAGAATCATGATAGATGCAGCGCAATTAATCGGGCATTCGAGCCTGGATATGAAACCGGATGGTTCCCGTCAGCATATAGACTATTTAGCTTTTTCCGCCCATAAAATGTACGCCCCCTTCGGAACCGGCGTCCTTATCGGTCCCGAATCCGACTTTGAGAAAGGCGAACCCGAGTATAAAGGCGGAGGTACTATCGACGTCGTTACTCATGATTTGGTCAAATGGGCGCCACCTCCCGAAAAGGATGAGGCAGGCACCCCGAACATAATGGGCGTAGTCGCTCTGACTGAAGCAATCAAGGTCCTTAGTGCAATCGGAATGGATAATATAGAGATGTATGAGCATTCGTTGGTGGAATATGCGCTCTCAAGTCTGTGCAATGTACCTGATATTCACCTGTACTGTGATACTTATTTAGAAAACAGGGTCGGAATAGTACCCTTTAATATTAAAGGCATACCTCACCAGATTACTGCTGCCGCCTTGTCCTCGGAAGCTGGAATCGCCGTCCGCAGCGGATGTTTTTGCGCACAGCCCTATGTACAGAAGCTGCTTAACCTATCACGTAACGAAATACGCAGACGCATTAAATACCCTTCTCTGCCGCACCCCGGAATGGTTCGAATAAGCTTCGGCATGTATAATAATTATGATGAGATAGATATTCTGGTGCACAAGCTGTACGAGATATCAACCAATAAAGAAAATTACCTTAGTAGATATAAACATGTAATGTATAAATAAGTATTTATACGCATAACACAAAACACACCGAATCCCACGGAACACACGGATAAAAAACAAATAAACAATAGTGTATTCAGTGCCCTTCAGTGTTTTCAGTGTTAACGGTACTTTCTCATTATATGTTACCTATTGTACGCTATGTATGAATATGCTTTCTCTTGGTCAAAATACATTTATCTGCAGCAGCAAGGAGGTTTATATTATGAACAAAAGAATGAACATACTCATGTTCAGTGGTGAATACGACAAAGCTTTGGCAGCCCTTATACTTGCCAATACCGCGAGGGAAATGCAGGTTGACGTGACTATGTTTTTTGCCTTTTGGGGACTTTTTCTTACAAGAGACCCTGAGAAGTTTTCGATGGAGGATAAGACCGCATATGAGGCCATGTTCGGCGCCGTTACTCCAAAAGGGCCCGAGCAGCTCCCATTGTCCAGGATGAACATGGTGGGAATAGGCAAGAAAATGTTATTGGAAATGATGGAGGATGATAAAGCCCCCCGCCTCATTGATTTCCTCAGAGGGGCAATTAAAAAGGAAGTTAAGTTTTACGGCTGCAAGCTTTCCATGGAAATAATGGGGCTCAAAAAGGAAGAAATGATTCCGGAGCTTGAAATAATTGAAGCAAAAGAATATCTTAAGGATGCTCTTGATTCTAATATGCAGCTTTTTATATGAATATACGGTAAACCTCAATTTAGGATAAAAATGGAGCCTGGGCTATTCTCTTACCAAAGCTCCATTTTTATATATACCTGCTCAGCCTATTTGCTTATTGCAACAGCGCATACCTTAAGCTCCGGAGTCTTGCAGCCCGGATCAAGGGCGCCATTTGTAAGATTATTAGCTGCGGCTTCCGCGAAGTGGAAAGGAACAAATACTACGTTTTCTTCCACCCTGCCGGTAACCTTGGCTTTTATTCTAATATTACCCCTGCGTGAAGATACATTGAGCATGTCTCCATCATTGACCCCCAGCTTCGAAGCTGCCGATGGATTTATTTCAATATAGTTTTCAGGTACCTTTTCATTCAATCCCTTTACTTTTCTGGTCATTGTGCCTGTATGATAGTGGTAAAGCACACGGCCTGTCGTAAGTATAAACGGATATTTCTCGTCAACCTGTTCAACAGGATCCTTATGCTCAATACCCTTAAATAAGCCCTTTCCCCTTGAGAATGCACCCTTATGCATATATTTTGTACCAGGATGATCCTTTGTCGGACAAGGCCACTGTATGCCTTCTGCTTCCAGCCTATTATAGTCTATTCCGGCATAGGACGGGGTAACTGCAGCAATTTCATCCATAATTTCAGAAGGGTTCCTGTAAGTCTTACTGTAGCCCAGCTTGTTCATCAGCTCCATGACTATTACCCAGTCAGCCTTTGCACTACCTGCAGGTTCAACTGCTTTTCTGACCCTCTGTACCCTTCGCTCTGTGTTGGAGAAGGTTCCATCCTTTTCGGCAAAAGCCGCTGCCGGAAGTACAACATCTGCAAGCTGAGCCGTTTCTGTAAGGAATATGTCCTGAACAACCAGGAACTCCGTATTAAGAAGGGCATGCTTCACATGGTTTGTATCCGGATCAGAAACCATGGGGTTTTCTCCCATAATATACAGGAACTTTATTTCTCCGTTTCCTGCTGCTTCCATCATTTCCGGTATGGTCAGCCCTGCCTTTGTTGGAAGCTTGGCTTCCCATGCTTTTTCAAACTTTTCTATTACCTCTGGCTTCGATACAGGCTGATAGCCCGGCAGAGTTGCCGGTAAAGCACCCATATCGCAAGCACCCTGAACATTGTTTTGCCCTCTTAAAGGATTGACTCCGGCGGATTCCTTGCCATAGTTTCCACAAAGCATTGCCAGGTTGGAAACTGACATAACATTATTTACTCCGCTGCTATGCTGGGTAATACCCATGCAATAGATTATACTTGCTTTTTCAACATTTGCATAAAGCCTTGCAGCTTTTCTGATATCCTCAGGATTTACACCGCATATCTTTCCAGCCTTTTCGGGAGTATAATTCTTTACTGTCTTTTCAAGTTCTTCGAAGTTTTCTGTCCTTTCGGCAATAAACTCCTTGTCCTGCAATCCTTCTTCCAGTATCACATTCATCATGCCGTTCAACAATGC
The DNA here is from genome assembly GCA_050261415.1 of Caulobacteraceae bacterium. Taxonomy (GTDB): domain Bacteria; phylum Bacillota; class Clostridia; order Lutisporales; family Lutisporaceae; genus JBLNDG01. Next base: position 28,591 of record JBLNDG010000039.1, on the reverse strand, counting down.
TACGTTTGTTCCAGGCTTAATCTGAAGGAATACGTCTGCATCCTTGGCAAGGTCAATTTCTCTTGGTTCCGCAATTATTATATGTGCACCCTTCCTCTTTGCCTGCCTGATTTTTGCTCCTATTACGGGGTGGTTCTCCGTTGTATTGGAACCGATTATAAATATCGTATCAGCGTCAGTTATCTCATTAATGCTATTCGTCATAGCTCCGCTTCCTAATGTAGTTGCAAGACCTGCAACTGTGGGAGCATGTCAGAGACGGGCACAATGGTCAACATTATTTGTGCCGATCACCGCCCTCATAAGCTTCTGAAGCAGATAATTCTCTTCATTGGTGCATCTGGCAGATGAGAAAGCGCCGAGCGCGTCTGCACCATGCTTTGATTTTGTTTCAAGCATCTTATCCGCAATAAGATGGTATGCTTCTTCCCATGAAGCTTCTACAAATTCGCCGTTTTTCTTCACAAGAGGGGTTTTTAATCTGTCAGGATGGTCAATAAACTTATAACCGAACTTACCTTTTACACAGAGAAGTCCATTGTTCGGTTCCATATCCACAGGTTCAACACCTACAACCTTATTTCCCTTCACCAGAAGTTCCATCTGGCAGCCTACCCCGCAATATGAACATGTGGTTCTTACCCTTTTTACGTCCCACATTCTGAATTTTTCCGCATGCTTGGGCATCAGAGCACCTACAGGACATGCTGATACGCAGTTCCCACAGGAGACACAGGGAGACTGTTCAAAGTTCCTTTCATAGGGTATACCTATATGAGTGTCAAAACCTCTTTCATTATAGTTGATTGCTCCGGTACACTGCAGCTCATTGTCTACTCTTACGCATCTTCCACACAGTATGCATTTATTTCTGTCCAAAGTGAAAAACGGATTGCTGTCATCTATCGGGTAATCCTTCTTTTTGCCCTTGAATCCGCCTTCCTTTACATCGTATTCGTAGCAATAATCCTGAAGCTTGCATTTGCCCGATTTTTCGCAGGTCAAACAGTCGAGAGGATGATTTTCAATCATAAGCTTAAGTATCTCTCTTCTAGCCTCAATTACAGCCGGCGAATGGGTTTCAACCACCATTCCTTCAGCTGCAGGCACGGTGCACGCAGTCATAAGGGTTCTCGCACCTTTTACTTCAACAACGCAGATTCTACAAGCGCCATGACCGGTTAGTCGCTTGTCGTAACAAAGAGTAGGAATACTAATACCCAGCTTTTCTGCGGCTTGAAGTATGGTGGCATTCGTTTCGACCTGCACTGGCTTGCCGTTAATAGTCAAATTCACCATACAAACCACCCTTTACAATAAAATATAAATTAAAGTTTGTTAACAATCTTTTCCAAACCTAGTACTTCAGCCCATGTAGCCTCTACAAAGCTGCCCTCTTTCTTTATATACGGCGTCTTCGGCTGGTCATTATAATTCAAATCAACTGAAAGCCTTCCCTTGAGGCACAGCGGCCTGCCTTCGCCTGCCTCTTTTGCTCTGACAGCTATGACCTTACCGTTCTTTTTGAGCAGCTCAAATTTGCAGCCATAGTCACACACTGTGCATTTGACATCTTCCTTTTCAGCTTCCCAGGCTCTTGCTGTACCTATTGCCCTGCTGTCCAGAAGAGCTCCCACCGGACATACGCTGATACATCTTGCACAGGATGCACAGTTGGATTCCCCTATAGATTTATCATTGTCTGCTATTACCGTAGTCTTAAAGCCTCTGTTTCCGAATGCCAGCACAGCACGGTCCGGTACTTTGGCACACATGCTCACACACCTTCCGCACAGGATGCACTTGTTGTTGTCTCTGTATATGTAAGGGTTGGAGGTATCTATCCCGTAATTCTTCCTTGCTCCCTTATGCTCCTCAAATTTTATACCATACCTGTAGGCATATTCCTGAAGCTTGCACTCTCCTGCCTTGTTGCAAATAAGGCAATCATTGGGGTGGTTTGCAAGCATCAGCTTGAGTATTTCCTTTCTTGCCGAAACTACTCCGGGGCTTTCTGTCTGAACTTCCATACCTTCGGAAACCGGCAGAACGCAAGATACTTGTAGCGTTCTCGCCCCTTTGACCTCAACAACGCATATTCTGCATGCCCCAACCTCATTAACGTCTTTCAGGTAGCAGAGCGCCGGAATATCAATTCCAAGTTGTGAAGCAGCTTCCATGACGGTAGTACCCTCGGGTACCTTTGTGATATTTCCGTCAATTATGACATTGAGCATTTTCATAAGATTTCCCCCTATACTTTTTGAAAATATTGCCACACCGTATATCCTTGCAATTCAACATAATTTTATTTAACGCAACCCTCAATATCATAATACACAATTGTTAAATTATAGTCAATCTTTTCCACCCAAAAAATAAAAAGCCTCCCACAGCAGTTTTCTGCTGCAGAAGACTCTTAAAAATACCGGCTTCTTATATTTTTTTTGATATGTTTATTATTGCCACTGCCAATACACCACCTGCTACAGCAGTTGCTAATTGAGGAACACTGAAAGCTAATTTTATCGGTGCCGGCAGCTTAGTAATTATCACATTTGCCGCTGTGTAAAGCACTGCAAATTTTACAACTGCAGCTGCAAACACTCCCAAGTAGTCATTGTACTTTCTTAAAACATGGAATAAAACAACATAAACAATATTTGCAGCAATTATAAACGGAACTAGTACAACTGCAGCCGGAGGCTGAATTCCAAGCAGCACAGCCAAAACCGGAGTCATGAGGCCGATTGCAGCTGCCCATGGCAATCCGCATACGGCCACTGCTGTAATAAGAACGGCGTTTACACCTGTTCCAGTTACATACTGTCCCATTTTTAAAAGTTGAAAGACTACAGCAATTGCAAGTAAAGCTGCGGCTTTTGTCAATAAATTAAGTTTGCTGTCCATTTTGAATTATACTCCTATACCCTGTTTCTTTTTACATAATGTGTATGCAATAAGTGGTGAGCTTTATGACTGTTTGGTTCTTCAAGATATTCTTCATATAAGCTCTTTATTTCAGGATTTTCATGGGACTTTCTATACTTTCTTCCCCTGTCAATTGAGTATAATCCTTGTGCTCTCAGCTTCTTCACTTCTTCAGTCTTTTCCTTGTCAATAATGATTGGCTGCCCACCTCCATTGATGCATCCTCCCGGGCAAGCCATTACTTCAATAAAGTGGTAGTTAGCCTCGCCATTTTTTATAGAGTCGAGGAGTTTTGCGGCATTTCCGGTACCATGTGCTATTGCAACCTTGATATCCATACCACTTATATTCACTGATGCTTCCTTTATGCCTTCCATTCCTCTTACAGGAGTATACTCAATTTCCTTCAAATCCTGTCCGGACAGTACATCTGCAACAGTTCTGAGAGCAGCTTCCATAACACCTCCGGTTGTTCCGAATATAACGGCTGCGCCTGTGGAATCGCCGAGTATACTGTCATAGCTGCTGTCGGAGAGTGCAGTAAAGTCGATTCTAGCCTGTTTTATCATCTTTGCAAGCTCTCTTGTCGTAATAACTGCATCTACGTCTCTTAGGCCGTCTACATTGAGTTCATCTCTGCCCGCTTCATATTTCTTGGCTGTACAAGGCATTACGGAAACGACAAATATCTTATGTGGATCTATGCCGGTTTTTTCTGCGTAATACGATTTTGCTACCGCACCAAACATCTGCTGTGGGGATTTACAGCTTGAAAGATTGTCAAGGAACTCATGATAGTTGTGTTCACAGAACTTTATCCAGCCTGGTGAACAGGAAGTAATAAGCGGCAGCTTTCCTCCCCCTTTTATTCTATTTATTAGTTCTGTACCCTCTTCCAATATTGTGAGGTCTGCAGAGAAATCTGTATCGAAGACCTTGTCAAAACCCAATCTTTTCAAGGCTGATATCATTTTACCCTCTACATTTGTACCGATCTGCATGCCGAACTCTTCTCCCAGAGCAACCCTTACAGCAGGTGCAGTTTGCACGACAACATGCAGATCCGGATTAGCAATTGCGTCCCAAACCTTTTGAGTATCGTCCTTCTCCCTCAAAGCGCCTACAGGGCATATCTTTATGCACTGTCCGCAGTTTATGCATGAGACTTCACTAAGACCTTTGTTGTAGGGGGTTGTTACAGTAGTTCTTACACCTCTCCCTGCAAAGTCAATAGCTCCAGTGTGCTGTATCTTCTTACATACTGCTATACACCTTCCGCATAGTATACACTTGTTCTGATCCCTTACAACCGAGGGAGACGCCTCATCCAGTCTGTATTTGATTCTTTCTCCTTCATACCTTACCTTATCTATGCCCATTTCTTCACAAAGTTTTTGCAGCTCACAGTTCAGGTTTCTTGAGCAGGTCAGGCATTCTCTCTCATGTCTTGCCAAAATAAGCTCCAGTACAGTCCTCCTGGCTTCAAGCACAACCGGTGAGTTAGTCCTTACAACCATACCTTCAGAAACAGGCAGTACACATGAAGCCTGAAGAGTCCTTGCTCCTTGAACCTCTACAACACACATTCTGCAAGCGCCAACCTCATTTAGCCCCTTTAAGAAGCAAAGGGTGGGTATGTTAATATTCAGTGATTTCGCAGCTTCAAGTATTGTATAGTTTTTAGGAACCTGAGTTTTAAGTCCGTCAATTGTGATATTAACCATTTCCATAAAATATACCTCCAACTATTTATTTACAAAATAAAAACCCCTTACCGACCGGAAGGAGTCTCATATGAATATATCCCCAAAATGGTAAATATATACACATGATTCACCACTACTCCTTTCCAAACGGGAGGCACCGGTGTTTCCATCGATACCCTTCGGTCTATATTCCATAGCCTTTTGTCTTAGGAAGAATAGACTCGGAGAAATATGTTAATCTTATAACAAACTATCCATAGATACTTTACTATAAGCAAGCATCCATGTCAACACTATTTTCCTCCTTATCATGCCTTTCCGCCAAAACAATAAATTGCGGCTCTTTCCCCGGCTCAAAGCTCACCCCTTCCAAGCATGGCACCAATTAATAAATCTTACTGGCTAAGTTTTTTCCAACCTTAACCTTTCGCTTGATAAAGATATTCATTCAATATTATAATATAATTTACATGCCATATTGTCAATGTTTTAACATGCAATATGTATCTTTGCATTTATATTATTGATTATTTTTTCCATAATTAACTGGTATTTACCATTATATTGTTTATGTTAAGTAGTATAGTAAATATATATGGTTGTTAAATTAATAACGATAAATATAAATTGAGGAGAAACCATGTCCAACAACTCTATAAGCATTAGGAAAATAGAAAAAAGCAAATGCATGATTACATCTGCTTTTTCATTTTATTTGCCCCCGCACTCAGAAGCTTGGCCTGTAAGTATTTCTATTCCATGCGTAAGTGCAGGCAGGATTACTTCCAGATTCTCACGTACTCCCTTTGGACTTCCCGGCAGGTTTATAATCAAGGATTTTTTCCTTATTCCAGCCTGTGCCCTCGAAAGCATCGCCTTGGGTGTAACCAGCAGGCTCCGTGCTCTCATTGCCTCGGGAATACCGGGTACATGCTTTTCTATAACCTCCAGGGTTGCCTCAGGAGTCACATCCCTGGGTGAGAACCCTGTGCCTCCAGTTGTGAGTATAAGGTTAAGCTGAAGACTGTCACACATGTCAATCAGAGTTGCCTTGATATCTTCTTTTTCATCCGGAACAATCACATATTTTTCGACCCTTCCGCCGATCTTTTCTATCATCTCCTTAATTGTAGGACCTGATAAATCAACCCTTTCCCCTTTTGAGCCCTTATCACTTGCCGTGATAATTCCCACTGTAAAACCATCCATTCAACTTCAACTCCTACTCCTATATGGCTTGCCTTTTACAAACATTCTTCCTCTAACATTTAACATTTCTATTTTCATTCTCAAGCTGTTCATCAAAGTTAAATTCTCCTGACCTTCCTCCGCTTTTATGCACAAGATGGATATCACTTATAACCATAAACTTGTCAATTGCCTTGCACATATCGTATATGGTCAATGCTGCCACAGATACAGCAGTCAGCGCTTCCATCTCAACACCGGTAACCCCTATGGTCTTCACAACTGCTTCTATATCCAGCTTGCTGTTTTCCATATCTGCTTTAAAATCAATATCTGCTGCATAAATGTTCACATTATGGCACATTGGAATTATATCCGAAGTGGCTTTGGCCCCCATTATTCCGCCTACCTGAGCTACGGCCAGGACATCCCCTTTCTTGATTTTGCCGTCGGCAATGGCTTTCAAAGTATCGCGCTTCATATATACCGAACCCCTTGCAACTGCTTCCCGTGTGCTTTCTCCCTTTTCAGACACATCAACCATTTTAGCATAACCTTTTTCATTTATATGAGTAAACTCCCCCAGACTCTGGGCTTCCTTTTCATTTTTATCACTCATCATATCACCTCAGCTTAATTTTACTATCCATAAATATTATTGTCTATAACAATTAGAATTAAAGCATGTGCTCCGGAATAATCAAGAGAGCATCCTTTATCGTCAAAATTATCTGTAGATATTTATTCCATTTTTTGATATAATTCGACATATATGGTTTCTTGAACATCTATTATAGGGGGGCTCGCATTGTTAAGAATAAATATTAAAAGCATTATGTTTAAAATTCTTGCTATGCTTATTGCAATAAGCATATTTGAGGCTTTCATACTTATTAGTATGTCAGAAAAACTTACAGAGGCTACCCTTAAAAATATAATAGATGAAAGCAGCATGAAAAATGCTGAACTATATTCAGAAATCATTGGCAACTGGTTTAAGGAGAGGATGAAGGAAATAGAGGTATATGCGAACTGTCCTGTTGTCAGCACAATGAATTGGGAATTGACAAAGCAATACCTGCAGGATGAAATTAAAGGAAAGCTTGATATATATGACCATTTCCTTGTTGCTGACATAGACGGCAATTATAACACAACACTAGAGTACTCCAACTCTATAAAGGACAGGGAATATTTCAAGGCTGCGATGTCAGGAAAAGTAGTGGTATCGGATCCAATAATTTCAAAGGCCACAGGACATCAAATCGCAGTTGTTGCAGCACCGATAAGGGATAGCAGCGGTAAAATTGTTGGTGTGCTGGGCGGTACAATAAACCTTATAAAGCTGTCCAGGATAATCGAAAGCCTGAAATACAGCTATCCCAACTCATACTCTTATATAGTTGACAAAAATGGATTAGTTATCGCGCACCCGGATGAAAACTACATAATGAAAGTAAATATTACAAAAAAATCTGATATCATAAGTGAAAGCATTATGAAAAGCGCTTCTCAGATACTTAACAACAAAAGTGGAAGTATACTTTATACCTTCAATAGTATAACCAGCTTGAACTATTTTCAGGAAATACCCAACACTGACGGCTGGAAGCTTATAGTCAAAATACCTACGGACTACTGGCAAAAGCCAATTAGATATGCAAGCATCAATCTTGCGGAAATAGGAATAGCCGGCTTTATAATTGCCGCAATCATGGGACTCTTAGTATCCAAGAGCATATCAAAACCAATCATTAATCTGAAAAATGTTTTCAGAAAAGCTGCCCTGGGCGATCTCACAGTGAGATCAGACATAGATACTTCTGATGAGATTGGTGAAGCTGCAAAAAATTTCAACAAGATGATGAATACCATAAGCCGCCTTACATATTATGATCCCTTAACCGACCTGCCCAACAAGCTTATGTTCAATGACAGGCTGAGGCTTGAGCTTGGCAGGGCGGCCAGTGAAAAAATGAAGCTGGCAATCATGATATTTGATATAGATAAATTTGAGAATATAAACGATACATTGGGGCATGATGCAGGGGACAAGCTTCTGAAGTGCATAGCAAATAAGGTCAGCAGCATCCTTGGAGAAACCGAAATGATTTCCCGGATGGGAGAAGACAAATTTGCTATAATGTTTACCGGCATAGATCATGAGAAAAATGTCATAAAGACTGCCCAGGAGATTCTAGAGCTCATCAAACAGCCTTGGATTGTTGATGAATATAGCTTTTATATTACAGCCTGTATAGGAATAGCGTTTTTCCCTGAAGATGCCGGTGACAGCGACAGCCTTTTCAAGAATGCTTACTCGGCAATGCTGAGGGCAAAGAAAACAGGCCGTGACAATTATATGCTCTATGATCCCTCAGTAAATTTCAGGCTTATAGAACAGTTAAATCTTGATAACAGTATGCATCACGCCCTGGAAAACGGAGAATTCTCTATACATTACCAACCGCAGGTTGATACGGTTTCAAAAGAAATCATAGGATGTGAAGCTCTGCTTCGATGGAATCATCCCGAACTTGGAATGGTTTCTCCAGCCAAATTCATACCCATTGCCGAAGCAAACGGGCTTATGATACCTATAGGAGAATGGGTATTGCGTAATGCATGTGCTCAAAACAAATGTTGGCAGGAAGCCGGTTATAAACCAATACGGGTTTCAGTCAACATATCGGCTGTACAGCTTCTCCAGGAAAATTTCATAGATTTGATAGCCAATGTCTTAAAGGAAACAAAGCTTCATCCCGATTATCTTGAACTTGAAATTACCGAGAGCATTGCCATGGAGAATTCGGAATACATACCTCCGATACTGGATGAGCTTAACGGTATGGGGATCAGAATCGCGCTGGATGATTTCGGGACAGGTTATTCCTCATTGAACTACCTTAAAAACTTCCCGATAAGCAACTTAAAAATTGACCAGAGCTTCGTACGGGATGTAGCAGGTAATCCCAAAAATGCTGCCATTATATCCACTATTCTGGCAATCGGCCACAACCTGCAGTTGAGAGTTACAGCTGAAGGCGTTGAAACAGAAGAGCAGTATGATATGCTGAAAAAAGAAAGCTGCGACATAATCCAAGGCTATCTGTTCGGCAAACCTCTTCCAAGCAATGAATTTGAAAAATTGCTTATAGACACAAAAAAAGCCTGCTGATTTAATCAGCAGGCTTTTAAATATCCTAGTACATCATGTCTCCGCCCATGCCACCGGCAGGCATCATTGGCTTTTCCTTTTCAGGAAGATCTGCAACAACACTTTCCGTAGTAAGAAGCAGTGCTGCTACTGAAGCCGCATTCTGTAAAGCTGACCTTGTAACCTTTGTAGGGTCAACGATACCGGCTTTTATCATGTCAACATATTCTTCATGAAGTGCATCAAAACCGATACCCGGCTTGCTAGCCATTACCTTCTCAATTACAACTGAACCTTCAAGGCCTGCATTTTCAGCTATCTGCCTTACAGGTTCTTCCAAAGCCCTCTTTACTATCTTTATACCGGTCTTTTCATCGCCTTCTGCACCGTCAAGCAATTCTTCAACAGCTTTTATGGTGTTAACAAGTGCTGTTCCGCCGCCAGGTACAATACCTTCTTCAACTGCTGCTCTTGTTGCTGAGAGCGCATCCTCTATCCTGAGCTTTCTTTCCTTCAGTTCTGTCTCTGTAGCTGCGCCAACCTTTATAACTGCTACTCCGCCTGAAAGCTTTGCAAGTCTTTCCTGAAGCTTTTCCCTGTCGAAATCGGAAGTAGTTTCTTCAATCTGTGCTTTGAGCTGCTTTACCCTTTCTTTAATTGCCTGTGCGTCACCGGCACCGTCAACAATGATTGTGTTTTCCTTCTGAACCTTTACCTGTTTTGCTCTTCCAAGCTGTTCAAGCTTTGTTTCCTTAAGGTCAAGTCCAAGCTCTTCTGAAATAACCTGTCCGGCTGTGAGAATAGCTATATCCTCAAGCATAGCTTTCCTTCTGTCTCCGAAGCCAGGTGCTTTAACTGCTACACAGCTGAAAGTTCCTCTGAGTTTATTGACTATTAACGTAGCAAGTGCTTCACCTTCTACATCTTCAGCAATTATGAGAAGCTTCTTACCCAGCTGGACTATCTGCTCAAGTATAGGCAGAAGCTCCTGTATGTTGGATATCTTCTTGTCGGTAATAAGTATATACGGATCGTCGAGGACAGCTTCCATCTTTTCTGTATCTGTTACCATGTACTGTGAGATAATTCCTCTGTCAAACTGCATGCCCTCAACTACATCAAGATGAGTTCCGAAGGTATTGGACTCTTCAACGGTAATAACACCGTCTTTGCCTACCTTTTCCATAGCTTCTGCAATAAGCTCGCCTATGGTTTCATCAGAAGCGGAAATCGATGCAACCTGTGCTATCGCTGCTTTAGCTTCGATTGGTCTGGAAATCTTCTTGAGCTCTTCAACAGCAGTGTCAACAGCTTTGCTGATACCCCTCTTTATTATCATCGGGTTAGCACCTGCTGCAACATTTTTTAGACCTTCTCTTATGATTGCCTGTGCAAGAAGTGTTGCTGTAGTAGTACCATCGCCAGCTACATCATTTGTCTTTGTTGCAACTTCTTTAACAAGCTGTGCACCCATATTCTCAAATGCATCCGGAAGTTCAATTTCCTTTGCTATAGTAACGCCGTCGTTTGTGATAAGGGGTGAACCGAACTTCTTATCAAGAACTACATTTCTGCCCTTTGGTCCCAAAGTTATTTTAACTGTATTTGCAAGCTGGTTTACACCGCTTTCCAGTGAACGTCTTGCTTCTTCTCCGTATTTAATCTGTTTTGCCATATATATTCCCTCCCTATTTACTCAATAACTGCCAATACGTCGCTTTGCCTTAAAATCAGATACTCCTTGCCATCCATTTTTACTTCTGTTCCGGCATATTTTGAGTATATGACCTTGTCGCCAGCCTTCAGTTCAAGAGGAACTTTTTTACCGTCAACCATCTCTCCTGAGCCCACTGCCAGCACTTCTCCCTGCATTGGCTTTTCCTTTGCAGTACCCGGGAGTACAATACCGCTCTTTGTTGTTTCTTCACTTTCGATCACTCTGATAATTATTCTGTCGCCTAGTGGTTTGATATTCATCTGTAACCCTCCTTAAATGATCTTATTTAAAACATGTAATTTTCTCTTATTAGCACTCACCTTAATCGAGTGCTAACTACACTTCTAATAATAAATAATGGCATTTACATTATCAAACTTCCATAATGGTCAAAAACGCCACATTATATTAATTTTGGGCTGATATTTAGTATTATATTTATATTACGTTATTTTTATACTGTTTTCTCAACATTTCCATAAAATAATTTATTATAGGTCAAAGCGTATAATAACAGCAAAAAAGACAGCTTAAAAAGCTGTCCATGCCGTATAATATTTGGTTTCATGTTTTGCACGATTTGAGCCTAGGCTTCGAAGTCATTCTTGAACCTATTGCCTATTGCCCCGTGCCCATTGCCTTACAAAGTCATTATTTCATGAATAACATCAGTATTATGGGCATGAATATTGCAGGCAGCATATTACCTACCTTTATCTTCTTCAGCTCTAGTATGTTAATCCCAACTCCTATAAGTAGTATCCCTCCTGTTGCCGTCATTTCGGTTATTACCGCCTGGCTTAGATATGGCGCAACAACTGAAGCCAGAAGTGTTATGATACCCTGGTAGATGAATACGGGTATTGCGGATACCGCTACACCTATACCCATGGTGGAAGCAAATATTGCTGCTGTTATTCCGTCCATTATGGACTTAGTGAACAAGATTTTGTGGTCGTTCATTAGGCCGCTCTGAAGTGAACCCATAATTGCCATGGAGCCAACACAGAATAAAAGGCTTGCAGTTACAAAGCCCTGTGAGAAATTGCCTTCCTTCGATTTTAGCTTATTTTCCACAGCATCGCCCAAGCCATTCATTCTCTTTTCAACATCAATCCATTCCCCTATAATTGAGCCTATCACAAGGCTAAATACTACTACCATCATGTTTTTTGACCCTAATGAAAATGTTATGCCTATCGCAAGGGTAAATAATCCAAGGGCATTTATAATAAGGTTACTGAAACGCTCAGGTATACCTTTTTTCATCAGGCTGCCGGCTGTTCCCCCTAATATTACTGCCAGTGCATTTACTGCAGTCCCCAGTAAAATCATCTTATGCTGAACCCCCTAAGTATATTATTATATCTTTTTATCCGGATTAATTTTAAATTCTCTTGCGTAATAAAACAGATACTCCTGGGCAAAACCTGAAAGCTCTCCGAACTTATCCCGGGCAAATTGCTGTATCTCTTTCATTTTGGCATCTCTTCCCATATAGAAGTACTCTGTAACTCTTTTTACCCACACATCCACCGGATATGCCGCAAACTTCTGCATGGAAAAAAGCATTATACAATCCGCTACTTTAGGCCCCACCCCGGATGTCCTCATAAGCTCCTTCCTTGCTTCATCCACATCCAGCTTCTCTACTTCCTCAAGCTTCAATTCACCACTGCCTACAAGCCTTGCTGCCTGGTATATGTATTTACACCTGAAACCGGCCCTGCATGAGGAAATGTCCTCCAATGTGCTCTCTTGCAGAACTTCAACGGTAGGAAAGGTATAATATGTCTTACCCTTATATTCCACTGGATTGCCGTACTTTTCGGAAAGCAGGTTTATACTTCTGGAAATCATAGGAATGCTGTTATTGGCGGATATAATATAAGATATCAGAAGCTCCCACGGCTCCTGCTTCAAAATCCGCAATCCTTCTCCGTGCTTTATTGCCATATCCAGAACAGGATCTTTGGCAAGCTCCCTTTTAATAAGTCCGTAGTCCCTGCCAAAATCAAAGTATTCAAACCATATGTTCTTGAAATCTTCAACATTGGTATTGTTTAGGAAAACTTTCCCTTTCCCATAATCCGACCTGACATTTAAAACCCTTCCATAGGCAACACCAGTATAGCTGCCGTCCTCTTCCTTCACCCATCTGAAGCACTGCCCGCATTCGAATATATGCTTTGCATCAAAATCCCTCACATCTTCAAGCAGTAAACCATTCTCAATTTCTGTTATCTTCAATTCACTATCCCCATTCGATAAAGTTAATTTACAAAAAATAAATTTAGTAAGACAAAAAGCGCCGTGTAACACTGAACACACTGAAATCCGCCGAAAACACGACTGAGTAAATATAATAGCACCGTGTAATTTTGTGGGATATCCGTGAACTCCGTGTTATCCGTTTCTTCTCTTTCTTCTACGTAGTTATATTTTTTACCGTCACATTTACACTTAATACGTTCAGTCCTGTCATGAACTCTATGTCTTCTACAATCCTCTTCTGAACCTCGACAGCCATATAGTCAAGTCTGGTGATAAGCTTCACTGACAAATCAAGGTCAATAGTAATACCGTTTGTCTTGTTCTCGATTTTGAGCCTCATAATCTTATTTACCCTTTCAACCTTTGAAAGGCATATGTTTATCATCTGAACAAGGGCAGTCTTTGACAGCTCATATTTTCCAAGATAACTGAAGGTCGGTCTTATAATTGTTTTTTCCACTATGTCTGCAAATCTGTCCTTTTTACTGAATATCTTTAAAGAATCAATAAAATATCCCGAAAAATCCTTCTTAACCTCAAAAGTAGGTACAGGTATTACGTGCTTGCCGTCCTCACGCCTTGATTTTTGAGCCAGCTCTATTTCCTTATTTGTAGATACGTCTTCAATATTTATTATTTCGAATAGCTCCGGCAGCTGAAGCACTTCTCTTATCTCATTTATCATTTTCAGTGATGTACCAAGCATCAGAAGCTTCTCAGGCTTTATTTCCTCCAGCGCGTTTTTAACCTTCTCCCTGTGGTCCGGGTCACTGAATAGTGCCCTTCTCACAGACGCAAGCCTTGTTTTTTCCCTTTTTGCCGATTGCCCTGCAATAATCCTGGTTCCGCCAATCAGCAGTCCGTCATCGATTATATATTCAATATCCCTATCTCTTGCTACCATAAATGCCTTATAGCTTTTACCCGTGCCGCTCTGACCTATAAGAGCATAAATCTTCATGGTTCCCGCCCTCCATATCCGGATAAGATTGAATGCATCGCATTCATCAGGCTATGGGCTATGGGCGCTGGGTTAAGCCAGACTTCGAAGCCCACCCCTGAAATCCTATTGCCTATTGCCTATTGCCGCGCACATTAGTGCGAAACATATAGCTACTATATAAATAATATTCTAACATATTTTAAATATTTTGAAACACTTATTTTATGTTAATAAAAGCTTGAAGGCATCGAGCCTCCTCGCTTTTGACTGGTTCTACATCGGTAGAATGTCCACTAATAAAAACGGCATGCACCTTTTCGTACATGCCGCTTTCACACTGGCAATTTTATTTGCTTTTTACAGCAAAAACTTTACCAAGCAATACTATTAAAGTATAAAATACTGAAATTACTATAAATATGCCTAACATACCAAAGCCCATAACCTTTAGGCTCTCATAAAAAACTTGCAGATTCATTCTGTTATACCTCTCTCCTAATCACTCTATTTTACCAGCGCAAGTACGAGTCCACCGGCAATTATTGAACCTATTTGTCCTGCAACATTAGCGCTCACTGCGTGCATCAGTATGAAATTCGTCGGGTCCGCTTTCTGAGCTTCTTTCTGTATTACCCTTGCAGACATCGGGAAGGCAGATATGCCTGCTGCACCAACCATAGGATTAATTTTGTTCTTTGAGAACAGGTTAAGGAATTTAGCGAATATAACCCCGCCTGCAGTATCAAATATGAATGCTATAAGCCCCATTCCTATTATTTTCAGTGTATCAACATTTAAAAACTGTTGTGCCGACATAGTAGAGCCTATTGTAATGCCAAGCAGTATTGTAACAAGATTGGCAAGCTCATTTTGTGCGGATTTTGATAATCTCTCCGTTACCCCACATTCCCTTAACAGATTTCCAAACATAAGGAATCCAACCAGGGCAACACTTACCGGTGCGATCATACCTGCTACAACAGTGACAATTATAGGGAACAGTATTTTTACCTTTTTGGATACTTCATTATCCTCATAGGGCATCCTTATTTTCCTTTCCTCAACTGTTGTAAGCGCTCTTATTACAGGAGGCTGTATTATCGGAACGAGGGACATATATGAATATGCCGCTACGGAAATTGGAGCCAGAAGATTTTCTGCGAACCTCGTAGCAACATATATCGAAGTAGGACCATCAGCTGCCCCGATTATACCTATTGAAGCCGCTTCCCTGAGGCTATACCCCATCAATGCGGCAACAGACATTGTAAAGAAAATACCAAATTGTGCAGCTCCTCCAAATAGAAGCATCTTTGGATTCTTAAGCAGCGGGCCAAAATCTATCATCGCTCCTACTGCGACAAATATTAGAAGTGGAAACAACTCGGTCTTTATGCCCGCCTCATAGAGTATTTGAAGAGGTTTAATCCCTTCAGATTCAAAAACAAAAGGTATATTTGCCATTATGGCACCGAATCCTATCGGGAGGAGCAGTACTGGCTCATATTCCTTGGCAATTGCTAAGTATATAAGTATGCCTCCGATTATAAACATGATGATATTGCCCAGCTGTATTGACTTTAGTCCGACTAATAAACTCTCCATATTAATAACTCCTTATATGTATTTAATAGTATATTAGTATAATTATACCCGACTATTAGTTTAACTAAAAAAACCGCTAATGTAAATAATGACATTAGGGTTTTTTATTGGATAAACCTTTCTGATTTCTTCTTTCTGCCTCTTTTATTTTTTCTTTCTTCGTACGTCTTCCTGCTCTTTAAGAAGATAGGAAATAGTAAACAAACTTTCACTCAAGTGAACATTTTCTACTATTACATCATCCGGAACCTTAAGGTCTACAGGAGCAAAATTCCATATTGCCTTAATTCCGCAGTCTGTAAGAGCCTCAGCAACCTTCTGTCCGCTGCTTTTGGGAGTACAAATGACGCCTATTTCCACTCCATTCTTTTTGATGAAGCTTTCCATCTCAGCAGAATCAATTACATCAATGCCATTAATCTTACTCCCGATAATATTCGGATTATTATCAAATATCGCCTGTATTTTAAATCCGCTCTTTTCAAAAAAAGAATAATTAGCTATAGCCCTCGCCATATTCCCCGCACCAACAATGACTGTTTTGTACACCCTTTCCAAGCCAAGGATTTTGCCTATCTCCTTATACAGTTCATCCACATTGTAACCATAACCTTGCTGCCCAAAGCCCCCGAAGCAATTAAGATCCTGCCGTATCTGGGATGCTGTAAATCCGGTTATCCTGCTGAGCTCCTGTGAGGATACCCTCTTTATTTCGTTGTTAAGCAACTCCCCTAAGTACCTGTGATACTTCGGCAGTCTTCTCACTACAGCCATAGATATGTTGCTAAATCTCTCCATCACATCTTCCCCTAACTTTGTTATGATTTTAATTATCAATATTTAATTGCAATGAAAATGTATCGCCGATTTATAACTATTGATAGTACTATATCTTTGAGCTTCATCAATTTTCTTTTATTTTATTACATTGTTTTTATCTTGTCAAGAAATTACATTTACTGGAATTTTCTTACACTATGTGCAAAATCCATAAAATTTTGTTAAAATAATTATTGTATTTAATATAACATTTGTATATCCTTATTGTTGTCAAACTTACAAGCAATATTCAATATACATTTTTTCGGAGGTTAACTTATGATAATATTGTCAGGAAAAGATATAAAAAAAAGTTATGGAATAGATGTGATTTTGGAAAAAGTATCATTTGTTGTCCAGGAAAATGATAAAGTTGGAATTGTCGGTGTCAATGGGGCGGGAAAATCTACGCTTTTCAAAATTTTGACCGGTAATCTTGAAAAGGATGAAGGCGAAATTTACTTGAGTAAAAATATAAGCCTTAGTTATATGTCTCAAGATTTTATATTTGATTCAGATGATACTATATGGGAGGAAATGCTCTCAGTTTTTGAAAACCTTATAAAGGCAGAAAAGGATATGAGGGATTTGGAGCTAAAAATAAGCAGCCTTGGGAATTCGCAAGATAAAGAAGCTATGGAGTCAATGCTGAAAACTTATGCTAGAATGCAGGAGGAATATAAGAACAATAACGGCTTCGGATACCAGAGCCAGATCAAGGGAGTTCTTAAAGGACTGGGTTTTTCACCGGAGGAATATGACAAGAAGGTATCTACCTTAAGCGGGGGCCAGAAGACCAGGATAGCTCTGGGTAAGATCCTGCTTCAGAAATTTGATATCCTCCTTCTGGACGAACCTACAAACTATCTGGATATACAGTCAGTGGAGTGGCTTGAAGAATACCTGAAAAGTTTGAAATGTGCAGCGCTTATTGTTTCCCATGACAGATACTTTCTTGACATGATTACAAACCGGACCTTTGAGGTAGAAAATAAAACTCTAAAGGAATATGACGGTAATTATTCCGTATATGTTGAGAAGAAACAGCAGCAGAGGGAGATTCAGGCTAAGAGCTATGCTGAGCAGCAAAAGGAAATCGCACGGCAGGAGGCAGTAATAGCAAGGTTCAGGCAATACAACCGCGAAAAGAGTATCCGCCAGGCTGAGAGCCGTGAGAAGGCGCTGGAAAGAATGGAGAAGATTGAACAGCCCGCAGCGCTGCCAAGGAGTGTCAATTTCAAGTTTGAGCCGGGTATTAAAAGCGGGAATGATGTATTGAAAATAGAAGGCCTCTCCAAATCCTACGATAAGCTGCTTTTCAGGAATGTTAACCTTGAGATCAAGAGAGGGGATAGGGTAGCGCTCTTGGGACCTAATGGTATAGGCAAGACAACACTGCTGAAAATAGTAACGGGGATGACAAGGGCTGATGCAGGTTCCGTACGGTTGGGAACCAACGTGCATATAGGCTATTATGACCAGGAACAGGAAAATCTTGATTATAATAAAACAATTATAGATGAAATCTGGGATGAATACCCCAGAATGAACCAGACCGAGCTTAGGATAAAGCTGGCCGCGTTCCTGTTCCAGGGGGAGGATGTATTTAAGGAGATCAGCAAGCTAAGCGGCGGAGAAAGAAGTAGAATAGCACTCCTAAAGCTTATGCTGTCCGAATCCAACTTTCTGCTGATGGATGAGCCGACCAACCATCTTGATATTCTTTCAAAGGAAGTCCTTGAGAACACGCTTGTAAATTACACAGGAACTGTATTGCTCATTTCCCATGACAGGTATTTTCTAAACAAGGTAGCGACAAAAGTAGTTGATCTCACCCAGGATGGATGCGTTCAATACCCCGGCAACTATTCCTACTATCTGTATAAGAAAAACCTTCAAAGCAGCAGTGTGACGGAACAGCAGAACGAAGCTCCGGAACAACCGACAGCATTAAAAAATGACTGGCTTAGGCAGAAGGGGGAAAAGTCAAATATCCGTAAACAGCAGAAAAGGCTTGAGACTGTAGAGTCTGAAATTGAGAAAGCCGAGAACCGTATTAAAGAAATAGACGCACTGCTTGAGACCCCTGATGTATACAGTGACCATGTGAAATGCCAGGAGCTGCATGATGAATGTGAGAAGCTCAAAGCAGCCCTTGATGAATTATATGAGGAATGGGATACTCTGAGTTAAAAAAGATGAATGCATATGCATTCATCTTTTTAATGTAATTATAATTTTTCAATTAAAGCTTTGACCATTTCATCTGTAGTTGCGTTTCCACCAATATCAGGCGTTATATATTTGCCCTCCCGCAATACATTGACAACAGAATTATGTATGCTGTCCGCAGCTGCTTTTTCTCCAAGATGCCTCAGCAGCATTGCTCCACTAAGTATGCATGCTGTAGGATTGGCAATACCTTTGCCTACAAGATCCGGTGCTGTTCCGTGTGTTGCTTCAAAAACCGCCGATTCTGCACCCCGATTAACTCCGGGTACTACTCCCAGCCCTCCCACGAGACCTGCACACAACTCTGCCACAAGGTCTCCGTATAGGTTTGGAAGCACCAATATATAAAATTTCTCAGGATTCAATACAAGCTTCATGCAAAGATTTTCCGCAGTCATCTCATCATATTCAATATCAGGATATTTGCTGGCAATATATCTTACGCTTGAAAGGAAAAGCCCATCAGTAAGCTGCATAATATTTGCCTTATGAATGCAGGTTACCTTTCTTCTCTTTTCTTTAACCGCATAGTTGAAAGCAAAGGAGGCAATCCGCTCAGATGCGCTTCTTGTTATAATTTTTATACTTTCGGCAGCATCCTTTCCTACCATATGTTCGATTCCCGTATACAAGTCCTCGGTATTTTCCCTGAATATTACAATATCCACATTATTATACCTGGACCTTACACCTTCAAAAGACCTGATTGGTCTTATATTGGCATATAAGTTGAGCTGCTGCCTTAGCCCCAGATTCACGCTTCTGAAGCCTCCGCCCATTTGAGTCGTAACAGGCCCCTTGAGCGCAACTTTATTGTTTTCAATGGATCTTATGGTGTCCTCGGGAAGCGGGTTGCCGAACCTTTCCAATGCAGTCTGACCCATATATCTCTTTTCCCACTGGATTTCAACCCCTGCGGCTTCTATAACCTTTATCGCAGCATTTGTAACTTCAGGTCCAATACCATCACCCGGTATAAGAGTAGCTCTGTACATACTTCCACCTCCGTAAAATTTTGTACTGCCTGTTTATATACATTATACCACCTTTATGACAATTTGTTGCAATATTCAAAAATATTAAATTATCTCAACTTTAACCCCAAGGCTGTCTTCAAGTGTTTTAAAATGTTCCCCCAGAAGATCCCTACCGGATATGTCAAAAATTATTGACGGCAGCAGCAGCACCTCCGGCAATTCGTGTCTCTTTTCAAGGTGGCTCTTAAGGTCTTTTATGGTGAGAAGCCCTGCACACATTATATTACCACCAAAGAAACCATTCTTCACCGGTTCAATCTTAAAATTGCCGCTTTCCTGTATACAGCTTGACAATGTATTAAAAGCAAGCTCCGAGGTCAGTATCAGGCATTCCCTTTTCGCATTTCTCCGTAGTGCCCGCTCTATATCGGAGATGGTGCCGGGGTGGATATCATAGTTGAATACAGCTCCAGAAGAAGCCTTCCTTTGCTTTTTTATTGCTTTAGTTACCTTGTTGCCGTCTCTCAGAATATCAAGTACCGGATTTTCCAGCTCGAACAGCTTGTAGTAGGCATCAACCCTTGAAAGTACAGATATCCCATTGACCGTCAGAACAGTATCCCCTGTTCTTATGCCCGACTCCCGTGCAGGTGAATTTTTCAGCGTTCCAAGAACCACAGCTTCCAGACTATGTATTTCCGGAGGTTCAAGTATAATTGGAACTTCAAGCGCAGCTCTCATCTTTTCTGTAAACTGCACAAGTTTTTCTCTTATATCCGGCGGAGGCAATACAGAATTAGAAAACCTTGTATAGCCGGGCATAAATATCCTTATTGAAGAGGCACCGTTCTCACTGAGGAACAATACGGTACTCTCCATATCGTCCCAACCGACAACATGAGGCATAGCGACTATACTGCCGCTAAAAGTCATACCGTACTCCTTCATGCTTCTTACCGCATCCAAAGCACCGGAATGGGAATCGTTGTTGTAAAGTGCCTTTCTGCCTTCTATACTACTGCTGTTCAGGGATATATTCAGTTCTACCCCTCCGATCCGCTGCAGCGCAGACAATATGGTTCTATCCAGGTTGCTTCCGCTTGTAGTAATCTGAATAGGAGCAGTATTATACTTGGCCCTTACCCGCTCCAAGGTTTCGATTATACCTTCACTCAGGAAAGGTTCCCCCTCACATATCCGGGTTGCCGATTCGCCGATTACTATTTTTCTGTTTCCGTCCAGGAATTCTATAAGAGTGTTTATTTCGTCCCTTGTAAGCTTATCTACATAGTATGCCTCTACCTCTGCGGGATTTTGCCTATGACTGCAAAAGATGCAGGAAGTGCTGCATCTTGTTGTGAGTATCAATATATTATCACGGTTTGCCGTTTCTAATAATAAATTAAATGGAGCAGGTTTCATATGAATTCTCCTTACGCAGGCTTATTCTATCGAAAGATTCGGGATAGCATTCAAGGTAAAGTCGGACTGCTGCCCATTGATGAACCTGTAGTATGCCGCACAGCCTATCATAGCCGCATTGTCAGTACATAGTATGGGTGCAGGAAACAGTACCTCTATCCCTTCAGCAGATCCTCTTGTTTTTAAAACTGCTCTCAGCCTGCTGTTGGATGCGACGCCCCCCGCCAGTACCGCATATTTTGAATTTCTATCCTTTGCAGCTCTTATGAGTTTGCTGGACAATACATCAACTACCGACTCCTGAAAACTAGCCGCCACATCCGCAATATTATATTCTTCATTCTTCATTTTTTTTGAATTAAGGTAATTCAAAGCAGCAGATTTTAAACCGCTAAAGCTGAAGTCATAGCTTCCTTCCTCCAAGAAAGCCCTGGGAAAGTCTATTGCTTGAGGGTTTCCGGATACCGCCAGCTTGTCAATCTGAGGGCCTCCCGGGTAACCCAAGCCTAAAGCCCTGGCAATTTTGTCAAAAGCTTCTCCGGCAGCATCATCCCTTGTTCGTCCCATTATTTCATAACTGTTGTAATCCAGCACGTTGACTATATGGCTGTGTCCCCCCGATGCAACCAGGCACACGAAAGGCGGCTTCAACTCCCTATGCTCTACATAATTTGCAGCTATATGCCCTTCTATATGGTTAACACCTATAAAAGGCAGATTCTTGCTGTAGGCAATTGCTTTTGCCGTAGAAAGCCCTATAAGAAGTGCTCCTACCAGACCAGGCCCACAGGTTACAGCTACCGCATCCATATCGTTCAGAGAAGTACCTGACTTTTCCAATGCTTCATCAATTACCATGCTGATGTTCTCCAGATGCTTCCTGGAAGCGACCTCAGGCACTACCCCTCCAAATTTTTTATGTACGTCTATCTGACTTGATATTATGTTTGATAATACTTCCCGCCCATTCCTTACAACAGCTGCGGAAGTTTCATCACAGGAAGACTCCAAAGCCAGAATTGTTATGTCCTTGTCCATTCATACCACTCCATAGCAAATAAATATAAGGCTCCAAAAAACAAAGACAGGGTAACCTGCCTTGTTTACATAGAGCTGCGCTCCAATATGCTTATTACTTCACTGATACCGATTTTATCGGACTCTATCGCTTGTACTATCTCATCAAAACAGCCTTTGATCTTTTCGTAATCTTTATATTCGTGATAAAATAACTTTTTTCCGCTTTTGTTTGTAACTTTAGCTATATATGTGTTCTCTTCCTGGTTAAGACTTATTATATGATTCTCAATTGTAAACTCTCTTAGCAGCATCATATTCCTCCTGTATATCAAAGTGGAAAACATAATACAAAAATTATAACATATAGGCAAATAAATTAGAAGTGCATAGAATTCCTTATATGTAATATACTGTTATTACCGTACTCCCACCCGTATCAAAACGTACTCTTATTATCTCCTCTTTTACACTTATTATAATAAATGCTATTCTATGGTCAATGTAGTAACATTCAGATCAACATAAACTACAAGAGTCTTATCTGCAGCTTCATAGTTTTTAGTAACAAATTCCCTGTCTGAACGGCTTAGTATATTGTCATTGTTAATTTTTACTGTTGAAAGTTCATATTGATCTATGACAATACGTACGCCCAAGCCCTCCGGCAGTTTGAGCTTCAGTGTCGAAGCATTAGCCTCAATTCTCGCTTCACCGTTCCGTTCATACTTTCCTGTAAGGTCGATATTCATTTTTGAAGCGGTTGATTTTATATCCAGCTTTTCAAATCCACTGTTTCCCAGGTTGTATAAGCTGCCGTTGCTTGCATTTGCATCCAGTTCGAGCTTTTCAATTTTTTCACTGTTAGGCTCGTCAAAATATAAATTTGCGGTGGAGGCATCCAATGAAACATCCAGATCGTTTACAGCCATTTTGCTAAAATTCAGCTTTAGATCCGATACCTCGGCATC
Organism: Caulobacteraceae bacterium; assembly: GCA_050261415.1. Lineage (GTDB taxonomy): Bacteria > Bacillota > Clostridia > Lutisporales > Lutisporaceae > JBLNDG01. Next base: position 5,632 of record JBLNDG010000039.1, on the reverse strand, counting down.
CAGCTTTACTTTCAGGGGTATCCTGTCTGTAAGCTTCACTTCCCACTGATTCATAAGCTTCTTAGTGTTGTACTTGTCAGCTTTGCCTGTAATGCTTATTTCATCATCTTTAACTGTAAACTCCGGCTTAAATGCCTCAGAGCTGTATAGAAACCTGGCGTCAACCAACTTTTCATCGGTACTGCCTAAAATCGCTTTTGCCGCTATTAAGTCCAGATTTACCTCTATTGGCTCATCACTTTTATACTTGTCACTTAAATCCACCGATTCATTATATTCTTTTACCGCTCCCGAAACCATACCCCCCAAGTCTTCAATTTCAACGGCACAGGCTGTAAAGGCTACGGTCATTGCGGCAATCAGTACTATCAGCAATACTCTCCTAAACATTTGATACCCGCCTTTTAACAGCAGGAGCCCCGAGCCTGGTATCTATTACAATGCCAAGAGCAATGGCAATCAGTGCGAAGTATGCAAGCCATCCAAGCACTGGAATTATCTTTAGCAAATATACAATAATTACTCCTACCAGAAGATGAATATATAGTGAGTTCTGTCCATCCAGCTCTCCTGTTATTCTATATCCGATAGCCACTTCGATGGCTACCATCCCTACAAATACCGCCAGTATAAAGGCAATAAATATGAAGGGTATGAACACAATCCCAATGATGGTGATTGCGAATATAACCGACAAAACCGCTGCTACCGGAAGAAAAACAAGCATTGCCAGGAAGCCTATTCCAAAATACCTTGCAGTTTTTTCCGTATTTATAACCGACATCTTTTTTATCCTATCCGGTGCAATTAAAAGCGCCAGGCATGAAAAACAATATACTATGAACAAGCCTATCATATCCCCGACGGATACTCTTGGAATTAACCCCCGCCTGTTTAGGGAGAAAGGTTTTATATCGGCTGTTTCCCCCCTTATTACTGCATTCTGGGATTTATCAACGCCGCCGAAAATACCTGCGGCACTTCCATTAATTACGCTGCTTTCCCTTGCGGATATGTTTCCAAACACTGCTACGGCATCACCATCAACCGTCCCTGTAACCTCAACATTCCCGAATACCGAAACTGCATCTCCCGTTACCGTACCATTTACAGTTATATTGCCAAACAGAGTAACAGCATCTCCATTGACTGTAATTCCACCAGGGATTTCAATATTATCGAATATCGCAAACCTATCCTTATTATCTACATCACTGCTAAAAGCACATAATACCAGCAAAACCGCGAGAATCACCGCCAGTACCGCTGCTCTCCCCTTCATTTTCAATTGCATAACCTCCTAATCCTCTCGAAGCTTCAATCTGCTTATCATCAACAGGTTAATACCCATAAATGCAAGTACAATTGCAGCGACTATATTGATATAATCTCTTAAAAGGATATTCCGGAATATTATAATCTTACCCAACAAAACCGACAACACCATGAGTACATTTTTTAAAATGTCAGAACCAAAGTTCAAAGCATAGATAATCAAGTTCTGCGCCATAATCAGCACTCCGCTTTCCTTAATCCACGGCAATACCGCAAAGCTCATTATATTCCATGCAAAAACTATAAGCCCAAGTACCGCAATCAACCAATGAGCCAAAGTGCGCGGATTCATGGAGTATGTTCCCTGTGTCTTGATTCCATCCATTACTCTGGCTTCAAAGCCTGCTGGCACCTCAATATCGGGCAGCTCTTCCAAAGTGAATATTGCATCCTTTAGAGCCTGGAATTCTACTGCACAGTCGGTACATTTTTCATTATGCTTGGCTATCATTTCCAGCTCAAGTTCACTGATGTTTCCGTCAAAATACTTCATCATCATGTCATTTATTTCCCTGCACTGCATACTTCCCACGCTCCTTTTCCATATTGATTAATTCTTCCTTTAACATCTGACGTGCTCTATAGAGCCTATTTTTTACGATTGTCAGAGATTCCCCCGTTATATCCATAATTTCCTGATATGATAGGTTTCTCTGATGAAATAAAACCAAGAATTCCTTATATTTGCCGGGTAGTTTGTTGATGGCGCTCTGCACCAATCTTTGGTTTTCCTTCCTGATGTATTCTTCCTCCGGCGTATCCCTTCCATCCTTGATATCAAATCCTTCATCTATGGGCACCGTTTCGCCTTTTCTCTTTCTAAGGTTGTCAAGACAAAGGTTTGTAGTAATTTTCAAAGCCCAGGTCGTAAATTTGTATTCCGGGTTATACTTGGCCAGCGAGTTATATATCCTTATAAATGCCTCCTGGGAAACGTCCTCTGCCTCTTCCTTGTTCCCCATCATTCTAAGCGCTGTATTGTATATTATTTTCTTGTACCGCTCAATGAGTGTTTCGAAAGCGTTCATATCCCCGGCCAGACATTGGTTTATTATTTCTATGTCAGAGGCATCCAAACCTATCGCCACCTTTTGATTCCATCCTCCCCAAAAGATTCATACCCGGAACAAACTGACCAAAATGTTCAGAAATTAAACTTCATCCCAATTTATAAAAATGCAATCTTGCTTCCTACACTAATATACGCAAGGCAATAATAATTGTCTGAAACTGAACACGAATATATTCAGACTAATTCTTTCCACATTATAATTGCATCCTCTCCGTTGTCGGCATAGTAGCCTTTCCTTCTGCCGCTGTCTACAAACCCCAGCTTTTTATACAGGTTTCTTGCTGCATCATTTGATTCCCGCACTTCCAGTGTTATTCTGCGGGCATTGTTTTCTATTGCGGTATGTATCAATGCCTGTACAATTCTTTCGCCTATCTTCTGTCCTCTATAGCTTGGGTGAACTGCAATATTGGTAACATGACCTTCATCAAGCACAATCCACACTCCACCATATGCGGCAACATGCCCATCAACCTTTGCAACCACATATTTCGCCAGGTTGTTTTTTTCAAGCTCGGATTCAAAGGATTCCCTTGACCATGGTATAGCAAAGCTAAGATGCTCTATCTCCATAACCTTTTCCAGGTCTTCAATTTTCATATCTTCTATTTCAATTTTTTGTTTTTTTTCATATTCTACTTCCGCTTGGGATTTTCTTATGTAAGTAAGCTTAAGAGTATCATATCTGTCATAAATGCCCCTATTATACATGTCCAGGGCCATAGCTGCACAAGAAGAAGCTCTCGGGAGCAAGTGGTCCGCAGGAGCAATGGAGAAGTCAGAAAGACCGAGTCTCAACTTGTTTTCGAATAACGGGACTCCGTCACCAAGGAAAGTAGTATGAAGTGTTTCCTTTTTAATCTTCTCAATAAGGTCTTCAACCAGTATCACGCTAAAGTCTTCCTTCTGCTTTAGTTCTCCTTTTTCCCAGGCATAGAGTGCACTATACACCATCCCTCTTTGTGCATCAAGCATTGGACATACATGGCCCGTGCAATTGAAAAGATTATATGCCAGCGCATCAAGGGTGGGAACTGCTACTACGGGTTTCCCCAAAGCCTGAGCCATACCTTTTATGATTGAGGCGCCTATTCTGAGACCTGTGAAAGAGCCCGGACCTGAAGAACAAGTAAACAAATCCATATCAGAAGGCAAAAGCCCTGATTTTTTAAACAGTTCATCTATAAGCCCCATTATTTTCTGGGAATGGGCTTTACTTATATTTAAAATATATTCTGCGACCAGTTTTCCATCTTCCATTATTGCTGCCGTTGCTGCAGAGGTAGATGTATCAACTGCCAATATTCTCATTGTGTTCCATTCCTTTCACTATTTTGTCATATTCTTCTCCTGTCGGCTCCAGTATTATTTCCCTGCTGTTTTCCTCTTTTGATTTTAAAATCGTAATCCAGAGACGTTCACCGGGGATTATCTCCTTTACTATATCAGCCCATTCCAGAACTACTGCTCCATCCCCGAAGAAGTATTCTTCGTAGCCCAACTCGTACATTTCTTCCACATCATTGAGCCTGTACACATCGAAATGATAAAGGGGTATCCTTCCCTGGTATTCATTGATTATTGTATAGGTAGGACTGGTCACATAATCCTTTACATCCATACCCTTTGCTATGCCTTGTGTAAGTGCAGTTTTGCCGGCTCCAAGGTCTCCCGAAAGACAGATTATGTTTCCCCTGTTAAGAAGCCTGCCTAACCGCTCTCCTATATTTAATGTATCTTCAGCACTTGTTGAAATCAATCTAAGCATCAACTTACCTCCGAATGTACCGGCAATGGGCAATAGGTTGTAGGCAGTTCTTCGGAGTCCTGCCTGAAGACCTCGACCTTGAACTTCATACCTCATGTCGGTTATTACTTTCCTTATAAAACAAAATATCCATAGCATCCTTAACGAATACTATAGATATTATACTCTGTTTGCAGGCAAATGTATACATTATCTCCTATATACTACTTTCCCGTCAATAAGTACTGCATAGGTTCTGCTGGTCAGGTCGAAGGGATGTCCGTCAAATATGACTATATCGGCATCCTTGCCTTTTTCTATGCTTCCCAGCCTATCATCCAGCCCTAATATTTCCGCTGCATTTATTGTTATAGCCTTAAGTGCTTCCATTTCATCAAGCCCATCCCTTGCTGCCAGCCCTGCACACACGGGCAAATATTGTATTGGAACGACCGGATGGTCTGTTGTTATTGAAAACTTAACTCCTGCTTTCCAGAGGGCAGCCGGGGTTTCGAAAGTCTTGTTCTTAAGCTCAAACTTTGATCTTTCAGTAAAGTGAGGACCATTTATTACATACTTGCCTTCCTTTGCAAGCTCTTCGGCTATCAGGTGACCTTCAGTGCAATGGTCGAGAGTTATATCCACGTCAAACTCCTTTGCAATCCTCAATGCGGTAAATATGTCATCCGCCCTGTGGGCATGAGCCTTTAGGGGTATTTCCTTATTAATGACCTTAACAAGCGCTTCCATCCTTATATCAAACTCAGGTTTCTTGTCGGGGTCCTGCTTTGCCCTCTGAAGTTTTTCATTATAAGCCCTTGCCTTGAAAAGCTGCTCTCTTAGAATTGCAGCCGTTGCCATTCTGGTTGTGGGAGATTTCTTTTTATCCGCATAGACTCTCTTTGGATTTTCACCAAAAGCTATTTTCATTGCAGCAGGTTCTTTTACTATCATATCATCAACCCGCTTGCCGTAGGTTTTGATTGTTGCAAAGGTTCCGCCTATTACATTGGCACTTCCCGGTCCGGTGCATACGGTAGTGATACCCCCTTCCCTGGCTTCCTCAAAGGTCCTGTCCATTGGGTTTATTGAATCTATTGCCCTTAGCTGAGGTGTTACAGGGTCTACCGACTCGTTTCCGTCAGCACCTTCGAAGCCAACGGCATCCCCCCACATTCCAAGATGGCAGTGGGCTTCTATCATACCGGGCATTACCAATCTGCCTTCAGCATCAATGATCTCCGCATCCGCCGGAGATTCGATGCTCTCTCCCACAGCAACTATCTTGCCGTTATCAATGAGTATGTCACCTTTTTCATACACCTTGCCGGCCATAGTGTAAACCTTGCCGTTTTTTATAAGTATCATTTGTTAACCCCCTTAATTCATATAAGCCGTTATACTAATATTATAACATAGTCTGGTTTAGTTTTACCTATATCAAGGGTGTTCTCAGTTTATTCTTCAAGAAGACAATA
>JBLNDG010000038.1:0-8916 GCA_050261415.1 Caulobacteraceae bacterium | reverse complement strand
GCTGTCTACAGAAAGGAATAGATAGCATGAATATGAGAAAAAGAATCAGGGTTTTGGTTGTTGATGACTCCATAGTATTCAGGGAGGTATTGTCAAGAGGCATATCTTCTGATCCGAATATAGAAGTTGTGGCTACGGCCAATGACCCCTTTGACGCAAGGGACAAGATTATTGAATTCAAGCCTGATGTTATGACCTGCGATGTAGAGATGCCTAAAATGAACGGGATTGAGTTCATACGAAGGCTGATGCCCCAGTATCCCCTGCCTGTAGTTGTAGTCAGCACAGTGAGCGAAGCTGTTTTTGACGCTATGAATGCGGGGGCAGTTGACTTTGTAACCAAGCCCGATATACAGTCGGTTAAGAGTGTGGAGGCTTTTATAAACGAGTTGATAATAAAAATTAAAATAGCTTCAACGGCGAATGTATCACATTGGAAAGCTGATAACGTTTCGCAGAAGGTTATAGGTGGGGCTAATGCCGATGCAAGCAGCAAGATAATAGCAATCGGGGCTTCTACGGGAGGAACAGAAGCCATCTACAATGTCCTGAAATGTTTACCCAAAAGAAGTGTACCAGGGATTGTGATAGTCCAGCACATACCCCCAATTTTCTCCCGAATGTTTGCAGACAGGCTGAATAACTCAACCCAATTACAGGTTAAGGAAGCCCAGACAGGTGATTATGTTGAAAAGGGACGGGTGCTGATAGCCCCTGGAGATGAGCATATGAGGATTAAAAAAGCTGGTGATAAATACAAGGTGGAGTGCTTTAAGGGAGATAAGGTAAATGGCCACTGTCCTTCGGTTGATGTCCTGTTTGAGTCGGTTGCGAAGGAAGCAGGAAGCAGTGCTATTGGGGTAATCCTTACAGGCATGGGCTATGACGGAGCTAAAGGGCTTCTATCTATGAGGAGGAAAGGTGCAAGGACTATCGGGCAGGATGAAAAATCTTCCGTAGTATATGGAATGCCGAAAGTGGCATATGACATTGGGGCTGTTGAAAGACAGGTTTCACTTGATAATATACCCCAGATGATATTTTCAATGTTAAGGTGAGGTGTAATGGATAGGATTGTTGGTATTGGCGAGTTTGCCATTTCAAATAGTAAAGGCGATATAATAAAGACTTTTGCACTTGCGACCTGTGTTGCCGTAACTGTATACAGTCCGTTAAAGAATATAGCGGGAATGGTTCATATAGCCCTCCCTTCCCCAGCCCTGCCAGGTGATGACAGTAAAATCCGACCATGCTGCTACGCAACTACGGCGGTGCCGTTCCTCATAAATAAAATGTGCTCGGAGTTCGGGTGTTTAAAAGGCGAACTTGAAATTAAACTTTTCGGTGGTGCTGATTCTGTACGGGAAAATGATGTGTTCAATATAGGCCAAAGAAATATTGATACAGTAAAGGCAATTTTAAATGAAATGAATTTGAGATACACTGCTGCCGAAACTGGAGGAACACATAGCAGGACTCTTGAAATGGAAGTTGCTACAGGCAAAATAAAAGTTACTTTGCAGCCTATTAAGATATAATGCTTAAATTTAAAGGGATAGGATAAATATTTTGATTTGCGAAAGTTTCGGATAGAAAAGGTGAGGGGTTAAATGAATTTAAGTGTTAAAGAGAATATTTCATTAGAAGATATGGCACATGATGATTTGGTTTTTGCTACTATGAGCAAGGAAGAAGTCAAGAGATTGGATTATAGCACGATAGCCCAGTATATAAATGAGCTTGAAAACAGCAAAGATGATCCGAGACATAAATTAGTCCTGTCTTTCAAAGAGTATGAAGAAGCGTCTGGTAAAATATATGAAGTATCAGATATAAGAAGGTGGATGACAGGGTTAGTGGATAAATACCCCTATATATTTTATCTCCTCAACCCGAACTATGGGATAAGTACTGTATTGATGGCTGCCTGCATAGGAGATGTTCAAGCAGTTGATGAAGAAACTGATTTGGATAGGATCAAATATATTTCTTCGGGGTATGAGTTGACAAATCTTAAACAGGGATGGTTTAAAATTAAATTATCCTCGGAGATCAGTAATAAGATTTTGGAGAGTTTAATTGAATACGGCACAAAAGTAGGTTGGGATCCAGATAATATCCTGTTGACGATTTTAGGTATTCCTGGATTAAATGGCGGATAAGGAGGCGTTAATGTTTTAAGGAATTATGGTTATTAAATTCGATAGGGTACAAATATCGTCCGTAAACAATATGCAGTCAGTTAGGCTCAACAAAAATAAAGATATGTCTAATGATAAAAAAGTTGCTGTACCAGCAAAGGAAACATTTGAGTATATATTGGAAAGTGCAAAAAAGGGAAATGAGATGGCGGCAGTGCAACTTGATGAATGGCAGAGATGTTGTAAACCCCAAAATGCTAAAGAAAAGCAGGTTATTAGCCTGATTAACAAGGCGACTAAAGAAATATTTGATTAAACGGTCCAGGGCTTAAGGAATAAGGAAATTCTGACCCTTATTCCAGATGACATACAACTTGAAGCGGTGTCCACCACCTCTATAGGTGGGGTTGCTTCACATAATAAGTGGGAGTGCATTCTTCCGCTTCAAGTTGAATGAGGCTTCAATAGAAGACGATTTGAAAAGGTGGTAGCAATGAGAAAGAATTGGACGGAGCATGAAATACAATATTTAACAAAAAGCTGGGGGGAAAGCATCATTGAAGCAAATTATGTAGGCTCTTGACAGGACTGAAGACAGTGTTATGAGAAAAGCAAGGAGGTTGGGCTTGGATGTACATATATTACGGACAATATTGATGGTTGCATTAACATCAGCATTTATCAGTATACCTGTGTTAGATTGGAACAGACTACGATTTATAATACAAATTTTAGAGAAAGAGGAGGAGAGGGTAATTTCTTCTCCGACCTATATAACCAATTACCAGAATGCCAGAAGCGTTATAAAAAAATTGGAGCGTGATGAGCTTCTGGAGGAAATGGCACAGTCTTATCTTGAAGAAAGAAAATAAAGGGCTATCTATCCGTAGTCAAACTATATTATCAGCGAGTATCCGTCATAAACTATATAGAGATAACAGATACAATTTATAGATAACATTTGAAAGTAGAATAATATGCAATTGAAGGATTCGTATGCCGTTTGACGGTTCAAGGATGATATAACAGACACGGTTTCTAAAATCATTGGACTCACTGCAGCTTGTGCTTTCCCTTCCGTCCCTGAACAGGATTTCGTATTCCTCCAGAAATTTGTCGGGGAAGCCGCAGCTATTCATATATTGGTTTTCTGTAATGCAATCGGCAATAATTCTATCCCAATTCCTGTTATCGTAGGCTTTTCTTACCCTTTGCCTTTTGCAATTTAGAGTATCTTTATCAGTATTTTTTTGTTATATATCGTTTTGGTTACAGGACTCACTTTCTGGTTCACGGTCAATACTCTCAAAGTCATCTTCAAGTAATTCAAATCGCTTTGCATTTTTAGGTTTCTGGTATAAAAGGAGATTCTTAATAGACTTGAATAACGCCATCATACCTGTTTCACCACCGCTTTTTACTGCTTTTTTACTTAAATTATTGCCTTTTATGTAATTGTTGAACATTTCCTTGCATGAAATATAAGCACATTGGTAACACAATATATACTATTAGCATAATTAACGCATTGTTGGAGGATACTAAAAAGTGGATAAACTAATAAAAGAATAAAATTGAAAGGAAGTGGAAGAGAATGGATGCACCGAAGATGAACGTTAAATGCGGAGTAACAAACTGCCATTATAACAAAAGCCGTATGTGCCATGCAGACAGCATAGAAGTCAATTCGCAGGGTGATGGCAAGGCAGAGACGAGTGATGGTACTTGCTGTACAACATTTAAAACAAGAAATAGCTAATCAAAACGCCCTTTAACCAGGGCGTTTATTCTGCATTAGAGATATGTTGTATTTTATCGCATTAAGAAAGATACCAAATGACCGATATGGTGTCGTCTTCAATTAATCTAAACCTTTGTGAAACATCGATGATTTAGCTTTACAAAAATGTTTAAGTTTTCTTCATAATGTGAAATCTCATCAAACACAATTTGTGTTAAACAGGCCTGTTTTTTAGTATATGGGTATATTTCTATTTTGCACACACAAAAACTCGGTTCTTCCCTAACTTTTTTGCTGCCAGAAGAGCATTGTCGCAGGCTTCAATGATTTTATCAATTTCCGTACCGTCCTCTGGGTAGCTTGATATACCTAAAGAGATTGTTATAGGCGGAAAAGGAGAGTTATCCAGCTTGCTGATATTTACCCTTATTTTTTCAGCAATCTCAAATGCGTCCTTTTTGTCACAGTCTTTCAATAGTATGACAATTTCCTCGCCGCCATACCTATACACCTTATCATTAGCCCTTACAGTGGCTTTAATGGTCTGGCTGACTTTCTTAAGTACAGTATCGCCTGTCTGATGGCCGAATTCATTGTTGAACTTTCGAAAATTATCAATGTCTATGAAAATCATCGAATATGTATCATCGAAGGACAATTCCTGAATATCATTGTCAAAGACCCTTCGATTAAAGAGTCCTGTTAATTTGTCTATCTGAAGGTCTTTATGTAATAATTTATAGGACTTTTTCAGTACATTGTATTTCTTATATATACCGATGGCTATAAAGTAATTTATAAACCCAAATACAACTCCCAGGGTTAAACAGTGGATTAGGCTGTTTCCGAATAAAGGCATAACTATATGATGGAACATTATGCCATATACAAGTCCGATTATGGGCATACTGATTAAAAGACTGGAGTTTAAAGTTAGTTTCATATTACATCATTCCTTTAAATTTTATTTTTTATTATGAATAAGTATTTCGACAAATGTTTTGTTTTTCCTGTTTATTATAGATGTCTTTACCAAATGAATATTCCGGTTGCTGGAACCACCCTGTCCGGAAGGTTGGTTCCAACCGTTCCGGACGATGGTTCCATTGGTTCCGGTACGGAACCATAAGTTAATATTTACTTTTCGTTACTGTTGTTAAGACCATAAATCTCACGCATTGATTTATCGTGTTCCTTACCCACGTACTGAATTTCGATGGTATAGGAATCATGGACGATACGGTCAAGTATGGCATCTGCAATAGTATCACCTTCTATCTTGTTGTACCAGCCTGCAGGTGCAAACTGGGAACAGAAGACGGTGGAAGCCTTTTTGCTTCGAGCATGAATTATCTCCAGTAAGTCCCTTGCTTCAGTTTCCGTAAGTTTAACCAGAAGCCATTCATTCATGATGAGAAGGTTATACTTCTGATACTGACTGATTACTCTTTTAAAGCTACCGTCACCACGGGCAATAGCAAGTTCGGCAAGCAGTTCCGGAAGCCTGATGTATTTCACGGAATAGAACTGTTTACATGCAGCCATGCCAAGGGCGCATGCCATGTAGGATTCCCCGGATCCTGTTGCGCCAAGAATGATTACATTATGTTTTTGTGCTATGTATTCACAAGCTGCAAGACGGTCAATTAGGTTTTTATTCAGTTTTCTGCCCGAATTGTAATCAATGTTGGCAATAGATGCCTCAGGCTGATCAAATCCGGCATTCTTTATGAGCCTCTTAAGACGATTGTTCTTTCGGCTTGTATATTCAATGTCAACAAGAAGGCCGATGCGATCCTCAAAAGGAACTTCAGACATTGAGTTGTCTTGTAGCTGAATACGGTATGCGTCAGCCATTGCAGTCAAACGCATTTCGATTAATTTATTTATAGTTGCTGCATTTGTCATTGTACTTTACCTCCTATAGTATCCGGCACCTCGGGTATAACCGTGTTGATCCGGGTCTGAATGCTCTTTGTTCAAAGATGGTTCATTCGTCACTTTATCTTGACCAGTAGCCAGGATATTCTTGACGCTTTTGTAGCTGGGATGGGGGGTATAGGATAACACCCTTTTGCAGGCGGCCTCCAAGCGTTCCACGGAGTACTTATCCGCGAGTTTTAGAAGTCCCATACAGCTTTTATATCCCTGCTGTTCCACCTTGTAGGAGGCAAGTATTGATTTAACAGTAATGGTAGTGCTGGGGCCGATTTTACCGGCCCATTCTATAAAACAATTACCGTCCCATTTCAAGTATTTCTGGTGGTCTTCCGGCATATGTGCCTCAATGGTGCTATATTGTCCGGGATGCCCGTAAAGGCGTTTATGGGAACATATGCGGGTATTATTGTAAAATACCTCGACAACATTGCGCGTAATGCGTACGTCTACCTTCTGCTTTATATATTCGTAAGGAACAGAGTATTATTGCATCTTATCTACGGATATATGATAATTGAACTGAACAGTGGCTGTTTTCCAGTCCGCCAGTTCATAGGAGGTAGCAGGCAGTGGTGCCAGGAATGGCTTTTCTTCCCCAAGAAAGATGCTGTATCGACTGCCTTCTTTCTTTTGAAAAGGCTTTAGATTAAAGGCATCAAGCCTTGCCCGAATTTCCCGATTAAGTTCTTGAATGAATGGAACTTTGCTCCGGAATGGGTGGAACCAATGTCCGGACTCAGTAGGAAAAATACTCCGGATTATTCATCCAGCATAGTCCAATGAATACTTCTGAACCCGTGGATTACCACGTGAAAGGTAATGGAAGTCTTCAATCCAAGTATCCGGTACATCTTTCCACATTCTTCGCACATTAATAGCAGTTTCATCTCGTGTGAAGCCAATAATTTCCTCTTTAGTAAAACTGCGATTAAGATTGAGTTATGGTAGACGACCAGAACGCGCAGTGACTATAAGACGAACATTTTCAGGCAGGTTACCTAGTGACATAAAGTCATGTACAAAACTTCTCTCTGGTGGAGATTGTATTTCGGCAGCTGTAACGGAATTATCAGCAGCATCAACAACGATCACCAATAATGCATTGGGGTTTTTAGCCGCAACCACTTGTGAAGCCCTTTCCAAGCGTTTTTTAAATGCTTTAGGGTAGTCTATATTTGATGATTTACTCATCAGTAATGGAAGCTTGAAGCTGACGAGACAAGTCATTGGACAGTTGAAGGAAAGCTTCTCGTGGCCTATGTCGATATGCATCAGAATCAAGGTATCGGCCACCACCATAACAGTCAAAAATTATGATGACTGAATCAGATGGCAGCAATGTCCTTATTTCTTGCAAAGTAGTGGTCTTACCACAGCCTCCCTCTCCATAGAGACAAATACGCTGATTACCACTTAACATTTGTTCAGTCACTTTTCGAGAAGCTTCTCTTACAATAAGATGATCAGCTTTTTTAATAACCGTCGGGCATGGGAATAAAGCACGAGGGTCAGAGAATCCTAAACAAATTAAGATAGATTGTCTAGTGATAAGCTCACCCTTTCCTTCGGGCATCATAGCACGTCGTATAAATCGCAGAAGCTCGTTTACTATCACACGGGCATCATCATCAGTCCAATCAGAAATAGTAGTCAGGACACGCTCTTCAATTGCAAACCGAGATTCTCCACCACATTCTGAAAAGTCGATGCTTTTTAGAAAAGAATTGAAGTCTTGATCTTCCAATCCACTTGCTTTTCTTAAGGCATCATGGACTGACTTATTATTCGCTCTTTGCGTGGTAACAAATTCAAGTACATCAGAATCAATTTGCTGATTACTTACAAGACGTATAGTTAAATTGCTATTTTCAACAAGGTCTGGGCGTTTAATTTTCACTCCCACGAAAGCTTTGGCTAGTCTTCCTATAACTGAATTATCATGTTTTTTGTTGGTACTCTGGGTAAGGCGTGCTACAGTCCATGCCTGTTCAGGGTTAGCAGATGAGTATTTCAGTTGGTCAATCACTATTCGTTCTACTGATGCAATTTGATCATCGCCATAATAAAAAGTACAGTCCACTCCATCCCATGTATCAAGGGGTAAACCATTTTCATCTTCTGCCCTTAAACCTTCCACTGTCACTGCAGAAAGTCTGGTGTCTTGATCCAGAAGGACTAATGCTTGGCGAAGGGCCCATAACTCATGGAAATCATATCCAGCGTTTGAACCCCGAGCTCCACGGTAATCATATTTCATAATTGTTCACCTTCTATACTTTACTGTATATAGCTTATTACAAATAAGTCTTTATTTGGCAGTCTACAAGAGCTTCTCATTACATGTTACATACGACATTATCAAGAATAGATTATTCTATTTTTATCTTATATTTTTGTTGTCCAGAGGAAGTTTTTTCAATTGCCCGGATTGAACCTTTTGAGGAATTTATATAATTTAAAAATAATGTCCCTAATAAGAGCCGTTCACTACGAGAAATCCTATTCCATACATAGCCTTTAAATAAATCTCTCACAAGGAAAACTTCTCCTCGATTCAGATTCTCCGCTTCTTTAATCGCAATATTTAGAAGCTCATTTACATCTGGCATAAAAAACCTCCAAACAATATTGATGTCAACAATGTTATTGATATGATTATATCGCAGATATGCATTTATTTCCATAAATCATATGAACCTATATAATCGGATAGGAGGCTACTAATTAATTTAGTAGCCGACCTTCCAGTCGAGTAGCCCGTAGGATTTTCACCAGCAGGCTCTCACGGAACCGTACGTGAATCTCTCAATTCATACGGCTCTTATCATTCACCTTATGGGATTATCCCGAGAGCCCAATGCGGAAACCTGTTGGGCTCTCTTTTTGCAAGCTCCCTTAACCACTCATTCGCTTTTCTTCGATGATTTCTAAAACGTTTGAATTTACACATAGCCCATTTTACTAGTCTCTGGTTAACACAATTCAATGAGAATCTTATTGCTGACGGATTGTATTTCATGAAATAGTTCTGCCATCCTCTGATGATGGGACTTAGTACTTCTGCCAACATTTCAATCTTACTTCCCGTCATTT
>JBLNDG010000037.1:0-7697 GCA_050261415.1 Caulobacteraceae bacterium | reverse complement strand
TTCCTTTGGATTTTCATCATATGGCGGGAAGTGCTTCCAAAGGTTGATTGCAGGTGTATCAAGCTTTTTGCCTGCTAATAGAGCTTCTATTCTTTCTATTGGTTTCATTCATAATTCCTCCGTTTCATACTTATATTTGAAATACGTTATATTCTATTGAAAAACACCAGTTTATTCGATTAAATAACTCCCTTCTCCATATCCGTTTTCATATTGCTGCCCAATACTGAGAACCTCCCGATGCTCTACTTATTTAGGTAAGCATTGCCATCGGAAGGTCTCCATTGGTTTAAATATATTGAAGGAAGAGAAAACGCTGTTTAATGCAGATTATTACAGACCTTCAATGGCTGTTCTAGCTGCATAGAAATTAACTTCCGGTGTATCCAGTTCAGCAACGCAACCCGGTGTAACCATCATACCCGTACGGCCGGCTGCTAATACACCCTCTCTGATGTGGTTTCGGACTTCTTCAGGTTTTGCTTTGGACAGCCATTTCTCATTTATACCGCCAAGCAAGCACTTGTCCGTTATCTTTCTTGCTTCAGGCATGCTTGGAGTTACCCATCTGTCATGCCAGTTAATGCAGTTGCACGAATAGTCGGCAACTTTTTTGAACATTGTGTTGTCCCCATGGATATGTGCAACGTTAAAATAAGTAATATCCTTGTATGCATTAATTACCTGAAGGTCATACTTTACACCGAACTCATCGTATTCAGCCTCAGTAACCCATTCTTTGTTGGCACATTGTGTTGCAAAGAAAAATCCTGCTACGCCTTCTTCAATATTAAGTTTAACGAAGTTTATAGTTGTTTCTGTGATAGCAGCGAGTGCCTGGTGCAAATATTCCGGATGTGACCTCATGTCTTCAAAAACACGGGGACCAGCTAATTTCTTTGCAGTAGTCAATGGGCTGAAGATAGTCTGTATATATGGTATTTCTTCACCCTTAAGCTGCTTTTTAATCTGTCTGGCAAGCATAAGCTGTTTGCCATGGGAACCAAAGCTGCCCGGCAGTGGTTCAAGCTCTGTCCACTCCTTTACATCCTCAATACCGAATTTTCTTTCGAAAACAGGCTGTGTTGTAGTGCAGTAGAAAGTGCAGCTGAGTCCAAAGTCAAGTGCGCCGTAGTTGCCAAAAGGCATCATTTTAATAAAATCCAGATCGTAGTTATGAGCCTGTGCTATCTGTACTTCTGCAAGCTGGACAGGGTCCTGGTCCACATGGGGTATATGATACCAGATACTGAATGGAACTCTGTCAACTTCCTTCTTGTTGATTGCAGCGATAACACGCTCTTTTTTTGTCATAGTATTCATTGTAAAGCTCCTTCCCAGAAATTGTACAAATTTTTTTGAACAAGTATTAAGCTGTCTGTTTCTTTTTCATAATTAAGTTCTTGATATCACCAAAGAATGGTGAAAACAGGAATAACAAGTCGACTAACAGTAAAGCAAACGGCAAAGGTTGGAACATTGCAGCTTTTATACCGGCTCCGCCCATAAGCTGGAGGGCTCTGCGGAACTGCATTTCTGCGTTCTTACCCAATACAAAGGCCAGTACAAAAGGTGCCATACCAAAGTTTGCTTTTGTCATGTAGTAACCGATGATACCAAAGAACAAAACCAGTATTGTATCAAAGGCCAGATTTCGGTAAGTGTATGCCCCCAATATACAGAAAACACCGACTATAGGAATCAAAATGCTGTTTGGTACCAGGGTTATCCTTGAATATATAGGAGCGCCGAACAATCCGATAATCAGAATGAAGAAGTTAGCAAGTAGCAAGCCCATGAACAAACCGTAAACTGTCTCCGGAGTCTTTGTAAACAACTGGCTTCCTGGAGCCAGACCGTGAATTAAAAGTCCGCCCAGGAAAAGGGCTGAGGTTCCGTTTCCAGGTATTCCAAGAGTCAGCAGCGGTACAAGTGAACCGCCGACAACACCGTTATTAGCAGCTGATACACATGCAAGCCCTTGTTCATTACCTTTACCAAAAGTTTCAGGATGCTTGTCCCTCTTCTTGGTAATGTTGTAAGTGATACCTGCAGCAACAGTAGTTCCTGCACCAGGGATAATGCCGACAATAGTACCGATAACGGAAGAATATATATTGGTAAGCAGCATTGACAAGTGGTCTTTTATACCGAGAAAAGCGCTGCCGCGGATTGCCGATTTATCTATAACTATGGTTTCAGTTTTTTCCGCTACCAGACACAGTACCTGAGACACTGCAAACATACCCAGTACAACAGGCAATAAAGGCAGCGAATCGTATATCTGGTCTATTCCGAAATTAAAACGGCTAACGCCGGTAAGTCCGTCCAGCCCTATCAGTGAACATAAAAGACCCAGGCTGGCGCTCATAACACCTTTGAGCATACCGTCCTTTGTAAGACCGACAATGATTACGATACCCATCATTGTAGTCAGGAACAATTCCCATGGACCAAATTTTACTGCAAGCTGTGCAAGGGGCGGTGCAATGAAAAGTAAAGCAACACAGCCTATTATGCCTCCAATGAAAGAACTGAAGGTAGTAACACCAATTGCCTTCAGGCCTTCGCCTCTTACGGTCATCGGATAGCCATCCAAAGTCATGAACAATGAGTCTGAGGTCCCGGGAGTATTGATCAATACCGCTGTTATATTACCGCCGTAAGCTGCAGTTACATAAATAGCACCTAAAGTTATAAGTCCTGTAACAGGTTCCAGATTGAAGGTCAAAGGCAGGAAAATTGCGATACCTGTATCAGCCGACATTCCCGGCAGAGCACCAAGAATGGCACCGACAATCGCCCCTATCGTCAACCACAGAAGATTAGTTGGAGTTAAAGCCACAAGAGCGTACTGCAGAAAATCCATATTTCACACTCCTTATCCTAGTAAATCGGGAAACAACACGCTTCCCGGAATCTGCATATCCAATAACACATCGAAGAAGACATATACTACCACTGGTAACAGTATAGAAATTATAAGCATTAATTTCTTATTTTTCTGTCCGAGCATCATCATTGCTATATAAGTATAAAAAGGTGTTGCTATATAGAAGCCTACAACTTCTATAAATCCCACATATATAACAAGCAAAAGAGCCATAAAAAGCGCTGATTTCGTACCGCTGAAATTTGTAATTTCCATAGGTTTCCCAATGTTAAAGCGGACTTTTATTATAAGCATGGTAGCTAGCACAATTGCAAGAATACCAACAATATAAGGAAACAATCTCGACTGTGGTTCCTTAATCGAAGGAGTTACTATCAAAAATGCTAGAGCCCATATATAAACAAAAATTGCCGATAAATAATTGTAATTAAAAGGTTTCTTAACAGATTTATTTTCCATTTGTTAACCTCCAGCATGTTAACTTATTTATAATTCCGGGGTGGTTAACCACCCCGGAATAAGCTGCTTGTATTATATATTCAGCTATACTCTGTCTACTCTCTTATTGCCATGGGTTTGCATTCCAGAGATCCTGGAGAGTTTTCTGAATAGTTGTGAATTTAGCTTTTACGTCTGTACCGCTTACGTTTTCAACAGGTATCTTCATTTCAGCAACCTTTGCCTGAACTTCAGGGTCATTTGCAGCAGCCATGAAGCACTGTTCAAGGTACTGTCTGATCGGCTCCGGAGTATCCTTCGGAACTCCAATAGCTCTCATGTTAACCTGTGTAACATCATATCCTGCTTCTTTATAAGTTGGTACATCAGGCATGAATTTAGCACGCTGTGTATCACCAGTAGCAATAGCTTTGAGCTGTCCTTCCTGAACTGCATTGTAAATATCTGTTATATTGAGGCACAACGCATCTACGTGTTTACCAACGACACCGGCCATTACTTCGGATTCACCGTCGAATGGTACAACATTGAACTGAACACCGGCAACCTTTTGGATAAGCTTAAGAGTCAAGCCTTCCTGAGCTATAGTAGAAGTAACACCAAAGCTTACTTTTCCTGGGTTCTTTTTAGCTGCTTCGATTATATCCTGTAATGTGTTGTAAGGTGAATCTTTTGCAACAGCAATAACGCCAGGGTCAGTCATCATGTTAGCAACATAAGCCATGTTATCAACACCGAAAGTTGCTTTTTCTGCAACAACAGGAATCAACATAGCACTCGGAGTAAATCCTATAGTGTATCCGTCTGGTTTAGCTTTGGAAATTGCATCCCATTCGATCTTTCCACTAGCACCTGTTTTGTAATCTACTACGAAACCGTTCTTCCAGCCTTGCATTGACTTTACTTTGTCGGCTAGAATTCTGAAATATGCGTCATTAGCAGAACCTGCAGAGAAACCATAGAGATAATGAATTTCTTTGCTAGGGAAATCTGCGGGTACTCCCTCAGGTCTTGCAATAGCTGTTGATGGAGCAGAGCTATCAGTTTTTGTTGCTGCTGGAGCTGAGCTGTCAGCCGCCTGCTTTGGAGCGCTGCAGCCAGCGGCAAAAATCAATAAAGTAACGAGTAATAAAGCAATAATAGACTTACTTCTTTTGTTCAACATTCTTTCTCCTCCCTAATTGTGTAATAATTTTAACACCTAAGGACTATTCCTAATTATGTCTCTTACTACGATGACTTAAAACTCTGCCCTCCTCTCTAAATTTTTATGCACGGACTATACAAGACCAATATTTATTGGTTCTATGCATGCGAAATTATATTAATGCAATATTCATGCCATAACAAAAATAGGAGAATTTGAAATATTTGCTTCATAATCCGGGTAAAAGGGATGTCCGAGTTTAAAGGCCATGCAAAATCAAGAAAATTCAAACATAGAAATATTAATACGCTTTAGAGAAAGTAGAAATGAATTTCATAAATGAAAAACATTTGATGTAAGTAATGTAAAATTATGCATTAAACATTGTTTCTGTCTGCACCCGGCTGGATTCAGTAATGTATGTTTTATACTTATGGTAAAAAATTATTTACCTGGATTAAAATTTACATAAACGAAAAATCTTTTTTCAAATTTGAAAATAATGACAATAACATGCTGATAAATGGATAAATATGGGTAAAATTTTTGTTATTTGACGAATTTTTTATAACATAAAAGTTGCTTGATAGACATTAAACAAATTATAATGTACTGGGATAAGCTTTTCGTGGGTGCAAAAACTCGTTTTAGGGGCTCATATTGAAAATTTGTACTGTACTTTGCATTATTTGGAATACTGTAATTGCGCAATCTGGCATAATTATTGCTCATATTATCAATATGTAAGTAATAGTACATGAAATTCATTTGTAAGGAGTTTTATACTTGAACAGAGAAGATATCTTAAGTATTTTAAAACAGCAAGTGAAACCTGCCCGGGGTTGTACTGAGCCAGTCGCTGTAGCTTTGGCAGTGTCTACCGCTTACAAGGAAATAAAAGGCACAGTCGAAGAAATAAGGGTTGTATTAAGCCCTAACATTTATAAAAATGGTATGAGAGTTGGAATACCCGGCACGAATGAAAAGGGCATAGTATTTGCTGTAGCACTTTCGATAGTATGCGGAAACCCTGAACTAGGGCTGGAGCTTTTCAAAAACGTTAATGACTGCTATGTAAATGAAGCTGATAAGTTAGTCCAGGAAAACAAAATATCTGTTGAGGTTGAGGATGATAAAGACAACTTCTACATAGAGGCGGCAATAAAGACAAATAAAGGCAAAGCCCGGTGTATAGTGAAGAGCAGTCATACTAATATTGTTTATTTGGAAGCTAACGGCAAGGTAATATACAATGAAGAAGAAAAACAATGCGCTTTTGAAGAAGGTTATAACGTCAACAAATATGCGTTAAAAAACCTGAGCATTAAAGAAATAAAGGCTTTTATTGAAGATGTCCCTTATGCAGATATTGAGTTCTTATTGGACGGAGTGAAGTTAAACATCAATATGGCCAATAAGGGCTTGGAAAGTAAGATTGGTCTTGGTGCAGGGATGAGCCAGCTGCTGCAAAAGGGCATACTAAAAGATGATATAGTAAACCAGGTAAGGATATTGACATCATCTGCCTGCGATGCAAGAATGGCCGGTATAAATTTGCCCGTAATGAGCAGCGCCGGCAGCGGTAATCATGGAATAACAGCTATTATTCCCCCAACTGTTGTTTGCAGGTATTTGGGATATGACGATGAAAAGCTAGCCAGAGCATTGGCGTTAAGTCATTTGATAACTGCATATATAAAAGAGTACACCGGAAAACTGTCCCCGGTGTGTGGGTGCAGTGTTGCAGCAGGAATTGGTGCTTCTGCCTCCATTGCATGGCTTCTGGGCGGCTCCTATGAACAAATGGTGGGGGCAATAAATAATATGGTAGGAGCTATTTCAGGGATGGTATGTGACGGAGCAAAATGCGGCTGTGCTTATAAATTATCTACTGCGGGAAGCGAAGCAGTCATTCAGGCATATCTTGCTGTGAACGGGACCGTGATATCAAAATTTGACGGTATAGTCGGAGATGATGCGGAAGCTACCATAAGAAATCTTGGGATATTGTCCAATGAAGGGATGAAAGACATGGATAATACAATTCTTAAAATACTGACCAATAAAGCGGTCCAGTAATTAAGCAGATATCTGCGTAACAAAAAAAGGTGGGAAATCTTAATATGATTTCCCACCTTTTTTTGTCTGTTGTACAAGTTCCGGAATATGCTATAATAATTCTAGGCAAGGGCAGCAAAACAGCAAATTGTACTTGTCGGAAAACAGCCTTTGTGCATAAGCGTATGATTTTTGCAGGAGTTGATTATATTTGGACAATAACGCAATAAAAGACACCAAAACAATAGGTTCCGTCATTAAGGCTGTTGAAGTAATGGAAGAGCTTGCAAGAGCGGAAGAAGGTTTGGGGTTAACAGAGATAAGCTCTCGGCTTAATTACGGAGTAAGTGCAACCTACCACCTTCTCAATACCTTAAAGCTATGCAGTATCATTGAGCAGGACAAAAAAACCAAAAAATATAGAATAGGAGTCGGCCTCTTTAGGATCAGCGGTATGGCCAAAAGACAGAACGTCCTGGCAAACCTTGCTCAACCGTATTTGGATAAATTAAGGGCAGCAGTGAATGAAACCAGTAATCTGCTGGTTCTGGACGGAAGTGAAGTAATATATATTGCTCAATCCGAAAGCACCAAGCTTCTGAAAATGTTCACACAACTGGGAGCCAAAGTTCCCTTGTACTGTACCGGGGGCGGCAAGCTGCTGTTATCCTATAAACCGCAGGAATATCAGGAATTGATTCTTAACAAAACCACTTTTCAAAAATACACCAAAAATACTCTATCCTCCAAGGAGGAACTGTTAAAAGAGTTCGAAATTATAAAAAAGCAAGGCTATGCTATAGACAATGAGGAAAGGGAAGATGGGGTCACTTGTGTTGCTGCTCCTGTTTTTGACTGTTATGGTGAAGCCATAGCATCCATGAGCATTTCAGGCCCCAGCTACAGGCTGAAAGAAAAAGGTCTGGATAAAATAATACCGAATGTGATTCTGGAAGCAAAGGAGCTGTCCAACAGTCTTGGCTATGTGGGAAAATAAATGAGACTACAGCGAAAATATTTAAAGGAGCTGTCGCACTAGCGATTGAAAAATCGCTGGTGCACAGCTCCCTTTTTACATGTTTTACGAAAATTATCAAGGTATTTGTAAATCAAATCCAGATAATCTCTTAAAAAAGGTAT
>JBLNDG010000036.1:0-25217 GCA_050261415.1 Caulobacteraceae bacterium | reverse complement strand
GGAATATGGGGCAAAGCATACAACGGATTCATAGGAGCAATAAATAATGTGCTCTTGGGGTTGGAAAGAGTTTTTGTCTGGGTGGTCACTGCAATACCATATCTTGTGATAATCGGCGCAGTGGGCGCAGCAGCTTTATATATAGCAAAAAGAAATAAATTAAAGAAGAAGCAGTGAGAAGCAGGCGGCATTATGCCGCCTGCTTTTGTGTCCAAAAATTTCTTTTTTGAAAGGGTTTTTAGTTTTTTAGTGGAAATAATATGTTATACAAAATATGAAAAACAGTATAAGCGTGGAGGAACTTCAACATGAAGAATGAAAAGTTTATTATCATAGACGGAAACAGCCTGATGCACAGGGCTTTTTATGCAATGCCGAAGCTTACAAACTCAAAAGGTTTTCACACCAGTGTAATTTATGGCTTTGTAAATATGATAAACAAGATAATAGAGGAATATCAGCCTGTATATCTTGGTATTGCTTTTGACAGGAAGGCTCCAACCTTCAGACACCTAGAATATACCGAGTATAAAGCCGGCAGGCAGAAGATGCCTGAAGAAATGGCCGAACAGATTCAGCCCCTCAAGGAAGTTATTGCTGCAATGAACATAAAACAGGTTGAACTGGACGGGTTTGAAGCGGACGATATAATCGGAACCATTACCAGGCACTGTGATGAACTTGGTGTTCCGGCGCTTATTGTGACGGGAGACAGGGATGCTCTTCAGTTAATAAGCGATAACGTACATACCCTTATTACAAAAAAAGGAATCAGCGAAATGGATGAATACGATGCCTCAAAGCTCAATGAGGTATATGGATTGACCCCGCCCCAGATTGTGGATTTGAAAGGGCTAATGGGTGATGCGTCGGATAACATCCCGGGTGTACCGGGAGTTGGTGAAAAAACGGCTTTAGATCTTATCCACCAATATGGAACTGTAGAGGAAGTTCTTGCGAATGCGTCGGATATCAAGAAGAACAAGGTAAGGGAAAACATAGAAAACAACAAGGAGCAGGCAATCTTTTCTAAAAAGCTCGCAACAATTGTAAGGGATGTGCCTATCGATTTCAAAATAGAGGATTATACTTTGCAGGAAGCTGATAGCGAGAAGCTTTACACACTTTTTTCAGAGTTTGAATTCAAATCCTTGATTGAGAAAATGTGCAAGGGCGCTACTGCCGCTGAATTGCCTAAAAAAGCCGATATCAATGTAAAAGAACTATTCAGTGATGATTTTACCGTGATTTTGGAGGAAGCAAAAAAATCCGGACAAATAGCGCTGAAGGTTGACAATGAAATGCCTGAAATGTTGACAACATTATATATCGGGATATCCGGAAATCAGTACCGTGTTTCAATAAATGAAAACAGTATGGGATTTATAAAGGCACTTCTTGAGGATTCTTCAATTACTAAATCAGGGCATGATATTAAGCAGGACATCCTGGTAATGAGAAGAAAAGGTATAGAAATAACCCCAGTCGGATTTGATACAATGATAGCGGCTTACCTTTTGAATCCTTCAAAGGGCTCCTATAAAGTAAAGGATTTATGCCAGGAATATTTGGGGATAAGCCTGGAAGGGTATGAGGAAAAAGGCCTGGATCAGGTGCAGAAATATGGAGCTGCTACAAAGGCAATATCGGAGCTGGGACCTATACTTCAGGAAAAGCTCGGGGAATTTGGGATGGAGGAATTGTATTATCAGGTTGAGCTTCCTCTGGTGGAGGTTCTTGCAGATATGGAATATGAGGGCTTCAAGGTTGACAGAAGGATGCTGGAGACACTATCCTCCGAATTCGGTAAGCAGATAGACGGGCTTACTGCCAGCATTTACGAACTTGCAGGAGAAGAATTCAATATTAACTCCACAAAACAGCTTGGAGTTGTTTTGTTTGAAAAACTCCAGCTGCCGGTAGTGAAAAAGACCAAAACCGGTTATTCAACCGATGTTGAAGTATTGGAGCAGCTTCTCGGCAAGCATCCGATTATTGAAAAGATACTTGAGTACAGGCAGTTGGTGAAGCTAAAATCAACGTATGCAGATGGACTAATCGATATTATAAACCCTGAGACCGGAAAGATACATACAAAGCTTAATCAGACTGTAACTGCTACGGGAAGGTTGAGCAGTACGGAACCGAATCTTCAGAACATACCTGTAAAAACCGAAAATGGCCGGCAGATAAGAAAGGTCTTTGTACCCGGCAGTGATGAATATACTTTAGTAGATGCGGATTACTCGCAGATAGAACTCAGGGTGCTGGCCCATATTTCCGGGGATGATGGACTTATTGAGACCTTTGTCAGAAATGAGGATATTCATACCAGAACTGCCTCAGAGGTTTTCGGTGTCGATATAAGCGAGGTTACCTCAATTATGAGAAGCAGGGCTAAGGCTGTTAACTTCGGGATTGTATATGGTATAAGCGATTTCGGATTATCACAGGATCTTAAGATAACAAGGAAAGAAGCCAGGAAATACATAGACAGTTATTTTGAAAGATACCCGATGGTAAAGAAATACATGTCTGATATAGTGGAAGCGGCTAAAGCCGACGGGTATGTGAAGACGATAATGAACAGGCGAAGATACATACCGGAGCTTGCGTCCAAGAATGCGATAAACAGGAATTTCGGAGAGCGGATGGCAATGAACACCCCGATACAGGGAAGTGCTGCCGATCTTATCAAAATAGCAATGGTAAAGGTTCATAACGAGCTTAAAGCGCGAAAGCTTAAATCAAAGCTTATACTTCAGGTACACGATGAACTTATTGTGGAAACCCATAGGTCCGAACTTGAAGAGGTAAAGAAGCTGGTTAAGGAATGCATGGAAAAAGCATATGAACTGAGGGTTCCGATTATAGTTGACATTAACAGCGGTAATAGCTGGTATGATGCAAAATAGATTTGTTCGAGGTGGTAATAGTTATGGTTATTGGACTTACGGGGGGAATTGCAAGTGGAAAAAGCACAGTATCGGCAAAGCTCAAAGAGCTGGGAGCATCGGTAATAGATGTGGATGTACTTGCAAGGGGTGTTGTAAGCAAGGGTGAAATAGCATATAATAAAATAGTTCAAAGCTTCGGAAGTGATATATTGCTTCCCAGCGGCGAAATAAACAGAAAAAAGCTTGGAAGTATAGTATTTTCAGCGAAGGAAAAGCTTGACCTTCTTAACAGTATAACTCACCCGGAAATTATCCAGCGCGTGAAAACAAAAATTGAAGAACTGAAGGCTGACGGCAAAAAAGTCATAGTAGTTGATGCAGCTATACTTATTGAAATGGGCCTGCATAAAATTGCAGACAGTGTATGGGTTGTAATAGTGAATAGGGATACTCAAATAAAGAGGCTTATTGAGCGTGACAAGTTTGACTATAAAAATGCAATAAACAGGATAAACTCCCAATTTACTAATGAAGAAAGAATAAGATATGCAGACGTCATAATTGACAACAACAGACCGATTGAAGAAGTCGGGGGCAAGATAGAGCAGTTGTGGAACAAAATTGTTGTCGGGGGAGAATAGTATTTGAAAACTCGCAGTAAGCATAGATTAACCGGACTTTTAATTGTAATATTGTTGATTTACATAGCAGCACTGAATATGCCGAATTTAATCAAGCTTTTTTATCCGTTGAAATATGACGAAATAATAATAGGCAACGGAAAGAAGTATGGTATTGATCCTGCACTTATAGCCGCTCTGATAAAAACAGAGAGCAACTTTGATACATATGCCGAGTCAAAGAAGGGTGCGAGAGGGCTAATGCAGATAACACCTTCTACAGGACAGTGGATAGCAGAACAAACAAACACAAAAAAGTATGACGCCAATATACTTTATGATCCCGAAACGAATATTCAGCTGGGGTGCTGGTATATTAAGCATCTTAATGAGTATTACCGCGGGGATTTCGAGCTTGTTTTTGCTGCATACAATGGAGGCAGCGGGAACGTTGACAAATGGCTTAAAGACGAGAACCTGAGCAGTAACGGTAAAAATCTTGATACAATACCCTTTAAGGAAACGGAGAACTTCGTAAAAAGGGTTAAACTAAATTATTCAATATACAAAAAAATTTATAATTGGAATGATACCGGGAAATAGGGTTGCAGCAGACTTTTCTGAAGTATAAAGAATGGAGAACATTGAATGAGTAATATGAGTTTTTTAAGCAAATGCAAAAAAAGCATCTTGATTTTTATGCTGCTTGCAGTTTTTGTGCTTACAGCATGCAGTGAGGTTGTACAGCCGGAAGCCGAGATTACGGTTGAAGATGAAAAACCTGTGGCCGGAGGGACAATCAATATGGCTTCGGTTGAGCCGGGTACACTCAACCCTTTGCTGAGCAAAAGCAAATCATATATGGAAGTTTCCAAGCTTCTTTTTCAGAACTTGGTAGAATATGACCAGAACCTGAAAATAGTATCTGCACTGGCTGAAAGCTGGAGCTTTGAAGCAGGTACATCAAAATGTGTTGTAAGACTTAAAAACAATATATATTGGAGCGATGGACAAGATGTTACTGCTGACGATGTAATTTTTTCTATGGATACTATAAAAACATCTGCGGACTCTATATATAAAAGCCATTTGGAGCATGTATATTCCTATAAGGCAAGGGATAGCAAAACCATAGAGATTGTTTTTGACCAGCCCTTTGCAAATGCGTTTGATATGCTGAATTTCCCAATAATACCGCAGCATGTGTACAGTAAGGATATAAACGCTGTTCCGGTTGGTACGGGTCCCTTCAAGGTATCACAGTATGACAAGCTTAAATCGATGGAGCTTGTATATAATGAAAAGTGGAATGGGCAAGGGAAACCATATATTGATAAGGTTAAAGTCACATTTATCAGTGATACTGATGCATTTTCAACAGCCTTTCAATCAAAGGAGCTTGATATACTGAACACCACCTCCTATGATTGGGAAAAATACAGCGAAATGAAGGATGTTAACGCCTATAAGTATACTACTTTGAATTATGATTTTTTAGGATTGAATTACAAGAATCCGATTTTTACGGATAAGGCCGTAAGAAAGGCAATGATTCAAGGAATAAACAGAAAATCGATTGTAGAAAAATATCTTCTGGGAAATGCCGAGGTCACAGATGTACCAATAAGTCCGGTTTCATGGCTGAACGACGGCAAAGGTATTACTTATGAGTACAGCAAGGTTGAAGCCCAGAATACACTGAAAGCAGCCGGATTCGTAGATTCAAACAATGATGGAATACTGGAAAGGGAAGTTGACGGAGTAAAGCAGACACTTAAGTTTACTTTGCTGACAAATGAAGAAAATGATTTCAGAAAAAAAGCTGCGGATGATATAAAGAAAAACCTGGAGGAGATCGGTTTCAGCGTAGAAATTAAATCGCTGCCGTTTAATGATGTAAAGACTGCCCTGGATTCGAAACAATTCGATGTAGTACTTACAGGTTATAGTTTATCGAATACGCAGGATTTGTCCTTTGCATTCCACACCAGCCAGATAGCGGGCGGAAAGAATTTTATGTCATATTCAAATCCTGATTTTGATAATTTGCTGCAGCAGGCATATGTTACACTGGACAGCAGCCAGCGCAAGGAAGTATACACAACAATACAGCAGACCTTCAGGGAGGAAGTTCCATGCATTAGCCTGTTCTTCAGGGACGCAGCGGTCGTAGTGAGAAATAAAATCAGAGGAGATATAAAACCTGATGTAATAAACCCATATAGGAATATTTACGAATGGTTCATTCCTCAAAACAAGCAATAAGATATCATTAATCGCATCGGAAAAACTTGACTGATATGCTAATCAGATTTCTATTGACATAGAGGCTGATAGGATATATAATAGTCAATGTGACAGGCGAGAGTGGCGGAATTGGCAGACGCGCACGTTTGAGGGGCGTGTGATTCCATCGTACGGGTTCAAGTCCCGTCTCTCGCACCATAATGAATATTTAACGAGGTAGATTTTCTGCTCCGTTTTTTATTTTTTGTGGAAAGGTGCATTGCTGAGCGGAAATTGCTGGGGAAATAAGTATTGTAAACAATATTGCGATATGGTAGAATAATTGTGAACTAAATAGCAAATGATTCAGGCGCAGAGCAGGAGCAAGCTCCTGCCAGCTTAATTGGGAAATGGGTGAGAATCCCATGCGGTCCCGCCACTGTAAAGGTGAGTATCCTAAATATGCCACTGGAGTTCTACTCTGGGAAGGCTTAGGAATGCGATGAACCGGAGCCAGGAGACCTACCTGAAGCTAATAACTGACCTACGAGAGATGGGGAGGTGCCTTATGCAGAAATGTATTTCCTTCTACTGGTAGAAGGATTTTTTTATGTAATTTATTCAAATATAATAGTATTAGGAGTGAAATCAAATGAAAAGAATAATTATATTTTTTGTTACAATAATACTTGCTGTAAGTTTGTCGACCTGTGCAAAGCCGGCAGCAACAAATGAAACAGCGAAGGCTCAGGAGGTAAAGCCCTCAGCAGCTGAAAAAATTGAAGTGACTGATTTTAAAGACAGAAAAATAACTCTGGATAAAATCCCACAGAGGATTGTTTCCTTATCTCCGTCAAATACTGAAATACTCTTTGCACTGGGTGCAGGGGACAGGGTTGTGGGAGTGACCAGTTATGATGATTATCCTGAAGAAGTAAAGAACATTGAAAAGGTAGGAACCTTTGAAGGCCCTAATATGGAGCTAATAAAGAAAGTTCAGCCGGATGTAGTGCTGGCCGGTTACATACAGGAGGAAACGGTAAAGAGCCTGGAGAGTATGGGTATTCCCGTAATAGTAACAGAAGCTGAGAGCTTTGATTCGATATATGACAGCATAAAGCTCATAGGGAAGGTTGCCGGTACTGATGCCAAGGCTGAAGAAACGGTACAAAGTATGAAGAGTACTATTGAAGCAATAGCATCCAAGACAAAGGATAAGAAAAAACCGACTGTTTTCTATGTAGTATGGACAGATCCGCTTACTACTGCAGGGGCAAAAACTTTTATCAATGACGTAATAAAGGCTGCCGGAGGTATAAACGTTGCCGAAAAAGTAGACGGCTGGGCAAAATATAGTGCTGAGGAGCTTGTGAAAGACAACCCTGATATGCTTATTTCGGCATTGCATTCTACGGATAAAGGAATGAGCAAGGAAGATATATCGAACAATCCGATATTTAGGAAGCTTGAAAGCGTGAGAAAAGGCAATGTATATATAATGAGCGATGACAATATTATCTCCAGACCAGGACCCAGGATAGTCCAGGCAGTTGAAGAGATGTCCAAGGTTTTTTTCGGAGAATAATAAAGTGAGGAATTGGTAATGGACAACCAGATACAGGTTGAAAAACTGAATTTCAATTATGATTTGAAAAAGGTGCTTAACCGGATAGACCTGGGCATAAAGGAAGGAAGCTTTTTTTGCCTTGTTGGTCCGAATGGCTCGGGAAAGAGTACTTTGCTAAAGGTTATCTCTTCCGCTCTCAAACCTCAGGAAGGTGTCGTGTTTTTAGAAAACCGGAACATTGCCGGGATGAAGAAAAAGGAAATGGCCAGGGTTCTTTCCTTTGTACCCCAAAACACTTCCCTTGAGTTTGATTTTAAGGTTATGGATGTAGTACTTATGGGAAGGTATCCCTATATAAACAGGTTTAAGGGAGAGACCCAAAAAGATATGAGCATTGCAGAGAAAGCCATGCAATATACAAATACTACCCATCTCAAAGAGAGAAACTTCATGGAGCTGAGCGGGGGCGAAAGGCAGAGGGTCATACTGGCACAGGCACTTACCCAGGAACCAAGAATACTCATTTTGGATGAGCCTGTATCTCATTTGGATTTACAGCATCAGATCGAAGTACTGAACCTTATTAAGAAGATGTGCATGGACAGGAAGCTTACTGCAATTACTGTGCTGCATGATTTGAACATGGCGTCGGCTTATGGGGATTATATAGTCATGATGAAGGATGGGGAAATAAGATACCAGGGAACCCCTTATGATACTCTTAATGCACTGAATATCAAGGAAATATTCAATACCGATGTCCATGTATCAGTAAGCCCTGTAGGGAACAAGCCATATATATATGCGCTTACAAGACACAATATAACAAAAAAAGGCATAAAAGTTCATGTAATTTGCGGTGGAGGAAGCGGGAGTGAAATAATAAGCAGGCTCCATGAAGAAGGCTTTGATATAAGCAGCGGGGTGCTCGGTATTGGAGATCTTGACTGGAAGATATCGAAGGAAAATGATGTTGAAGTGGCTGAAGAAATCCCATTTGTAGGGATTTCCGAAGCTGCATATGAAAAAAACAAAGAGCTGTCAGTAAAGGCTGACGTTATCGTACTTGCAGGGTTATATTTCGGGAAGGCCAATATAAAAAACCTTGAATTGCTTCTTGAAGCCGGGCTGAAGGATAAGCCTGTATTAATACTTGAAGATGACAGCTTTGCAGAGAGGGATTATACAGGAGGGCATGCATTACAGTTGTATGAAAGGCTAAAGACGTCAGAAAATGTACAGCTTGTAGAAAAAAGCATATTGCATGATGAAATAAAAAAGGCGGTTGAAGCTCATGAGAAGCAGTAAGACAAAAAATTTGACGGTATTGCTGCTCCTGCTGCTTGTGCTGTTGGTTTCTGTTCTCGCAGCAGCGGCAATAGGCGCGGTGAAGATAAGTCCTGCTGAGATTATTGATATTTTAATAAACCGTACGGATACTGTAAACTCTTCTATACTTTTGGATATAAGACTGCCAAGGGTAATTCTGGCGGGTATTATAGGCGCTGGACTCGCTGCGGTGGGGGGAGTAATGCAGGGAATATTCAAAAACCCTCTGGTAGATTCATATACCTTGGGAATGTCTTCGGGAGCTGCCCTCGGGGCTGTAATATCAATTGTTACCGGACTCAATATAAGCATATTCGGAATAGAGACAACAGGGGTCTTTGCATTTATTGGAGCTGTATCAACCTTGTTTTTCGTGTACAGCCTTGCTTATACGAACAAAAGAATGTCGATAAATTCCCTTTTGTTGGCAGGTGTTGCAGTCAGTTATTTTCTGGCGTCGGTGATTTCCTTCCTTATGATGCTTAATCATGACAAGATAGAACACATAGTTTTCTGGACCATGGGGAGTCTTTCTATGGCTGCATGGAACGAGGTTTATGTGTCGGCTGTGTTTATAATACCGTCTATAATTGTGCTGTTTTTATTTACGAGAGAACTGAATATACTTGCCATGGGGGAAGACTCGGCACAACATCTGGGCGTAAATACCGGCAGGTTGAAAAACATACTGCTCTTTGCCTGTTCGATAATAGTCGGATGTGTTGTCTCAACAGGAGGGACAATTGCTTTTCTCGGACTGGTAGCACCTCATATAATAAGAATAATATGCGGCTCAGACAATAGAATAGTTATTCCATACTCGGCGCTTCTAGGTTCAATACTGCTCATTTTATCTGATACGATAGGCAGGGTACTTATTCAGCCGGTAGATATTCCCGTAGGGGTAATGACCTCTATAATGGGGGGGCCTTTCTTCATTTTACTTCTAAGGAGGCAGAAGGTAAGATAGATTCAAGACCAAGGTTACGGATACCACGGAATGCACGGATGTTTCACGGAAGGATTTGCCTTACTTCTATACATTATTGCCTAATTATGCTATCATCTTTATGTATGAAAAAGCATATTTGGTGGAGGTATTATACGTGCGGAATATAGATGAAATAATAATAAACAAAGCTGTATTGAACGTATTGGACCGTGAAAACAACAACGTTGTATTTTCCCAAAAGGAAGTGGAGCTGACCGAAGATGTATATGAATACTTTGAAAGGCATATATTGAAGATCCTTAAGGATGATGAAGCAAAACCCGCTTTTTTTGACGGAGAAAGGAATATAGTAAGGGAGCTCTGCAAGGAGATATTTGAAGATGAAGAACTGCTCGTAGACAACACCAATAAAATATCCCAGTACCTTTTTAAATGCATTTCCAACGATGAAAAGGAGGTATCCGGGGATATGGCTGTGTGTACTTTTGAAAGCCAGGACGGGAAGTTTATAGCAATTCTTAAGCTTAACTTCACGAATTCCTACTGTCACTACATTAAGGAAAATGAAGGGAATCCATCTGTAACTATTGGAGTTAACCCGACGGGACTCCCCGGCCCGGGGCAAAAAGTTTCAAAATCGGTTATAATAAGGGAGCCTAAAGCGGAAAACGACTATAACCTTTTGGTGTTCGACAGGGATTCGGAGGGAGCGTTTGTACAAGCTTTCCTAAAATGTGCCTTCACAAGGGACAGGCGGGAGAACACAAAGATAATACATAGGGCATCGGAAAACTTTGTAAGGAAAGTTTTTAAGGACAACGTCCAGGAAGCGGAGAAATTCAGGACGAGGCTGACCGATTATCTAAGAAGTGAGGATAAAATTGATATTGAAAAAGTCGCGGAGGAAAGTTTCTCTGATAGTGCTGCAAGGAACGAATACAAAGCTGTTATGGTTAGTGAAGGAATTGCAGAAAATGAGGTGCCCATCGACAGGGAATGGGCTGAAAAGAAGCTGAAGAAAAAAAGGCTCAAGGTGGATAAATCCATAGAATTGTACATAGACAGTGAAGTATACAACGATAAGGAAAAGTTCCAGATAAAGCGGAACGGAGACGGCACTATAGACATCATACTTAAGAACGTGAGAAACTATATTGAGAGGTAAAATGTAAATAGGTTACGGGTAACACGGAAAACACGGATGTTTCACGGAATTACACAGAATGTTATATATTTTCCCGCCGTATATTCAGTGGATTTCGGTGTCTTCGGTGTTATCCGTTATTCATTTTTATTTTATTATTTCCTTCATGCAGTTGATTGTGTAGTCGATATCTTGCCTGGACACATCGTTATTGGTTACAAATCTCATTAAGCCGTTCTCTACACCGTTTATTTTTATACCCTTGGCGAACAACCCTGAAACAAGAGCTTCTGAACTGATATTGGTGCCGGATATATCGAAGAATACCATATTGATGTGTATATTATCCTGGTTCAGCTTGATTCCGGGGATTTCAACAAGGCGCTTCCCCATATACTTTGCATTGTCATGATCTATGTTAAGCCTCTTTGTCATCTTTTCAAGCGCTATAAGACCTGCCGCAGCAAGGATACCGGCTTGGCGCATTCCTCCGCCCAAAAGCTTCCTGTTCTTTCTTGCTCTTTCTATGAAGCGGCTGGTTCCCGCAAGCATTGAACCTACGGGTGCGCATAATCCCTTTGAAAGGCAGAACATTACGGAATCAGTATATTGTGTTATTTCCTTTGCATCCACGTTCAGGTATGTAGCAGCATTGAAGAGTCTTGCACCATCCAGATGAACCGGGATGTCATGCTTTTTTGCCACATCATATATCTCTTTCATTATCGCAAGGGGTACGACCATACCGCTTGCCAGTGCGTTTTCCATGCAGATAAGGCCGGTTTCAGGGCAGTGGATGTCATCCTCGCGGATTGCATTTTCTACATCCTTCGGGTCCATAATATCCTGAGGGCTTTTCAGGGTCCTGACCTGCACCCCCGAAAGAACTGCTGAAGCACCTACCTCATGCTGTACGATATGGCAGTTTTTACCGGCAATTATCTCATTACCACGTCTTGTATGCGTCATTACAGCTAATTGATTGCCCATTGTGCCGCTTGGAACAAAAAGCGCAGCTTCTTTGCCGACCATTTTGGCTGCAGTTTCCTCCAGAAGATTCATGGTTGGGTCATCCCCATAAACATCATCCCCGACTATGGCTTTTGCCATGGCCTTACGCATCTCATCCGTCGGCTGTGTTACAGTATCGCTTCGCAGATCTATATATCTCAATCCCAAAACCTCCAATATAAAAAATTTATAATAATATTATACAGTATAAAATTATAAAAGTCATATCAGGATTTATAGCGGTGTGTACCGGCAAATATGTTGAATCCGAAGAGAAATAGACTGTGTATGTTCTGTATGGATTTTCCGGCTAATATTATTTACTAAGCGGAACATTCGCTTCAGAGGAATAAATATAAGTTAAGGAGCGGTTTTTTATGTTTAGGCAAAGATTAAAAAAAATTTATACCGTCACAGCTTTTATAATTATTGCAGCATTTATAGCATTGATACTTGGAAGCAGGATGCCTGCTGCTATTACTGCATTCAGAGAAAATATCAGTGAAAAAATGCTTTCCAGGCAGCTTTTCAAGACTTACAACGCTCTGGGCGGGGCATTCAGCTTTCAATTGCCCGGGACATGGGACAGTAATGAAGTAGCCTTTGAAGGCGGTGAAATTATTTATCATTTGTATTTCATGTCAAAGGATAAAAAAATAAATGGCTTTGTTCAGGTATGGAAGCTTGACAAGACACTGAAACAATTTCTTGATGAATCAAAAAAGGCAGCAACCGGGGTTGTTGATTTTAAGTTCTTCAATCAAAAAGAAATAATGGCGGACAACAAACGGGGGTATTTGCTTGAATACAGCAGGGCTAACGAAAAAGGTGAATATACGAGAGCTTATGAAGCCTTTATAGAAGGCTATGGAAACAGCATATACAGGATAAGCTTCTTTGTGCCGGAAAAGGAATGGAAGGACTACTACAAAATATTGTTTGACAGGATAATAAACTCTATAAGGATTAGAAAACCTTCTGCCGGAACGTCGTAAGCTCTTGATATGTTTTTTGTGGAACAAATGGTATAATAAAACCAGCAATTTATTTATTTTTAAAGGAAATCATAATTTTTTGTCGAATAACATTTTGAAATAATATGCACCTTTTTACGATTTGTCTTGCAGTAAATACCCAATTACTTCGATATATGAGTTGTGTATGTTTATTTCGGTTAAATTTTCAGGTTGAAAAATTATATTACTTGATGATTAAATAACAGTGTTAAGGATATGTGGAGGTGTTCGGCGTGTCGATTAATGTCGCAATATGTGAAGATAAACAGGTAATACTGAACAATATCAGGACAAGCCTTGAAAAGGTGATAAGGCAAAATTCCATAGATGCGAAGGTAAGCTTTACAACTAACAATCCCAAGACTATTCTTGACTATGCAAAACAGTACACACAAGGTATAAATGCGTATTTTTTGGATATTAATCTTGGTACAAGCATGAATGGTCTTGAACTTGCCAAGCAGATAAGGACCCACGATCCCAATTGCTACATTACTTTTATCACAGGCCATCCGGAATTGTGTATGACTGTTTTCAAGTATCATATTGAAGCGTTTGAGTACCTTATAAAGCCCATATCATACCAGGCATTGGAAGAGTGTGTACTTTCAATTAATAAGCATTATACAAGCTTTTTAACCTTCCACAAGCATAATAAAAACGCAATAATAAAAATCAGATCGGGGAATTGTGATTATAACCTGGAGCTTCAAGACGTCATATATGTGGAATCTATTAACCAGAAGCTTGTAGTACATACAAGCAGCCGGAAAATTGAGTTTTTTGGTTATTTGAAGGATATTATAAATGACTTGAATAAAAGCGGGGTATCTTTTTACAGATGCCATAGATCTTATATAATCAATGTAAACCATGTGAAAGAGGTTAACTACAAGGATTCGTACATAATTATGAGCAATGGCGATAAATGCTACATGTCAAGACAGCAGAAGGGTGAGATAAAGGAAGTTTTGGATAGGATGGTACGAGATAATGATATTAGTGTATAAGCTGTTTATTAATACGGTTGCTATAGTTATATTTACATTCCTTTTGCAATCTTTATATAGTGTACAACTGGAGAAAAAAAGGTTTATATATTTTATTGTGCTTTCAAGCACACTAATTAATATTTTTGCTTGGCTGGACAGCTACATAGGAATGGGGTTTAAAGCGGTAGGCGTAACAACTACTTTGATTTTATTGCCTATTTTCATATTAAAAGTAAAACCTATACAAGCAATAATTAGCAGTGTAATATATACGATGGTGCTGGGTGTGGGTGATGTAACTGCAGTTTTTCTAATGGTAAAGACTTATGGCTATACACATGAGATGATCAAATCAAATTTGCACTTGTCGATTACTTCAGACCTGATAATATATGGTTCTGCTATAATTATAATTTTTATTATCAGACTTATATCACAATCAAGAGATATGGCAAGCATATATAAGCGTAAAACAAGTTTGAGAACTTCATTCTATATGCTGCTGACCTTTTCCATAGTTGCGATAAACTATTCCATATATATTAAGTTTATAGGTATATTGGACAAGGGCGTTGTTATGATAAACGTTGCTGCCATGTGGATATATCTGATATTAAGTATTTACTACAACTTCACAAATAGTGCCCTTGCTCTTAAAGAACAACAGTATGACCAACAGCAAGACTACATCAAAACAATAGACAGCCTGGTAAATGACTTCAGGCGGTTGAAGCACAGTCATGCAAATACCATTTACAGCATATACGGCTTTATACAGGAAAATGATATGGAGGGTTTGAAGCAATACTATTCAGAAATAATGGATGAGACAAAAAAGATGGACAACAGTACACTTCTGGCAATTCAGAAGATTAAATTGTATGCCATATTTGGATTGTTGTGGTCTAAGGTTAACGAGGCGGAATCTCTCGGAATCAACATCGGAGTGCAGGTATCAAGGGAGATTCATGAAGCGGGGATGAAGCTTACTGATTTGTGCGAAGTGCTGGGAAATTACCTCGATAATGCCATTGAAGCAGCTGCGTGTTCCGAGGACAAAAGAATAAATGTAAGTTTTTCTGATGATGACTCATACCTGACTATAAATGTGGAAAATACATTTATAGGTGATGTTGATACACAGAAAATTTATCAAAAAGGTTATTCCACCAAAGGCAAGGATAGAGGACACGGATTGGCCATTACGAAGCAAATATTGTCCAAGTATGCAAATGTCCTTCATAATACAGTCAATGAGAATAATATATTCATACAGGAAATTGTGATAAAAAAATAAGAGCACAATAAGTGCTCTTATTTTTTTATCAGTCTTCTTTTATTAGCGATTCCGGCATTTTGGGCTCCCTGAGAGACCAAACAATGCATGCCATTGATGAGGTGCTTGCTATAAACAAAGCCAGGGTGCTCACTAGAATAGCAAGTGGTTTAAGGAATCTTTTCATATCCTATACCTCCCTTTTGTTTATGTTAATCCCGGCACCATATGCACTTCCTAAAAGTTTATATGCAACGGGCAGGATTAAAACCGATTCAAACGCAGTTGATAGTGTTACGATGCTTGCAATACCTGTATTCAGGTTATAAATGGTAAACAGGTATAATGCTATGACTGTGACAGATGACATAACCTTGAGCTTTGCCCGCAGTTTTTTGCTTACTATTGGGTGTTCTTCAGTGTCTGCCGGTGCATACTTTAAAACTGCTATAAAACATAGAATAAAAATTATACCGGTGACAAGCAAGCTTAATTCTATACTTTTCCCAGCGTATGCAACTCCAAGAAATAATAAGGAGCTTGTCGGCAGACATGTCCACTCGCGCTTCGCATGTACTCCTGCAGCAAAAGTGCGTAAAGCTCCAAAGCTTAAAAAAGCTGCCAGGAAGTATTTAAAAATGTTCAGGATCACTGCCGCAATACAAATAAGCAGCATTTTATATGTATTAGTAATAAAAACCGCAATACCATAGTTAATCACCGCAAGCTTCTCTTCTGATGCATCATCCAGGTATACAGAAATCATATCAGTGATCTTTTTGCTTGCTCTTTCAGGAAATTCCATTGTATCATTCCTTTCAGAGTTGCTTATATGTACAGACAATGAACAACTTTGTAAGTAAAATTTTACATATAAAAAGGTAGAAATTCAATGGAAATTATATGAAATGCGCAAATTATTATATGAATTAAATAAAAATGGTGTTCATTGTAAATATATATAAATTCTACCTATAAAACGACAAAAAGGTGAACAGGAGAATGGTCTGAATGCATTCCCCTATTCACTCTTTTCTATAAGATCCGATACAGGTACATTCAATGTTTGATTGTTGTCAAGATTTTTTACATGTGCGGAAGCTTCTTCCTGAATTATTCCCTCAATCCATACCGGGTCATTTTTGTAAAAGACGTTAATAACGCCCTTTGAGTTGATTATCTCTTCTACTCTCTTTAAATCCATGACATTACCTCCTCTAACATATTATCAAGTATTTTCCTTGATATTATTCGTTATTTATCCTTAATTTGAATATTATTTGGGATAAGTAAGAAAAATAGGAATGTATTGTTATTTTTTGAGGAACATACATACATTTTAAGCATCTTTTTTGGAATATTAAACATAGATGTTTTTATTGACTTTATCTGAATCTGAACTTAATTTACATACTTTTCAGAAAGAGGTGCATATATGTTTGATGACAACAGAGGAACCCTGGCAATAATAGGAGGCGCTGAGGACAAAAGAGCTGATAAGACAATTCTTAAGCATGTATTGGACTTATCAGGCGGCAGCAGCTCCCATATTGCTTTAATTACAACAGCCACAAACAGTCCGCAGGAGGTGGGAGCGGAGTATAAGAATGTGTTTGGGGAGATAGGAGCAAAAAGTGTTACCAACATAATTATATTAGACCGTGACAGCGCTAACAACAAAGAAGGGCTAAGGGTACTTGAGGATGCAACCTGCATCTTTTTTGTGGGGGGGGACCAGCTAAGGATTTCTAGTATCCTGGGGGGTACTGAAGTTCATAATGCTATCCACAAGGCCTACAGCGAAGGTAAAGTAATTGCCGGTACCAGTGCGGGTGCTTCCATGATGAGTGAAATAATGGTAGTAGAGGGGAAAGATGAGGAAGCTCCTAGAAAGTGTACTTTGAAAATGGCGCCGGGAATGGGGCTGCTGGAAGGCGTTATTATAGATCAACACTTCAACCAGAGGGGTAGGATTGGAAGACTTCTTGCTGCAGTAGCACAAAACCCAAAGGTTTTAGGAATCGGGATTGACGAAGACACAGCTATCATAGTAGACAACAATCTGGAATTCAAGGTTGAGGGTTCTGGAGTCGTTACGGTTGTAGATGGAGGTGATATAAAGTATTCTAACGCATCAGAACAATACCCCGACGAGCCACTTGCAATAACTAATGTAAAAATCCATGTATTCCCAAAGGGATATGGGTTTAATTTATTAACAAAGCAGGAAATACTAAAAAAATGAAAAACATTTTTTCTTAAATAACAAGGAGGAAAAGTTGTGGACATTGTAAGCAGTCATGCTTATCAAGGAAAAAATATCTATAGTTTTAAACCGGCGATAAAGATAGTGGTGGATTTAGGCAAATACGCAGACATACCCACCAAAGATGTAGAAGGGTTTAATGACACACTTGTGAAGCTGCTGCCCGGTTTAAAGAAACACTGTTGTTCAGTAGGTTATGAGGGAGGATTCGTAGAACGGCTTGAGGAAGGTACTTATTTTGCACATGTGATAGAGCATGTTGCACTTGAAATCCAGAGTATGTTGAACTATGACATCAGGTTTGGAAAAACGAGGGAATCCGATAAAAAAGGAGTATACAACATTGTCTATGGTTATGAAAATGAATACGCAGGGGTAGAATCAGGCAAACTGGCTGTAGAAATAATTGATGGTATTCTGTCCGGCGAGCTGGTAGATGTGAAACAAAGACTGGAGCAAATAAAGAAAATATGCATTAAAACAGACTTCGGAGCAAGTACTGCTGCCATTGTAAAAGAGGCAAAAGCAAGGGAGATTCCGATAATGCGTATAGGACAGGGCAGCCTGCTGCAGCTCGGCTATGGCAAATATCAGAAAAGGATTCAAGCAACCCTGACAGAAAATTCAAGCTGTATAGCAGTTGATACTGCTTGCAATAAAACTCTTACAAAAAGCATTTTATATGAATATGGTATACCGGTACCGTTAGGAAAGATAGTCAAGAATGAGCAGGAAGCTTTGGAATATAGTGAAAAATTAGGTTATCCGGTAGTAGTAAAGCCTAACTTCGGAAGCCACGGTATAGGAGTATCGATAAATCTTAAGAATCCCCAGGAAGTACTGGATGCCTATAGGATTGCCAGAGAGTATGAGAATACGGTGTTAGTGGAAAAATTCATAAAAGGCAATTATTTCAGGGTGCTGGTGGTAGGAGATAAAGTAATAGCAGCTTCCCAGAGAATATCCGCCCATGTAGTGGGGGATGGTAAAAGTACAATAAGCGAGCTTATAGAAAGAGAGAACAGTAATCCTTTAAGAGGCGAAGGCCATGAAAAGCCTCTTACGAAGATAAATATTGACAAAGTAGCAGAGCAGTATTTGAAGAAGCAGAACCTTTCTCTCGATTACATTCCGGATATGGGAGAAGTGGTGCATCTTAGAGAAAATGACAACCTGAGTACAGGCGGAATCGCTATTGATGTGACGGATGAACTTCATGAGAGAAACAAACAGATGGTAGTACAAGCAGCTAAGATTATCGGCCTTGATATTGCAGGTGTGGATATAACTACAACAGATATCTCAAGACCTATAACTGAAACAGGCGGTGCAATAATTGAAATAAATGCAGCTCCAGGTATCAGAATGCATCATTACCCGTATAAGGGCACACCCAGAAATGTTGCCAAAGCTGTGATTGATATGTTATTCCCAGAGGGAAGTCTCTGCAGGGTACCTATAGTATCCGTTACAGGAACAAACGGCAAGACAACTACAGCAAGGCTGATAAGCCACATAATAAGGCAGATGGGCTACAGGGTTGGGCTTACTACAACCAGCGGGATATATATAAACGATGAATTGCTCAAATATGGTGACAATACGGGGCCTGTAAGTGCTAAAACAATACTTACGGACAGGACCATTGAGTATGCGGTACTGGAAACTGCAAGAGGCGGAATTGTGAATAAAGGCCTTGGATATGATATAGCCGATGTAGGGATAATCACCAACATTACGGAAGACCACCTTGGCATAGACGATATAAGCACAATGGATGATTTAGCCTATGTAAAGTCGCTTGTAGTTGAGGCAGTAAAGGAAGACGGATATTCCGTACTGAATGCCGATGATGCGTACTGTATGGGTATGAAGGAACGGATTAAATCCCAGATAATATTGTTCTCTTTGAATCCTGCCAATGAGGCTGTTAAAGAGCATGTAGCCCAGGGTGGTATTGCCGTATATTCTGATGGAAAAAGCATCTTCATAAATAACGGCGGGGAAGAAATTTGCCTGATAGGTATAAATGAGGTTCCTTCAACAATGGAAGGTATCCTGAGGCATAATATCAGCAACAGCATGGCAGCAATAGCAGGTTCAATCGGACTTGGAATACCGGTTGAAGTCATAAAGCAGGGGCTTTCCACCTTCATATGCGACAGTGCAGGAAACCCTGGACGATTTAATATATACGATGTTAACGGCATAAAGGTGGTTCTGGATTACGGACATAACATTGACGGCTATAGGGTAGTTATAGATTCACTTCAGAGGATGAAAGCAGACAGGTTGATAGGGGTAATAGGTACTCCCGGAGACAGGACCGACTCCAGCACAATTACAATCGGGAAGATGTGCGGTGACTGCTTTGACAGGATATATATCAAGGAGGACAAAGACAGGAGAGGGAGAGAGCCGGGAGAAATAGCGGCTTTGCTGGAGCAAGGCTGCAAAATGGGTAGTATAAAACCATCCGATGTAATAATTGAGCTTTCAGAGGAAAAAGCTCTTGAAAAAGCTATATTGGATGCCAAGCAGGGGGATATTGTCATAGTGTTCTTTGAAGATTATCAGCCTTTGGTGGATCTGGTAGAGAGGATGGCAATAGAACTCGTAAAAGCCCAACAGATAATTGCCTAATTAAATTTGAAAGACAGGTACTAAATATGGCAGGCAGAGATGAAAGAAAAGTAAAAGAAGGCGAGGAGACTAAAAAAACAAGCATTGATTCGCTGGAAGCATTAACGGATGTTGAGATAGATTATCCCTTGGTATACAGACATGATATTGACCCCCTGGGAGGAAGAAATACAACAGAGGAAAGGTATCCTATAAGGGGTATGATCGATAATGAATAATAAAAGCCGGTTAAGTGCCGACTTTTATTATTCATTTTAACATGGGAACAGAAAGATAAAAATAGGTCTTTATATACAAAAAAATATATAAATATAATACCTTTATACTATAGCATAGGACCAAACTATGTTTTATAATATATTATAAACAGTGAAAAGACGACAGTGTTTGTCAGCATATTCCAACATATACATAATATTCATCATGCAAATGTCGGAAGTTTTCTGCCAAAACAGCTGTTAAAGAATATAAAGTTATATTAATATAAATATTGGGGTGAAGTATATGGATATTCACAGTGGAGATACTTTGGTTTTTTCAGTGGACAGCATGATTAAGAAATGGAAGATTTCCAAAGTAGATAACAATATTGTGAAGATTTTTGAGGAGGACGGGTCGTATAGACAGATGCCATATACCTATCTGGTAGAAATGTTTGAGAGAGGTTATATAAAAGTAGAAG
Source organism: Caulobacteraceae bacterium (assembly GCA_050261415.1). GTDB lineage: Bacteria > Bacillota > Clostridia > Lutisporales > Lutisporaceae > JBLNDG01. The sequence continues at coordinate 4,596 of JBLNDG010000036.1, read as the reverse complement.
CCCCGTCAATGCTCTGGTAGAAAGCCGCTTTATATTGATATATCTGTTATGTATAATAAACCTATTGCATTACATGTGATAGGTTTTTGTATTGGTGTCGAAAAATGCAATACCATGTCGTGCTTTACTGTTATCAATAAGTGAAAGGACCGTCAACACATGATATAATAAAAGTAATATACAGGATTGGGGGTAAAAAATATTTTATTCCAGGATGTGGAGTACGATGTAATTGTTAATGATTACCCGGGAAAGGGCACGAAGGTTCTGCTCAAAACCAATTATTTCGAAGTATATGTCAATAGGGCATGCTGCGGTATAGAGAGGGAAAAGGCTGTCAGAAGTGCATTTTCCGATTGGTTCTCAAGGAAAGCTGCCGGATTAATATATGAAAGAGTGGAATTTTATAAGGCTATAATAGGTGTAAAGTACAATAGAATCGGCATAAAGTCCCAGAAAACAAGATGGGGCAGCTGTTCAAGCAAGGGAAACCTCAATTTCAACTGGAGGCTCGCAATGGCTCCGGAATGGATTATGGATTATGTTATAATCCATGAGCTGTGCCACCTGATACATATGAACCATTCTAAAGAGTTCTGGGGCACTGTGGCTTCATATATGCCCGATTACGAAAAGGCAATAATATGGCTTAAGGAAAACGGCGGGAAGCTTAAAATAACAGATTTGGAGGGAAAAGCATGGATAGCGGAAAAGTAAAGCTTTGCATGTTGGGCTTTGGAAATGCAGGGAAGGAGTTTTGCCGGCTTCTTCTGCACAAATCGGAGGAGATAAGAAGTACATACGGGTATCAAGTCTTAGTTACTGATATTGCAACAAAGTCCAAAGGCACCCTGAGCAATGAAAATGGTATAGATCTCGCAAGAGCGCTGCATGAAGTTGAGGGTGAAGACCGGTTCAAATCTGATAATCCTGATTTGGTTGGGAGAAATTCTATTGAGACAATCGGGACAACAGCTGCAGACGTGCTGGTAGAGCTCAGTACGCTGTCAATCAAGGACGGGCAGCCTGCTATAAGCCATATTGAGACTGCTTTGAATTCAGGAATGCATGTCATCACAGCAAATAAGGGGCCTATCGCATGGGATTATAAAAGGCTTAAGAAGCTGGCCTGCTCAAAGGGGCTGCTTTTGCTCCATGAGACTACGGTAATGGATGGAACCCCTGTTTTCAACCTTGCGAAAGAAACATTGCCAGGATGCAAAGTCATTTCTTTCAAGGGAATACTTAATTCGACTACAAATTTTATACTGGAGGAGATGGAAAACGGCAGAAGTTTTGCAGAAGCTCTGAAAGAAGCTCAGCGAAGGGGCTTTGCCGAAGCTGATCCATCCATGGACATAGATGGATGGGATGCAGCGGCGAAAACTGCTGCAATAGCAAATGTGCTGATGAATGGGGAACTTAACCCTATGTCAGTTGAAAGGACAGGTATTTCTGGTATAACACTTACAGATATTGAAAAAGCTAAACAGGAAGGGAAAAAGATAAAACTGCTTTGTGAAGGTTATGAGGAGAACAGTACTATAAAAGGCCGGGTTTATCCTAAGCTCTTCGATGAAAGGGATATATTCAGCAATATTGATTCAACTTCCTCCATAGTATCAATTACCACCGACCTGATGGGAGAAATCTGCATAGTGGAAAGAAATCCTGAAATACAACAGACCGCTTATGGAATATACAGTGATCTATTAACTCTCTTGAAGGAATTAAAATAGGAGGCATAATAGGAGGCATCATAATGTCTCCTATTTTAATTTTAAAGCTTGAACTGTTCTGCAAGAATGCCCAGTTCCTTGGCCATACTGTTGAGCTTTTCTGAAGTCTCACTGATAGCTTCCATTGCTGCTGTCTGCTCCTCGATACCGGCTGTTATCTCCTCTGCGGTGCTTGCACATCTGCTTGTGGAGTCGTTTATATTATCCATGGAAGCCGATATCTGTTGCATTGCGGCAGCCTGTTCCGTAACGATTGAAGAAATCTCGTTTATTTTTACAGCTACATTCTGCACGCTATCTATGATATCATTGATGTTCTGCTTCGTCGTATCGGCTTTTTTCACTCCGGATTGCACCTTGTGTTCTGTTTCCGATACTACGGAAACAACATTGCTGGTTTTATGCTTTATATCATCAGTAAGTGCTACAATTTCATCTAGTGATTCCCTGCTTTGCTCAGCCAGCTTTCTTACCTCATCCGCTACAACAGCAAAGCCCCGTCCTGATTCTCCGGCTCTCGCAGCTTCTATTGCAGCATTTAAAGCAAGCAGATTTGTCTGATCTGAGATAGCACTTATTATATTTACTATGTCACTGATTTTTATTGTTGCGCTTTCCAATTCAGAGATAACCTTTTGAACATTCTTTGAGGATTCTGAAATATCATTTATTATGTATACTATTTCTTCAACAGACTTCTGACCGCTGAAGGCAGCATCCTTAACCACCTGAGAGTATTCTGCAACATTGGATGAAGCTTCGGCAGCCTTTTGTGTGCTTTCAGTCATATTGGCAATTGCATCTGTGGTTTGATTGACAGTTTCTGCATTTGTAGTGAAATCATTTGTCATATCTTCTATGCCTTTTGATATACTTTCAAGTCCTACGTTTACCTGAAGCATGGAAGAGTTTAAGTTATCGCTTGCAGAGGATACCTTGTCCGCAGACCCCCTCACCTGGCTCAGCACCTCGTGGAGGTTATCCCTTGCCCGTGCAATTGACTGTATAATCATATCAATTTCACCGGTGGACTTGACATCGGTTGTTACTGTCAGGTCTTTTTCAGCTATTGCTCCTGTAACCTTCATTCCTGCTTTCAGAGGTCTGATAATAATTCTTTCAACAAAGATGCTGGGTACGATTGAGAGAACCAAAATAATCAATAATGTGAATATGATACTTTCCCGCATGGATTTCGAAATTGCAAGATTAAAATGATCCAGCGACATTCCTATATCCACTGCAGAAACTTGCTGGTCTCCAACTTTAAAGTCAACAGGGTACATAATATCAAGAACTTTTTTACCTTCATCATCAGTCCAGAGCTCAGTTAAGGGCTTGCCTTCCGTCACAACCTTTACAGTGCCTTCATCATCTGAATAATTCTTTCCAATATCTTTTGTATCACCATCGGCAATATCTATATAATCCTTGCTGATAAGGCAAACATATTCCATTCCTTCTGCGGCGCTCATTTCACTTACTGCCTTTTGAAGAGCTGAAAGATCATTGTGGTCTAGTGCCGTATCCGCAAGATACATGGAATAAGCCTTGGCCATATCTATTCCGTCCATTTCCATCTGCATTAACAGGCTAGCCCTGTTTCTGGCTATAAGCAGCCCTGATATTCCGCCTGCAGAAATAACAACAGTCAATATCACTACCATCAGAATTCTAAATCTTATAGAGACGAATTTTTTGCTGTCTTTGTGTTTGTTTTTTTCTTTCATTAGTAAATCCCCCCTGGTACGAATAATTAAATAAAAATTTAACAAATTTATGTATCTTTACAGTATTATACCACATTTCTACAACATATGAGCGTTTTCAACATGGTTCGGTTGTAAAATTTTTGTTAACAAAATAATATTTGCTAAATGTAATAAATCTGCATGAAGTTGATTTTTGCAATGATTCGTGGTATAAGAACATTATTATGTTATTCCTGGATTTTGTGTAGTATAATTAATTGTATTAAGAAATAAAAGCTCGGAGGCATCGAACCTCCTCGCTTTTGACTGATTCTACATTGGTAGAATGTCCACTAATAGAAATATGGAGGCATTGGGCCTCCATTTTACTGTATTTTGTGAGTGTATTTGGAGGATGTATGGAAAGCAGGCACATTGATTTATTATCCTATTTGATATTTGCGGTTAGTCTCGGCCTAATAGCAGGCTGCATACTGCTTGGCATACCTTTGTATTATGGGTTTGCCGGGGGTGTTGCATTTTCATTAATCGTGCTATGCAAAAAGGGGTATAGGCTGAAGGCTTTGAATGATATGATGCTGACAGGGATAAAGGACTGTTATACTTTGTTTATAATTATTATACTCATAGGTACTACGGTTTCCCTTTGGCTGGCCTCAGGTGTAGTTCCAACACTCATGTATTACGGGTTTGAATATATCAAGCAAATCAACTATGTTCTTGCATGCTTTATTGTTACAGCAGTAATATCGGTGGTTATGGGTACTGCAGTCGGCACGGTCAGTACTATAGGCATAGCGCTGATTGGAATAGGCAAAGGTTTCTCAATTCCTGCCGATGTCCTTCTGGGGGCAGTTGTTTCAGGTGCCTTTGTAGCAGATAGGATTTCACCGCTGTCAGGACTTGTAAACCTTATGTTGAAAACTACAGATATAAAATACAGGGACTACATAAAAAGTATGTTGAGGACGCTTGTACCCAGTATTATAATTGCCTCTGCCATATATTATTTTATTGGGAAAGGGTATATGGGTGATATAAATCCGGAAAGGATAGCCGTATACCAGGAAAATATAAGAAATATCTTTGTTATTTCACCATTTCTGCTGATACTTCCATTGGTCATAATAGCTCTTGCGGTATCC
>JBLNDG010000035.1:0-4754 GCA_050261415.1 Caulobacteraceae bacterium | reverse complement strand
GCAAAAGTGGCAATGCCGTAGTGGCTTGAACAAAGTGAAAGCCAGCGTCTTTAGGCGCTGGCCGGTAAAAAAGGCTTATAGCCTTAGTGCAAACCACCCGTTGGACGGGTGGTTATGATTTTGGCTGATTGGTTCAAATACTGTAGTATAATATAATTATGGTATGATATAATATAAAAGACTTCCACTAATACTAAAATATGATATGATCTGAAAGCGTTGGTATTCAATAAAGGAGGAAAAGCTTTGATAAAGACTGGCGTAGACATTGTGGATGTGCGCCCTTCAAGCATAGCTGATGAACTGGGTATAAAAAAGGGGGATAAACTTATAACCATCAACGGGGCTTGCGTTAAGGACATACTGGAGTATAAGTATCTTACCACTGACGAATACCTGGAGGTTGAGATTGAGAAGCCTGATGGTGAAAGATGGATATATGAGCTTGAAAAAGAATATGATGAAGATATCGGGATTGTTTTCGAAGGTATCATTGATGAGCCGAAATCCTGCCATAATAAATGTATCTTCTGTTTTATAGACCAACTGCCTCCCGGAATGAGGGAGACATTATACTTCAAGGATGATGATACAAGGCTGTCCTTTCTGCAGGGGAATTTCGTCACATTGACAAACCTCAGTGAGAAAGAGATAGATAGGATAGTAAGGTATAGAATCAGCCCTATTAATGTATCTGTACATACTACCGACCCTGAACTTAGGAAAAAGATGCTAAGCAACAAAAATGCAGGGAAAATCATGGAATATCTCGAAAAGCTCAAAGAAGGGGAGATACAGGTTAAAGCACAGATTGTCCTGTGCCCGGGAGTAAATGACGGGGATAAACTGGAAAAAACCGTTCAGGATCTGGCAGAACTGTATCCTGAGTTGAACTGTGTAGCTGTAGTTCCTGTAGGACTCACCAGATACAGGGAAAAGCTGTATGACCTCAAAGCCTATGATAAGGCTTCAGCTTCAAGAGTTGTTGAGCAGGTTGAAAGGCTTCAGTCAAAATATCTGAGCAGTCTGGAAACCAGGTTTGTTTTTCTGTCTGATGAGTTTTACTTGATTTCTGAAAGGCAGCTCCATGAATATGATGAATATGAAGGATTCAGTCAGTTGGAAAACGGGGTAGGCTTAATCACACTGTTTAATGAAGAAGTTTCAGCTTCACTCCGGGATATAAAAAGTTATAGAAAAGTCAAAAGGGAAGTATCAATCATTACGGGAACATATGCAGCTCCAATTGTGGAGAGAGCTGCTTCAAGCATAATGGAAAGGATTGAGGATCTAACACTGCAAGTCTATGCAATAAGCAACGACTTTTTCGGACCAGGGGTAAAGGTTGCGGGGCTTATAACAGGGAATGATATAATCAAGCAGCTCACCGGCAAAGATACCGGAGGGAATATTTTCATACCGGACAACATGCTGAAAAGCGGCGAGAAGATTTTCCTTGATGATTTAACGGTTGAGGATATTGAAAAGCAGCTGGGGGTTAAAGTGACGGTATGCAGGGAGGACGGGAGCGACCTGGTTAAGAATATATTGCATGTTTAACATTAGAAGCTTGAACATTAGCATTATACATAATATTTGAGGCATTAGCGCCTGAACTTTTTTGTTTCACAAAAAAGATTTTGCACATTATATGTAAAACTCTATATTTATAGTATTTCATTTACTGCAAATATTGCGAGTTTTATCACTAAGGAGGTGTTTTTTTTGGCGAAGCCTGTTGTAGCAATAGTAGGCAGACCGAATGTGGGGAAGTCCACACTTTTTAACAAAATTGCAGGGAAAAGGATTTCAATTGTTGAGGATAAGCCCGGGGTTACGAGGGATAGGATTTACACAGAGGTGGAATGGCTTGATAAAACCTTTACCCTTATAGATACTGGGGGTATCGAGCCTTACAGCGAAGATATCATTCTGAAGCAGATGAAGAGGCAAGCCGAGGTCGCTATAGAGACTGCGAATATAATTGTTTTCCTTGTCGACGGACAGGAAGGGATTACTGCTTCCGATGACGAAGTTGCGAATATGCTCCGCAGGACAAATAAAAAAATTATTCTGGCTTGTAATAAAATCGATGCACCAAAATATAAAGATAATGTGTATGAGTTTTATAATCTGGGTCTTGGTGAACCTATAGCCATATCTGCCGGTCAGGCCCTTGGTCTTGGAGACCTTCTTGATGAAATAGTAAAGAGCTTTCCTGAGAAGGGTGAAGAGGAATATGACGAGTACACAATAAAAGTTGCATTGGTCGGGAAACCCAATGTGGGAAAATCCTCGCTGATAAACAAGATACTTGGTGAGGAGAGGACTATTGTAAGCGATGTGCCTGGTACTACCAGGGATGCCATTGATACACCCTTCACTGTTGGCGATGGCAAATATGTATTTATCGATACTGCCGGAATGAGAAAAAAGAGCAAAGTGCTTGAGTCTATCGAGAGATATAGTGTCATAAGATCACTGACAGCCATTGAAAGGGCTGATGTGTGTCTCATTATGATAGATGCAAAGGAAGGGGTAACGGAACAGGACAGCAAGATTGCGGGGTATGTGCATGACCAGGGCAAAGCCTCAATTATTGTGGTCAATAAATGGGACATAGTGGAAAAAGATGACAAGACAATGGAAAAGTATAAGGAGGATATAAAAAGGGAGCTTTCATTTATGGATTATGCCCCGATAATTTTTATATCTGCGCTTACCGGACAGAGAGTACATAAGATAATAGAGCTTATAAACCATGTCTCCAACCAGCATGCAATGAGAATTTCCACAGGCATGGTCAATGACGTCGTGAACGAGGCTGTACTAATGAATATGCCTGCAATTTCAGGCGGGAGGCGTCTCAAAGTCTACTACACCACACAGGTTTCTGTGAAACCGCCAACTTTTGCAGTATTTGTAAATGATCCGGATTTAATGCATTTTTCCTACTTAAGATACCTGGAAAACCAGGTAAGAAAGGCTTTCAGCTTTGAAGGGACACCTATAAGGTTTCTGTTGAAGCAAAGAGAATAAGAGGGGGAGAAATATGTTATTAAAATTAGTTTTTGTGAGTGCCATATCCTATCTCCTTGGTAACTTTGCAACATCTTATATTGTTACGAGAGCCTTCGCAAAAATTGATATCAGGGAGTATGGAAGCGGAAACGCAGGTTCTACCAATGTTCTGAGAGTGCTGGGTGCAAAACCTGCGGCAATTGCATTTATTGGGGATGTGCTCAAAGGTGTAGCAGCTGTTTTAATAGGCAGGTATATCGCAGGCAGCTACGGCGAAATTTTGGCAGGTATATTTGTTGTAATCGGACATGACTGGCCCATAGTTCTGAATTATAAGGGCGGCAAAGGAGTTGCAACTACTATCGGAGTGATGATACCTATCAACCCCCTGATGGTGGTAGGAATAGTGATGGCAGGGGTAATAGTAATTGTCGCTACAAGGTATGTTTCACTTGCATCGGTATGCGGAATGCTGGTTTTTCCTGCAACTATGATAGCTTTACGCAAACCTGCGGAATACATAATCTTCAGTTTGGTTCTTTCGGCAATGGCCATATATAAGCACAGGTCCAACATAAAAAGGCTTATTAGCGGAACCGAATCAAAGATCGGGCATAAGGTAAAGAATGGATAGGGGGTAGAAAATTGAACAAACAAATATCTATGATCGGGGCAGGCAGTTGGGGTACGGCAGTGGCTATACTGCTGGCGAACAAGGGTTATGATATAAAGCTCTGGGTCAGGGATAGTGAATTGGTTGACGCAATTAAGAATACCAGAGAAAACGCGGCATACCTGCCTGAGGCCAAGCTGCCGGGCAGGATTGACGCATCTGCAGATATTGAATATTGCTGCAGCGGTAGTGAAATCATCATAATTGCCACTCCCTCCCATGCAATGAGGGATATGTGCATGAAAATGAGCCCTTTGGTAAAAAAGGAACAAGTAATAGTAAGCCTTACAAAAGGGATAGAAAATGTAACACTTTTAAGGATGTCTGAAATCATAAAAGAAATGATGCCTGACAATGAGGTTGCGGTTGTTTCAGGTCCCAGCCATGCAGAGGAAGTGGCGAAGAACATACCTACTGCTGTTGTGGCGTCATCTGTGAAAAGAACGGTTGCGGAATACATACAGGATGTGTTTATGACCCCTGCATTCCGTGTATATACAAATCCCGATATAACAGGCGTTGAATTGGGCGGTGCGCTGAAAAACATTATTGCCCTTGGGGCAGGCATAATTGACGGCCTTGGATTGGGAGACAACACGAAGGCTGCAATAATGACCAGGGGTATAGTGGAAATGGCAAGATTGGGAGAATCACTGGGAGCAAACCGCAATACCTTTGCAGGCTTGTCCGGCATAGGGGATTTGATTGTTACATGTACAAGCATGCACAGCAGGAATAGAAGGGCTGGAATTGCAATAGGCCAGGGTAAAACTGTGGATGAAGTGGTAGGCGGAACCAGAATGGTTGTCGAAGGCATAAGGACAACCAAATCAGCTTATCTGCTGGCTCAGAAGCAGAAGGTTGAAATGCCCATTACCCAGGAAATATACAACCTGCTCTTTAACAAAACGGATATAAGGAATTCAGTTCTTAATCTCACTATGAGGTCAAGAACCCATGAGATGGAGGATGTGGCGGAGCTCAAAGGCTTCGACTGGTAGATACGAAAACAGCAGACATGCTGCAGCATGTCTGCTGTTTTCGTATCTACCAGTCGAAG
>JBLNDG010000034.1:0-41815 GCA_050261415.1 Caulobacteraceae bacterium | reverse complement strand
AAAGGCAATAACAAATTTCCAGAGGGACAGGGAAAAGTACGGGTACAATTTTTTAGGCCTGATCGGCGCTCTGCTTGATATGCCCATAAAGAGAAAAAACCGTTACTTCTGTTCCCAGTTTGTATCTGAAATCCTGATAAAAAGCAATATATACAGCTCTGAGAAATCCCCCGAGCTTATAAGGTCCAATGACCTGTTTTCCATTAAAAACAAGGAGCTTTTTTACGAAGGCCGCGCCAACGAATACCGCACCTTTGAAATACTGCCTGTTTGTGTCTGATAAACAATAAAATCTGCTGTTATAGGAGTGTTAATTTGAACTATTATGTGAACAACAATAATAAAATAGCTTTCCTTGATAAGCTTGGCTATGGTGCAGGAAATTTCAGCACCGGCATAGCCATGCAGGTCATAGGCGCATACCTGGTTTTCTATTGCACAGCAATATTAGGAATTCCCGGAAGTCTGGTAGGTATTGCAGTAAGTCTCAGCATTGTCTGGGATGCTGTTACAGATCCACTGATGGGGTACTTTTCTGACATAACCAATTCCAGGACCTTTGGCAGAAGACACCTTTACCTTCTGATAGGCGGATTTGGAATAGCAGTTACAAATCTGATTTTGTGGAATATCGACAGCACAATGCCAGTTTCCGCAAAGTTTGCCATACTGCTCACAGATGTACTGGCCGTAAAAACTTTTATGACAATATATATAACGCCTTATACTGCGCTTGGTGCCGAGCTGTCCAGCGACTACAACGAGCGGACCTCCATACAGGGGATAAAGACAATATTCTTTCTTATCGGCCTGGCATTCGTTTCAGTAGTAGGGATGTATATTTTCTTTCAGCCTACCAGTCTCTTTCCGGTAGGGCAGCTAAACCCCCAGGCATATAAGAATATGGGGCTGTTTTCCTCTAGCGTAGTTATTGTTTTTGCATTTGTATGTTTTATATCTACGAAAAAATATATTCCTGCCTTAAGGCAGCATATAAATAGAAGCAATAATCAAGGCCTGTCAAAGCTTTTTACAGCCTTCAAAAGGATACTTGCCAATGATGCATTCAGATTTGTAGCCCTTGCATACATGTTCAACAATATTGCATCTGCGCTTTTAAGCAATATAGGCTTGCATGTTTTTACCTATACTTTCATGCTCGACAGCCGTCAGATAGCTGTCATAATAGGAGTTCAACTGGTCACAAGCATACTGTCACAGCCTTTCTGGACAGTTATATCGGGGAAGCTTGATAAGAAACCTGCAGTAATGATGGGTCTTATAGCTTGCATCATCGGCAGTGCAATATTTACTGCCATGGTTATGGTGAAGGATGCAGTAAGCGGCAGCATATTATACTTTTTACCCTTCACGATCCTCGCAGGCTTTGGCATGGGAGCGCTCTTTTCACTGCCGCTCTCAATGACGGCGGACATTATCGACCTTGATGAGCTAAACACCGGCGAGCGTGCAGAGGGAACATACTATGGCTGCCTCACTCTTTTTTACAAGCTGTCACAGTCAGTTACACTATTCCTTATCGGGTTCCTGCTTGATATAGTCAAATTCAACCCAAACCTGCCCGTCCAAAGCGAGGGTACGGTTATAAGCCTTGGGCTGCTGTTATGCGTGGGCTCAGCTATTAGCTTTATAGCAGCACTAATAAATATAGCGAAGTACAAGCTTGATAGAACGGAGGTCAAACGCATTCAAGCCCAGATTGCCGATAAGCAGGTAAAAAAGCTTCCCTCAAGTAAGGCAATACCCTGTTCTGAAAAAGGTACGGCATAATTCCGTACCTTTTTTCACGGCATATGAATAAAATGAAAGACCCTACCGGTCTATCATTTTATTTAAATCAAGGAAAATGTTTCGCACTAAATAAATTCAATATAAAATGATTAGTGTGAAGCATATTGTTATAAGCTATGGGAATATTGGGATAATAGTACTAAATTCTTCTTTAAATATCCTTGGAAAGGACTGTTTTAATTGAAGATAAAAGAATCCCTGGAATGTCCCAAATGCAATGGTACACACTTTGCCGTAAAACACGAGGCAACCTATCTTTATACCTACAACCTTGAGACACCTGATACAGGAGACCGGAGCAGGTTTGACGAATCCTTTCCGTTTTTATTTGACAACAGGGAGCTGGTTGAAAGCAAGGAGTATTTGGAATGTGAGCAGTGCGGTGCAAAGTATCCCTGCGATATAGACAGGAAAAAACGGCATATCCAATATACAATCCTTCAAAAAGCCATCCGGGCGGACCATCAGACCAACCCCGAATTTCTGGGCTAGAACAAAAATGACCTATACCGGCACAAGTATTATTGCATGGCATAGGTCTGTATGCTCTATGACCTTTTCTTGAATTCTATGAATTCATCTACAGTAAGGAAGGTATCCTTATAACCAAGCTTACGGCAAAGCTGAGCTGCATGAGGCGGTTCAAGATAAGCACTGCCAAGCTCTTCATGATGTGAATATACCTCCCTTGTACTGCCATCCAACAGCACTTTCCCCTGGCTGAAGACCAAAGTCCGTTCAAAGGTTTCAGCTACAAAATCCATATCGTGGATGATTGTTAGTACAAGCTTTCCCTGCTCTTTAAGGGTTTTAATTATTTTCTTTATGTTTTGTTTCCCTGCATAATCCTGTGCTATAGTAGGCTCGTCAAAAATAATAATATCCGTATCCATTGCCAGTATGGATGCTATGCTAATCAGTTTCCTTTCCGAGAGACTCAAATCATACGGGTTTTCATTGACCTTGCCGCTGAGCCCCACCATTTCAAGGGCGTTCATTGAGTTTTTCCCGGCAGTATTCTCATCCTGGCCAATGTTTTGCGGTCCGAACATCACTTCATCCAATACCTTGTTCTTGAATATCTGGTCGTTCGGATTCTGGAATACCAACCCGATATGTCTTGCCAGCTCTGCTACTGTAGCATCCTTTGTATTTATCCCTTTTACCGTTACGTCCCCTGAACTTGGCTTAAGAAGCCCTTTCAGCAGCTTGACAAAAGTTGTCTTCCCGGCACCATTCTGTCCTATTATGGCAGTCGACCTGTCGTCAAACTCAATATCGATACCTTTCAGTATCTCTTCTCCTGCATTATATGAGAAGTGAAGATTCCTTACCTCTATACTACTCATTGCTGCTCACCACCAAATCATAAGCTTCTTCCAGGGTTGTCGGATACAAGCCTGTTTTATTGTCCTTTATGTTTAGTCCCCTGCAAATTTGGGTAAATGCGGGAGGCACTACTCCGTAGTCCTCCAGGTCATCTCTTGAAAAGACCTTGTTGGGAGCATCAAAATCAATTATCTCCCCTTTGCTTAGAAGCATTACCTTATCGGAATATTTGGCTATTTTCTCAATTTTATGCTCAACCAGTACTATTGTCATTCCTTCCTTGCTGAGGCTCTGGATTGCTTTAAATACTTCCTCCGAGCCCTGAGGGTCCAACTGCGATGTAGGTTCATCAAGTACAATTACTTCCGGTTTCATTGCTATGATGCTTGCTATGGCCATCCTTTGCATCTGTCCTCCGGAAAGTTCAAAGGGATTTCTGTCTTTGAACCTGTATATATCAAGCAATTCCAGTGAATAGTCTATCCTTTTCCTCATCTCTTCCCTGGAAATACCCATGTTTTCCAATCCAAAGGCGATTTCCTCGTATACCGTCAGCTTTGAGCCGGTAACCTGGGTAAAAGGATTCTGGAATACTATCCCGACTCTTGAAACCAACTCGCTTATTTCCGCCTTTCCAACCTCTATCCCATCTACAATTACCGTCCCGCCGTAAGCTCCGTGGTAAAAATGCGGAACCAGCCCGACCAATGCCTGGCAAAGAGTAGACTTTCCAGCCAGGTTGCGGCCTATAATTCCTATGAATTCACCCTTTTCCACTTCAAAGGATATCCCCTTGAGGGCCAGATCTTCAGTCAGCGGGTACCTGTATTTCAGGTTTTCAACTACAATCTTTTTCATCCTATTATCCTCCAAAGTATGGCAAGTATGACCGACAGCACCAGGAATACCTTTATGTACAAATTATAGGAAGCCTTGAATTCCTCGTTAAGGAAAGTTTTCCGGGCTTTCGAGTTAAAGCCTCTTACTTCCAAGGCCATAGCCCTTTCTCTTGTATTTATCAGTGAGTTCATGACTACAGGCCCTATAAGCGGGAAAAAAGCCTTCAATCTAACCATAAGCTTCCCCTCCGCCTCCATTCCCCTTGACCTTTGTGCATCAGTTATAGTATCCATTGTAGATGCCATTTGGGGTATAATTTGAAGCACCGAGCTCAATACATAGCCTATCCTGGGAGATAATCCCCTTCTTACAAGCGACTCAATAAGGTCCGAGGGCTTGGTAGTCAGCACAAGAATCGCAAAAGCACACAATATGTTTACCACCCTGATGCATATCTGGAGTGCATAAAGAAGGCCCTCTTTGTAAAACACAATCGAACCGACAGCAAACAGTGGATTTTTGTTGCCGGGATAGAACAATCCCTGTATTACGATTATAGACAGAAGTACTATCATACTGAAGCTTATGATTGGTATTACCTTTCTGAAAACCCTTCCGGCAAGAAGCAAGAGTATGCTGAATGCCATACATGCCAGGGCCGCCGTCCTTGCAGGTATTATTACAGGAATAGCTATGGCAGCAACTATATAAAACAGTTTGCTTATGGGATCAATTTTATGAATTATCGTATTTCTTTCCTGATATAAGCTTAATGATTTCAAGCTGTTCACCTTCCTGCATAATAGATAAGACTGCATACGCAGTCTTATCTATTGCTAATCTTTATAAAGACATTATTATAGCTTTTCGATTTCCCCTTCATTGCTGAACATGATAGTAAGCTTCTTCGGGAGACCTTTAAATATTCCATAGCTTATTATAACTGTTGCTATTTTATCAGGTATATCCACAACCACCTCGTCAAGGAAAGAAGCTAACCATACGGGGAAATTCTTGGCAATCAGGTACGCATAAAGTCCATCTCCCCAGACATTGCCTGTCTGTCCTCCCCAGAATGCTATGTTGATTGGTGTGGATACTACTGCAGCAACCAAAGCTACTATCAGCCCGGCTACAAAGGCCTGACCGACATTTTTAAAGCTTCCCTTATATGCCATGATACCGGTTGTAATACCTATAGCTATGCTGGTCAGTGCGTAAATAAAGGAAATCGGATCCATGGTAAGTCCATAGATTATGTTGTTGATTGCACCGCAAATAGCCCCGACTATAGGTCCTGCCAGCATACTGGCAAGCACTGTGCCTATAGCATCAAGCCAAAGCGGAAGCTTCAGCACCCCTGCAAACAATTTGCCGATGTAGTTGATGCCAACTGCTGCGGGAATAAGAACTAATGATGCCGTAGTGAGCTTAAAGGACCACATACTTTTTTTACTCATAGAAAACCCTCCTCGTTATTTAATATATTATTTATATTTCTCAAGTTTTGCCATGGCTTCAAGGGCAGTCAGTATTTCCCTGTCCTCACCGCTTAACTGTACATTTTTGCCATCCACATAGTCGTTAATACTGCTTTCCAGATTGCCGTCCGATTCCACAACAACATTCAATATGGAAGCTACCCGTAATCCTCTTAAGCTGCCCACTACAAAAAGGGCTGCACTTTCCATATCCGCACCCAGTATGCCCTTATTGGCCCAGTAGCTGTCTATTTTATCCTCTTCATCTGTGTAGAAGCTATCATGACTTCTAATGAGCCCGCGGTGGCAGCAATATTTTAACTCCCCTGCGCTTTTCAGCAGGCATGCCACTACATCAGCATCAGGAACAGCAGGGTATCCCTTCTCTATATATGTATCCGACGCACCGTCATTTCTTACGGCACCGGTGGCGACTATCAACTCCCCGAGCTTTATGTTTTCCTGGAGAGCCCCACAGCTGCCAATCCTTATAAAGGTCCCTACCCCAATATTCTTAAGTTCTTCCAACGCTATTACTGCGGAAGGCCCCCCTATTCCCGTAGAGGTAACCATAACCCTGATACCCTTATAAAAGCCTACCGCTGTTTTGAATTCCCTGTTGTACGCTATATAGAAATTATATATTATTTTAGTTATATTTTCTAGTTTTTGGGGAAGGTTACACAGTGCCGAATTTTATATTATACTTTACAATAAGATGAAAAATTGTTATGTTTTACTTAATAATATAACAGGGAGGGAGTTAGATATGCTTCAGTTAATAACAGACAGCTCGGCTGATTTACCGAAGGAATTGCTGGAGAAATATAATATTTCCGTAGTTCCCCTGACCATTCAACTCGAAGGCAAGGAATACCTGGAAGGCGTTGATATTACTCCGGAGGAATTCTTTCAAAAAATGTTTTCTTCCAAGGAACTCCCTAAGACCTCGCAGCCATCGCCTGCAAACTTCTCAAATATGTTTGCAGCATTATCGCATAAAGGCCAAATGCTCTGCCTTACAATATCGTCGGGATTAAGCGGCACTTTCCAATCGGCATGTATAGGCAAAGAAGTGTCCGGTGCTGATGTAACGGTATTTGATACGTTATCCGGCTCTTTAGGCCACGGCATACAGCTCATAAAGGCTGCCATGCTTTCAGCCCAGGGATTTTCAGTTGAAAGCATTGTTGAAGTGCTCAAAGACTGCAGGGAAAAAATGAATATACTGATTCTTCTGGACACCCTGGAGAACATCGTAAAAGGTGGAAGGTTAAGCAAGTTCCAGGGCTCCATAGCAAAAATACTTGATATAAAAGTACTGCTGGAAGGCATCGAGGGAAAAGTTGAGCTGAAGGAAAAAATCCGCGGTAAAAGAAAATTCCTGGAGAGAGTGCTCGGAGTTATAGGTGAAAGAAAGAAGGACTTCAGGGACACAGTATTCGGAATTACCCATGCGGATAACCTTGAAGATGCGGAATATATGAAGGCGGAAATTATTAAAAGGTATAATCCGAAGGATGTAATAGTAAACTATATGGGTGCGACAATGGGAACATATGCAGGCAAAGGCGGGATGATCATATCGTTTTTCTAAATAAAGGAGAACAACCGTGGATAAAGAAAAGAAAACCCGTCTAATTATAAATATTGTACTACTGCTGCTGTTTCTATCCGCAGCAGCACTGGCAGCCGTTAAATACGCACCATATATTACACAGCTTGCGGCAAATCCGGATAAATTCAAGGCAATGCTCTTTTCGTACGGCCGTACAAATATTGCTGTTTTTATCGGAATACACGTACTTCAAGTCATTATTGCCGTAATACCGGGCGAACTGGTGCAAATTGCAGGAGGATACATCTATGGAACAGCTCTGGGAACGCTTTATTCGCTAATTGGAGTTTTTATTGGGACAATTGCGGCTTTCTTCATATCCAGGATACTCGGATACTCGCTGCTTGGCCTGCTGGTTGGAAGAAAGAAGCTGGAGCAATTTAGTTTTCTCTTAAACAGCCGGAAGTCCGAGATCTTTATGTTTGTTCTTTTTCTGATTCCCGGAACACCTAAGGATGTACTCACATACATTGCAGGAGTCCTTCCGGTAAACCCGGCAGTTTTCTTCGTAACAAGCACCGCGGCCAGGTTTCCTGCCCTGCTTACCTCCTCCTTCATAGGGGCAAATATACAGCGGGGCAACTACACAACTGCAGCCGTTATAGCTGCTGCCGCATGTATACTTTTTGCAGCCGGCTTATTAGCGAAAGACCGGATTGCCGAATACCTCAGCAGGGCGCTTCATAGAAAAAAACTGGGTTAAGGATCGTTTAACTTTCTGATGCAATTCTAATCTTTCATTAATTCTGCTTTAATTACACCCTCCTATAATAAGGTTGTAAGTTAATTCAACAAAAAATATTTGGAGGGATAAAATATGTCAATCAGACTAGAACAGATTGATGAACTTAAGAAAAGAGCCAATGTAAGCTATGCGGATGCAAAAGAAGCATTGGAGAAATGCAATGAGGATATATTGGAGGCATTGGTTTACCTTGAAAAAAACAAAAAGACGAATTCAGAAAAAGCCTCAAGCGCATTGAACAATTTCTCCGCGAAAGTGAATTCTCTAATAAGAAAAGGCAGTAATATCAGATGTATTATGAAAAAGCAGGACAGAACCATACTCAACTTGTCCTTGAATATGGTGATTTTAATAGGTATTATAACCTTCCCTTTAATTGAATTCATTGCATTGGGTTTATTGATTGCCTTGTTTACCGGGCACAGATTCAGATTTGAAAAGATAAGCGGAGAAGAAACAAAGATTAACGACACCCTTGATAAGCTATCCAATGCAGTAGACGATGCAAAAAGAAAATTAGGCGAGAACAGGGCCGATGATACTTCTGCTGTAAAATAAATACCTGTTTCGGAGGATGCAAGATAACCTACTGATAATGTAGGTTATTTTCATCTATTGATACACCGGTTGCTTATCCTCTTTAAAATTGGTTTATATTAGTGTATCCTTATTTAAAAGGAGCATTTAACCATATATACATTGGAGGAATTTTCATGGCTGTACAAAAGATTCTTATAATAGAAGATGAGATAAAAATCGCACGCTTCCTGGAGCTGGAGCTGCAGCATGAGGGATATGAGGTAGAACAGGCTCACGATGGAAGGGAAGGTTTGCAGAAGGCATTGGAAGGATGCTTTGACCTGATCGTTCTCGATATTATGCTTCCTTCCATGAACGGCATAGAGGTTTTGAGAAGATTTCGCCAAAGCTCTGAAACTCCTGTCATAATGCTTACAGCAAAGGACGAAGTAATGGACAAGGTAATAGGTCTGGACATGGGTGCAGATGATTATGTTACTAAGCCTTTTGCAATTGAAGAACTTCTGGCAAGAATAAGGACCGCTTTGAAAAGGAGGGCTTCAAAGGTTGAAACAACAAAAATCCTGGAAACCGGCGGCTTGAAGCTCGACCTGGATAAATATACCGTTTCCGTCGATAATGAGCCCGTAGAGCTGACTAAAAGAGAATTCGACCTCTTGAAATTCCTATTGGAGAACAAGAATATAGTGCTTACAAGGGATAAGCTGCTTGAAGCCGTATGGGGGTATGAATATTTGGGTGATACCAACGTGGTATACCGCAAGCTTATAAGCAAGCTTCGCTTTTCCATAACCTTCAGAATAACTACTGTATACGTCTTTATAATTACCCTTGTACTGCTGATTCTAAGCACCGGTGTTTTTTTCGGGGCTTCTGCATACCTTGTAAAAAATGCCGCCGATGAGCTGCAAAGAGACTCCCGCTTGGTTTCAGCCTATATGGAGGAAAGTGCCGTACTCCCTGTTGACAGAATCAACAAACTTTCAGAGCTCAGCAATGTATCCATCACATTGTTTGACAATGATAAAAAAATATTGTATTCCACAGAGAAAGAACCCGGCGGGGTAGCTTTTATCGACAGATCCAACAGTTCAAATACTGTTGCGGAGTATGGCAATTCATTGCTGATATCGGCAGGTGACAGCACCCATCGCGACGCAAACGTTCCACCCGGCACCTATAATGATTACGGTTATGCCCTGGTTCTTAACGAAAGCATAAAAACAGCCTCGGGCAACGGCTATATCCAGATCATCGATAAAATATCGGAGGAAACCATGTATGCAGGCATTGTGGTTATTGGGCTCGTATGCATAGACATAGTGTTTATACTTCTTATCATGCTGATAGGATCAAGATCCAGCAAGAAGATATTAAAGCCCGTGTACACCATGACCGAAACAGTTAAAAGCATTTTCGTGAACCAGCTTGATACCCGGCTTGATATAAGCGGCTCACAGAACGAACTCAAGGATTTGGCAAGGACCTTCAATAATATGCTGGAAAGGCTGCAGAAATCCTATGAACAGCAGAATCAATTCGTCTCAGATGCTTCCCACGAATTGCGCACACCTATTTCTGTTATCCAAGGCTACGTCAATTTACTGGACCGCTGGGGAAAGGATGACAGGACGGTTCTGGAAGAAGCTATTGCAGCAATCAAGACAGAGTCCGAAAACATGAAGGGCTTGATAGAAAAGCTCCTGTTTCTGGCCAGGAGCGACAGGAATACTCAGAAGATTGAAAAGGCAGATTTCCCAATAAATGAGCTGATTGACAATACCCATGAGATATCCGCCGCAAGAAATGAAAACATCACGGTTAATGCAGACCGCAGCTTGATTAAGGAAGCCCTAAGGATTTTTATGGATAACAGCGTCAAGTATACTCCGGAAGGCGGTAAAATCAAATTTGAATGTTTTTTACAGGATAACAATGCTGTAATTACTGTAGAAGATACAGGCATCGGTATTTCCAAGGAGGATATACCCCTTTTATATTCAACAGGTTTTATAGGGCGGACAAGTCAAGGACAAAGGAGACAGGAGGCACCGGACTTGGATTAGCCATTGCCAAATGGATCGTACTTAAACACAATGGAACTATCAGAGTACAAAGTGAAATAAACCAGGGTACCAAAATTACCATAGCACTGCCTGCGAAACAGCCGGAAAACAAGACAAAATAAAGGGTCATGGGTAACACGGATATTGCACAGAGTACACAGTCTGTTATACTTCTTGTTATTGTTACCCTTGTGGATTTTAATACGCTTAACGATGTCAGACGTCTCTATTCCTCTTTACGTTTTATAGCTTTTCCAGCCGTGTTTTCAGTGGATTTCAGTGTCTTCAGTGTTATGCGTTATCCTTGAGTTTGTTATCATTTTTTATGTAGTTACCTGCAAAAACAGCCATATGATAGCTAAATGTTCTTTTACACTGCTACACATGGCTGCTCTGCTTGTATTGCTCTATTTTCTCATACTATACGAAATTTCCGTTTCTGAATACGGGTACTTCCCTGCCGTCTGCCGTTATTCCGGTTATCTCCAGGTCTCTTGACCCTATCATAAAATCCTCATGTACAAAAGAATCATTAACTCCAAGCTTCTCCAGTTCTTCCTTGCTCATTTTTTCACTGTCCTTTATGTTAACCGGATATGCCTTGCCTATTGCCAGATGGCAGGAAGCATTTTCATCAAACAGGGTATTTGAAAACAGTATCCCCGATTTTGAAATAGGCGAATCATAAGGCACCAGAGCAACCTCTCCGAGGTAATGTGAGCCCTCGTCGGTTTCAATCAGTTCCTTCAAGGTGTCCTGGCCTTTTTCAGCCTTGAAATCAGTTATTCTTCCATCTTTAAAGGTAATGGTAAAATTCTCAATCAAATTTCCATTGTAGCTTAAAGGCTTTGTACTTGCTGCAGTACCGTTAACCCCAGTCTTCTTGGGCAATGTGAATACCTCTTCAGTAGGAATGTTTGCAATGAACTCAAAACCCTCCGGAGTATAATCTGAACCTCCAAGCCATACATGGTTTTCCGGGAGCTCAACCTTCAGATCGGTACCCAGTGAATTCTTATATTGAAGGAACTTGAAGCTGTTGGAATTCATAAAGTCCATGCTTTTCTTAAGATTGTCCTTATGCACATCCCATGCTGCTATAGGGTCTTCCTCATCTGCCCTGACTGCCTTAAATATTGCATCCCACAGCTTCTCAACCGCCTCAGTCTCGGAAAATCCGGGGAAAACCTTCTTCGCCCATACTGGAGACGGGATCGATATAAGGCACCACACGCTCTCATTCCTCATTTGGCGCTCCCTATATTCCTTTAGGGCAGTCTTTGCAACCTTGGTCTGTCTTGTAATCCTATCCGGATTTACACCTTTGAGGAGCTCAGGGTCAGAAGCAAGTATAGTCAGAAAAGCTGCTCCCTGGTTTTGATAAGACAAAAAGAACTCTTTCTGCCACTCAGGATACCTGTCAAAAACCTCTTCGGCAGCATATAAAAACTTCATTCTCGAAAGCTGTTCATCTTCCCATCTTACTACAACTTCCTTCGCACACTCCTCGTAGGCTATCTTTGCTGCCATTCTTACAAATTCGGCACCTTCCAAAGGAGATCTGATGACTAATATCTGCCCCTCCTGAATGTTCACGCCGGCTTTGACCACAAGGCGCGCATATCTTTCCAGCAAAACTCTGTTCATTCTAAAACCCCTTCTCATATAATTTATTTATCCTCATAAAAAACTTCCGGAAAATTTACTGCCCAACCGTTAATAAGCTGTCAGCCTCCTGTATATATCCCCTTAATATCTCTGCTGATTCAGCCAACCGTTTGTATTCCTGATCATCCAGGGTTACCGCTTCAACCTTTCTGATTCCTTTTAAGCCAAGTAAAACCGGAACGCTTAAAAATACTCCATTTATCCCGTAATCCCCGCACAAAAGAGTTGAGACAGGTATTAGGCCCTCCGAAAATTCCAATATACCTTCAATTATCCTGACCACAGACAGTGATATTCCATAGCAGCTGTGCTCATTGCCAAGCCTTATATTCCAACCTGCCCTTCTTGTCTCTTCCTCAATAGTATTCCTCGCATCCGGTTCAAGAATAAGTCCCTTTTCATTCAAATAGTCCTGTAGTCCGGTGTGTAAAAATTTTACCCTGCTCCATACGTGAACCATTGAATCCCCATGTTCACCTATTACTGCAGCCTCTACCTGCGATGAATTGAAACCATACCTGCTGCCGAGCAAATGCCTGAACCTTATGGTATCCAATAGAGTTCCCGACCCTATTATTCTTGAGGCGGGAAAGCCTGAAAGCCTATATGCGGCATAAGCCATAACATCCACTGGGTTTGTCACTAATATAATGACTGCATCCGGACTGTACCTGGCTATTTCGGGTATAATGCCCTTATATATCCCAATATTGCTCTTCAGGACATCCATCCTTGTTCCATGTTCGTTTGGAAGCACCCCCACAGTGACGACCACTATATCTGAACCGGCTGAGTCCTCAAAGCTGCCGCTGCTGATGTTTACTCCCCCCGTAAGAGGTGCACAATGAGACAGATCGAAAGCTTTGATCTTTCCTTTTGCTTCATTCCGGTTCACTATTCTTATCTCTTTTGCAAGCTCTTTAAGCATCAAGGCATATGCCACGGTTGAACCGATAGTACCTGCGCCTACTACTGTAATTTTTTCCGCTTTTACACCCATATATATCACTCCAAATACTGCTTTGTTTTATCTTACGAGTCTACTATATATTTCGCACTAAACATATTACATTTAATCCATATAATGCGTCGCATTCTCAGGCTATGGGCAATGGGCGATGGGCTATAGGTTCAAGCCTGGCTTCGAAGCCCATCCCTGAAATCCTATTGCCTATTGCCTCGTGCCTATTGCCGCGCACGTTAGTGTGCATAAAATCTTTTTCGCGACATATATAGTTTATCCGATTCTTATATACCTTGCGAGTCTTTTAAATAGTTTATTCCATTATCTCGTTTTCTCGAAAGAAGCTACAAAAACTCCCTCCGCAACTTCAGTTTCACTTACCTTCTTAAATCCAAGCTTTTGGTATAAGCTTACTGCCGGCTCATTTTTCAATCCGGTTGAAACAATTATCCGCTTTACGCCCTTGTTCATACCCTCAATATATGCTATCAGCTGTCCGGCTATACCCCTTCTGAAATGTCCCGGATGTACTGCAACCCTATATATATCAAGAAAGTCTTCCTCCAATTTATAAGAAATCAAGCCTGCCAGTGTATCCCCTTCATAATAGCCGTAAAATATTTCATCGCATTGCTTTATTGTATCTATCGTGTCCTTCAGCGGTGGAATATCATAAAAGCCTATAAGCTCTGCCTCAATTAAATATGATATCTGCTGCAGATCTACAATTTCCTTTACAGCTCCATCATCCTTGGTGTTTAATCTCTTTATCATGCCGCTCCTCCGAATATATATTCTCTATCTTAACAATGAAAAACCTTCTATGTATACAGTACAAGTTTTTTATTATAATGTCTACATTAAAGAACATTAAGTACTGACGGTAATTTAAGTTAAAGAAATATCAATTGTTGTAATATTCGGAATGTGTTTATATAATTAAGATAAAGAATAATAACTGGTCCGGATGAAAATGGCGAGAGATATCCATTTGATGCAATGCGTCATATATGGGTAGCCGAAGAAGCAATATAAAAAGGAAGCCGTCTTTTTATAGACACTTTCAGGCAAATGGATCGTCATTTGACGGAACTCTGAAGAGTCCGTAAAACGGCGCCGTAGGAGAAATACACTACCGGTGTAGAAGCTCTCAGGCAAAAGAACAGAGGGATATAATGGCATGTTTAGTTGTTATGCTATTATACCCCTTTTTTTAATTGGAAAATATATAACTGTGTGCTATAAAAATTTAAATACACTGCATAGATTCCAGAACATTTAGAGTATAAAGGAGGAAAACTTAATGGGCGAACCAAAGAAAACAACACTATACCATACTCATGAAAAATATGGCGGAAAAATTATTGACTTTGCAGGCTGGGCACTGCCGGTACAATATGAGGGTATAACAGCAGAACATGAAGCAGTACGGAACAATGCCGGCTTGTTTGACGTATCCCACATGGGTGAAGTAGAAATAAGGGGGAAGCAGGCTGCGGACTTTGTTCAGAATCTGGTCACCAACGATATATCCGTAATGAATGAAAACCAGGTTATCTACGCCCTTATGTGCTATCCCGACGGAGGTATCGTTGACGACCTTCTGGTTTATAAATTTACAAATGACTATTATTTGCTTGTTATCAACGCCGGCAATATTGATAAGGACTTCCAGTGGATGAAGGACAATGCAGGCAGCTATGATATTGAGCTTAAGAACATATCGGACAATGTATCAGAGGTTGCATTACAGGGGCCGAAGGCAGAAGAAACATTACAACAGCTTACCGATACGGACCTATCAAAAATAGCCTTTTTCTACCTGAAGAAGGATGTGAAAATTGCAGGCAAGAATTGTCTGGTATCCCGTACCGGCTATACCGGAGAAGATGGTTTTGAAATCTATATGAAAAATGAAGACGTTGAATATATATGGGATAAAATACTTGAGGCAGGTAAGGATAAGGGTGTAAAACCTGCCGGGCTCGGTTCAAGAGATACCCTGAGATTTGAAGCAAACCTGCCCCTCTATGGGAATGAACTATCACCGGAAATCACGCCATTGGAAGCAGGCTTCGGCATATTTGTAAAACTGAGCAAGTCTGACTTCATAGGAAAAGAAGCCCTGGTAAAACAAAAAGAAGAAGGTTTGAAAAGAAAGATAATCGGCTTTGAAATGGTAGAGCCGGGAATCCCGAGACATGGATACGATGTTTTATCTGGCGGCAAGCGGATAGGTTTTGTTACCACAGGCTACAACTCTCCAACATTAAAGAAGAGTATAGGCCTGGCAATGGTTGATATTGAATACACCGAGCTTGGTACACCAATTGAAATCCAGATAAGAAAGAATGTAGTAAAAGCAAAGGTTATTAGCAGGAAATTCTATAACAAGAACTATAAAAAAGGCAACTAATAAAGAACTTTAACGACCAAGGTTGCCTTTTATGAAACTCGCTTAACAGAGCATTACAAATTAAGGTGGAATATATGCTCCTACTCGTTATAAAAAGTGAACAAATGTCCAATAAGCTTAAAATAATATTTAGGAGGAATGTAAAGATGGAAACAAAAACAGGGTTACTTTATTCAGAAGATCATGAATGGATCAGGGTTGAGGGCGATAAAGGCTATGTGGGAATCACCGATTATGCACAACATGCTTTGGGGGAAGTCGTATATATAGAATTGCCCGCAGTTGGAGATGAGCTTAACGCCGGAGATGTTTTCGGAGTTATAGAATCCGTGAAGGCAGCCTCAGATGCATATACACCGGTTTCCGGCAAAGTACTTGAAATAAATGAAGCGCTATCAGATTCACCACAGCTTGTTAACGAAGATCCATATGGAAGCTGGATGATGGTCGTTGAAATAACAGACAAATCCAACCTCGATAATCTTATGAACGAGCAGGAGTACAAAGATTTCTGCAGTAAGGAGGAATAATATGCATAGGTATATGCCGAATACCGATGCTGATGTAAAGCTAATGCTTGAAAGCATCGGTGCAAAATCCGTTGAGGATTTGTTTGCAGATATCCCTAAGGAACTCCGCCTGGACAGAAAACTTAATCTGCAGGCTCCTCTTTCTGAATTGGAACTTTCCAACCGCATGAAGGATCTCAGCGGCAAAAACGAAAGTACGGATGACCTGGTCTGCTTCCTGGGTGCAGGAGCATACGACCACTTTATACCATCAGTCGTACGGCATCTTGCAATGAGATCCGAATTTTATACTGCATATACCCCTTACCAGCCTGAAATAAGCCAGGGGACCTTGCAGGCAATATTCGAATACCAGACTATGATCTGCAGCCTGACCGGCATGGAAGTAACAAACGCCTCCATGTATGACGGAGCAACAGCCTGTGTGGAAGCTGCGCTGATGGCTGCTGAAGGTACAAAACGGAACTCGGTAGTCGTATCAAAAACAGTACACCCCGAGGTAAGAAGGGTATTAAAAAGTTATATGAGATTCCATAATGTCGAAGTGGTTGAAGCTGACATAGCGGATGGAGTGACTGATGCTCTGAAGCTGAAATCCCTTGTAGGAAGCGGTACTGCAGGCGTTATCCTTCAGAACCCCAACTTCTTCGGTATAATAGAGGATCTGACGGAAGTAGAGAAAATAACTCATGAAAATAAAGCAATACTCATAGACTATGTAGACCCAATCTCACTAAGCATATTAAAAAGCCCTGCGGATTCAGGTGCTGATATTGTTGTAGGGGAGGGACAGTCTCTCGGCAACAACATAAGCTTTGGAGGTCCTTATCTCGGATTCCTGGCTACAAATTCAAAACTTATGAGAAAGATGCCGGGAAGAATTGTAGGCCAATCCGAAGATGTAGACGGAAAAAGAGCCTTTGTACTCACCCTGCAGGCCAGAGAGCAGCACATACGCAGGTACAAGGCAACCTCCAACATATGCTCCAACGAAGGTCTGGTTGCGCTTATGGCTGCAATGTATATGACTACTATGGGCAGGAAGGGACTTAAGGAAGTAGCTGTACAAAGCACTCAGAAGGCCCATTATGCAGCAAAGCAGCTCACAAAGAACGGAAAGTTCAAGCTGTTGTTTGACAAGCCTTTCTTCAAAGAATTCGCAGTTGCAGGCACAGCAGACAGCAGCATGATCAATAAGGAGCTTCTGAAACATAACATTCTTGGAGGTTTTGAGCTTTCCAAGGAGTATTCCGAACTAAAGAACGGATTATTGATATGTGTAACTGAAAAGAGGACAAAAGAGCAGATTGACAAGCTTGCCCAGGTAATGGAGGTGGTACGATGAAGGACTATAATAAGTTGATTTTTGAACTCTCAAAGGAAGGAAGGAAAGCATACAGCCTCCCCCCTTGCGATGTAGAGGAAACAAAACTGGACAGCATAATCCCCGGCGCACTTTTAAGGAAGGATGAAGCTGAACTTCCGGAAGTTAGTGAAGTCGATGTTGTAAGACATTATACAAACCTCTCGGACAAGAATTACGGTGTGGACACAGGTTTCTATCCATTAGGATCCTGTACAATGAAATATAACCCCAAAATAAACGAGGATGCAGCTGCACTTGACGGCTTTACCCATATTCACCCGTTTCAGCCTGAGGAAACAGTGCAAGGCGCTCTTGAGCTGATGTATGAACTCGATAAGTCACTTGCAGAGATTGCCGGGATGGAAAGGGTTACCCTTCAGCCGGCTGCCGGAGCTCATGGCGAACTGACCGGTCTTATGATTATCAAGGCCTACCATGAGAGCAGAAATGACTTCAAAAGGAAAAAAATTATAGTTCCTGATTCAGCTCATGGAACTAACCCTGCCAGTGCAGCAGTTGCAGGCTTTGAAATTGTGGAAATACAATCCGATAAAAATGGTGCGGTCGACCTTGAAGCCCTCAAGTCTGTACTGAATGATGAGATTGCAGGCTTAATGCTGACAAACCCAAGTACTCTGGGGCTTTTCGAGAAAAATATAAAGCAGATAGCTGATTTGGTGCACCAGGCCGGAGGTCTGCTGTATTATGACGGAGCCAATGCCAATGCCATTATGGGTATTGCAAGACCAGGAGATATGGGTTTTGACGTAATACACCTCAACTTGCACAAAACCTTCTCTACTCCCCATGGCGGAGGCGGACCGGGAAGCGGACCGGTAGGAGTAAAAAGCGAGCTTGTTAAGTTCCTTCCCCTTCCAGTTGTTGAGAAAAAGGGCGACACATACGTACTTGACTATGACAGGCCTTACTCAATAGGCAAGGTCAAGAGCTTCTACGGCAACTTCGGAGTTTGTGTAAAAGCTTATGCCTACATTCTCTCCATGGGTGCGGATGGGCTTAAAGAAGTAAGCCAGAAAGCCGTACTTAACGCAAACTACATGATGAGCAAGCTGAAGAAGTACTACAACCTGCCGATGGAACAGGTATGCAAGCATGAATTTGTTCTGGCTGGACTCAAGGAAAATGAACAGCATATTTCAACCCTTGATGTGGCAAAGCGGCTTCTCGACTATGGATATCATCCGCCGACAATTTACTTCCCGCTCATTGTAAGTGATGCAATTATGATAGAGCCGACGGAAACAGAAAGTATAGAGACCCTTGACAGCTTCATCGATACAATGATTAAGATTGCCGGAGAAGCAAAAGAGGATCCCGAGATGCTGAAAACAGCACCTCATGACACCATAGTAAGAAGAATAGATGAAGTAAAAGCAGCAAGAAACCTGATCTTAAAATGGGATGGAAATAAGCAATAGAAGTTGAAACGGTTAATACCCTCTGCTTTCATAAGTGGAGGGTATTGCCGGATTCAGGTGCTGCAAAGGCAAAGCTGTAAAGGAGCTGGAGGAAATGAAACTGAATGTACTGAATCTGGGAAAATGTGATTATAAAAAAGCATTGGACATACAGTACAACATTCTGGAAAAAAGGCAAAAGGGCGAGATTGCAGACACTTTAATCCTTGTGGAGCATCCGCCAGTAATAACTTTGGGAAGGCATGCCGCCGAGTCCAACGTGGTGGTGCCTGAAAAATACTTGCGGGACAACGGTATAGGAGTTTACCACATAGAACGCGGCGGTGATGTGACCTATCATGGCTATGGTCAGATAGTCGGATACCCTATTGTCGACCTGAGGGGCAAAGGGATCGGAATCAGGGAATTTGTTGAAAAGCTCGAGGAAACTTTTATACAACTGCTCAAAGATAAATACAGCGTCGACAGCGGAAGGAACCCGGAGTTTACCGGTGTATGGGTGGGAAACAGCAAAATTACGGCAATCGGCCTTGCAGTGAAACGAGGAGTTACAATGCACGGCTTCGCTTTTAATGTAAATACGAATTTGGACCATTTCAAGCTAATTGTACCCTGCGGTATATCCGGCAAGGGCGTTACCTCACTTAAGAATATAACAGTAAATACAATTGATTTTGATTATGCAAACAAGCTGGTACTGGAATACTTTTGCAAGATCTTTGATTATGAAGGTTTTCAAGAGTTGCCTGCCGGATTATAGTACCTTGGGGGGTGAATTTCACGGAACTGAAAAGAAAGCCGTATTGGCTTAGAATAGATTTGAACAAAGGCCGCAGTTTGGATTATGTGAAGGATATACTTAAAAGGTTCTCATTAAATACAGTATGTGAAGAGGCTAACTGCCCCAATAGAATGGAATGCTTCAGCAAAAAGACTGCAACCTTTATGATACTGGGCAGTCAATGCACCCGAAACTGCAGGTTTTGCAATGTTACCCACGGAAAGCCGCAGCCGGTTGATCCGGAAGAACCGCAAAATGTAGCAAAAGCAACTGTTGAACTTGGGCTGAAGCATGTTGTTATTACCTCTGTAACAAGGGATGATCTGCCGGACGGGGGAGCTGGGCATTTTTCCGAAGTAATAAAAGCTATCAAAGGTCTTAACAAAGATATTATAGTTGAAGTCCTTATACCGGATTTTAAAGGGGATGCCGTCGCTTTGGAAACAGTTGTAAAGGCTAAACCTGAAATTATAAACCATAACGTAGAGACCGTACCCAGATTATACCCGGATGTGCGTCCAGCTGCCGTATATGATCGCTCCCTGGAGCTCTTGAAAAGAGTTAAGGAAATGGATAACAGCATTTTGACGAAATCAGGAATCATGGTAGGACTTGGAGAGAAGGAAGAGGAAATGCTGGAAGTATTCAAAGACCTGCGTGCTGTAGGGTGTGATTTCCTGACAATCGGACAGTATCTGGCCCCAAGCACAAAGCATTATCCGGTAGTGGAGTATGTTACACCTGAAGACTTTAAAGAATACAAGAAAGAAGCTTTAAGCCTCGGGTTCAGCTTTGTGGCTTCGGCTCCTCTTGTCAGAAGCTCCTATAACGCAGCTGAGATGCTGCAAAAATAGCAAGTCTGCCTGCCAGACACTGAAAAAATCGGTGCCTGGCTTGTTTTTTCTATTGACTTATGGCAATATAGCATATATTATAGTATTAGATGTTTATCTAATACTGTGGTATATTCCATGCGTATATAACGAGGTGATATTATGAAGTTGCCCAATGAGAAAGTTTCTTTTACAGTTCATCCCCCGGTAGAGTTTGTATATGCCCTTAATTTCATTGCGAATGAAGGGCCTCTATACAAACAATACCAGGAATATAACTTTAGCCCCTCGGAAGATTTCAGGATGCTTATAGACGAAATGAAGGGCAAGCTCTCAAAATATTTACAGAGCGAATTGGTGTATTTCTTTGGGTGGCAGGATATGCTGCATATTATGGGCAGAATCATACTTGAAAATGATAAAATTAAAACCGTACCCGATTTTATAGGCTTTATCGGTGAAATCAGTGAGAAAGAGCTGCTGTCATATATAATGCGGCAGGTGTTATGGAGAGAAAGCTCCTTCAGTGAGAGCCTGGCTTGCTGGAATGATTGCGAGCATATTACCGGCAACATTAAACAACTGATTTCGGATATGGATGACAAATCCGATGAAGAGAAGGAAAAGCTCGGAGAATGTGTGGATAATCCTTCTGAGATAAAGTCAAGACTGCATTTACTCATGACACAGTTTTATGAGAAGTGCTATAAATCTATAGAAGGCCGCCTTTTAAAGGAATCAGAGCTGGCAAAACTGAGATATGAAAAACTGTTCCTTGCTGACCCGGAGTATTTCTACAGGGAATTTCTTAATAAGTTCTCGGAGTTCGAACACAAAGAGCTTGTCATTCATGTAAGCTACTTCACACAAATAAGACTTTGGCTTTTCCTTATGAAACCGCACAATCAGGTACTGTGGGTCAGCCTTGGCATATATACGGAGCATTACCCAAGAAAGGTATTTATTACTTCAAGGGTTCAAAAATTCGTAAAGCTGCTGTCAGACAAAAAACGCTTTGAGATAGTTGAACTATTGGGCAGGAAACCTCATTATGTTTATGAGCTTGCTGCTGAATTGGAGCTTACCCCTCCTACCGTATCCTATCATTTGAATGCCCTGTCGGATTTGAACCTTGTATATGTTGAGAGGAATAACAATAAGACCTATTATTCCCTGAACAGGGAGGCTGTAAGCGAACTATTGGAAAACGCTGCAGAAATACTATTAAAGAAGTAGAATACATTGATTACCGGAGGACTACTATGCATGAAAACTTAAAGAAGCAACAATATCAGAATTGTATGGCGTTTATAATCATATACACTCTTACAGGTATAATGGTCGGTTTGATATATGACATACTTGTGACATACCTTATGGCTATATCTCCTGCCGCTGCAAAGGGGATGGCTTCCTATATGGGTGCTGCCGCTTTTGCAGCATCCGCGTTGGTAGCCCTGGTCCCTAAGCTGGGTTATAAAAAGATAATGTTATCCGTACCTGTTATAACGGCCGCATCCCTGCTGCTGATAG
Organism: Caulobacteraceae bacterium; assembly: GCA_050261415.1. Classification (GTDB taxonomy): domain Bacteria; phylum Bacillota; class Clostridia; order Lutisporales; family Lutisporaceae; genus JBLNDG01. The sequence goes on along the minus strand of JBLNDG010000034.1, from coordinate 19,854 downwards.
CATATTCCGGAGACACCTGGATAATAACCACGGCAGTATTCCTCCTGATAACAGGAACTACAATCTTTGATGTGATACTGGCTCCCTTCATAGCAGTTTACACGACCGCCGCAGAAAGAACTTCATTTTTTACAAAGACCTCCTATGCCAACGTAGCAGGAATCATACTGGGCACACTTACCGGAGGACCTATGATTGTCTGGATTTTTTCAAAGCAGATTGGCATAGGATATAATGCAGCAAAGCTGTTGACTTCAAGTATAGAAAGCCTAAGCCTTGCACAGTTCTCCTCTTATATTGCTTCATACCGTTCGGTACTCTTGGGCTTTGCCGCTGTTTCTGCCTTGATGCTGATTCCTATGATAGGCATTAAGGAATCACCGGAGGATTACAAACTAGAGCCGGCGGTTAAAAATAACCGGAATTCCGGTTTTGCCCCGCTCATGAACAAATATGTCCTTCTGTTTCTGGCATATACAATACTTGGCGGGTTTGCCGCTTCCTTGTTTGTGCCCAATGTCTCCATATACCTCACTGATATAGGTATAAACAGGGCTGCGGTATCCATGCTCGGAATGCTGCAATACCTGGCCATACTAATATTCATGCCTTTCTCAACTTGGATTACGGGAAAGATAGGGAAGGTCAACACTGTTGCATTGATATGTTTTGTCTCGGTGCCCTTTATGCTTATACTTGCAAACGGATACAAATACGGAAATAATGTTGAACTCATTGTAGGAGCTGCATTGTTTTTCAGGGCCGGCCTTGCCAATGCCTCAGTTCCTGTAGTAAACTCACTGACAATGGAATTGGTTTCGAAGGAACATAGGGCTTTATATGCAAGCCTCGTGTTTGTGATGCGAGGGCTGGCGCAAATAGCTGCAGGATTCTTTACTAAATACTACCTCTTTAATACCGCTCATGGATACGCAGGAGCGTACTACTATGCAGCAACGCTTTATATAGCAGCGCATGTCATGCTTTTAGCCGTGTTTTCTAAAAAATACAACAGGGTTCAGGATTTACAATGTTAAGGACCGGCAATATAATTAGTAATAGATGGGAGGGGCCGGAATATGAGACTTGACGGAGACAATATTTATTTAAGATTTTTAGAGGTCGCAGATGCAGAAGAGATGCTGGATCTGCAGCTAAGGAACAAGAAATTTTTCGAAAAATACTCCTGTACCCGCAATAATGATTATTATAGCCTGGACTACCAGCGTGAAAAAATAAAAAGCGATCAAAGCCTAAAGGAAAAGGACGAAAAATACTCTTTCGGCATCTTCCTGAATAAGAATGACAAACTCATAGGAAGCATTTCTTTGTCAGGAATACTGCGCGGTCCTCTTCAAAGCTGCATTATAGGCTATACCCTGGATAAACCGCATAATGGCAGGGGGTACATGTCTGAAGCAGTGTGTCTGCTTGTAGACTTTGGTTTTAAGGAACTGAAACTGCATCGTATCGAAGCGGGAGTTATGCCTCACAATTTAGGCTCCATACGCGTCCTGGAAAAGAACGGCTTTCATAAAGAAGGCATTGCCAGAAAGAACGTTGAAATCAACGGAAAATGGGAAGACCACCAGGTATTGGCGATAGTAAATGAACCGGCAGATTAACCAAAAGGTTTCTGCCGGTTTGTTATTATATTCTTTTATTTTTTGCAGTCAGCATGAAGCTGTTAAATAAAACAAGCATGCTGCCCAGTCCTGCCAGGCTCACGAAAGCGATTTTCAACGAGTACCTGTCTCCAATCATACCGACTACCGGAAACAGTGTTATCATGAAAAAGCTGAAGACCATGCTGGCGAAAGACAGGATAGTTGCACGGTTTTCACTGGGAATCATTTTATTTATATAATCGCTCATTGCGACATAAACAATTTCTTCGGTTACCATAAGCAGAATGAAAAACGCATAGTGATAGCTGCTTAAAGCTGTTCCCCACACGCACGCTATAGTGACCACTGGTATTATTAGCAAAATGCCCTGCTCCCTTATTACCTTCTCAATCCTGTGTACCTGGGGTGCAATCAATGCCGATACCAGATATGTGATTGCATATATTACGCCTATTGCGGCCTCGTTATAGCCATCCCCCTTGAGATAATTCTGCAGGTAAAAGAATATGCAAGTGCAAAATGTCATGAGTATCTCAGTAAATAAAATCAGAAACTCTATTTTGGGATTACTCCTGACAACCCCGGCACTATCCTTCAACTGCCTGACAAATACATTTTCCTTGGCTTTGCCTGCCGTAACCCTTCCTATGGACGGCTCCTTGAAGCTGAAGGATTGTAATACGGCTATCGACCCGATAACAATAGTTAATGCAAAGGCAATGGTGTAGCTTTTGGTTGCCAGATATCCCCCGGCTAAAAATGAAATAATACCGGCGGTCTGAAAAAACAACTCCTTATTTCCGGATATCTTCATGTATTTTTCTTCCTCGCCGATTTCCTTCAGCGAATCATAAATCAAGGCATCCCCGGCACCGGACTCCAGATTGTTGGACAATGCCGTGAACACAAAGGATATGGCATAGCAAAAGAAATTGTCTGATACAAACAGCAATACAACACTCAGCAAGGATGAAATACGGCCGAGTATTCTGCTGGCTTTTCTTCCGAAAATATCGGCAATAGCCCCGGTGGGGACCTCCATTGTAAAGGAGGTAATATGATATACCGTCTCCAGCAGTCCGAGCTGTGTCAGGCTCATCCCCTTGCCTGCAAGATAGATCATCCATATGCCCCTAGTAAAATCCATACTGGATAGTAATGTGAATATATAGTTTTTGTGGACATTATTCTTCAATCTTATACTCTGATTCATTTTTATATCTCCTCTATTCTGCTTTAACATTATGCCTTGCCCACCCAACCATATGTCCAAAAAAGCGTATAAAAAACCCCTAAGCAGAATCCTTACTTAGAGGTTCATAATCATATTTTTATAAGTGTAAAGTTCCTACTTCCTCAGGTTAACATAATATTCGATTTTGGACATGCTTTCCCCTTGTAATCCAAAATCTCCTGTCATAGCGTGAGCATAAGCCTGATAATCAGCCACGCTTAACCTGACGGTACTAATCACTCTTTACACCTCCATCAAACATATATCATAATTGTATTATATTTACCGAAAACCTTCAATACCTATTTTGGCTGTTTGAGAAGCAGAATACAGTACTCCTACCGATTCTGCAAAATCTTCACTATTCGGGTTTCCCTTCCCGTCAAGCATAAAAAACTTCATGGACGGCACTTTTATAATTTCAGTCCGATTCTTAGGCAAATACAACTCTTTCGCCTGCTTCTTCCATTCATATTTCACTTTAGCGATCTCCTTATTTCAACGGGAACATAACTTTAGTCAACAGTTCGCTCTCAGGCACATCCGCAGGTGAGTTGTAATAAAACTCATACGCTATGCCTGAAGCTGCCAAGCCTTTCTCCTCTATCCACTTGTTCATGGCATCGTATACCGGCACCATATCTGCATAAGGTCCTTTATACATACATTCTGCATACTTGCCTGCCGGAAGCTCGCTTGTTTTGATATCCCCCTTACCTTCCAGCTTCTTTGCAACAGGAAAACCCATTTCCACATCCAGGTGCTCCATATCCATGTTGTAATAAGCTGTAAAAGCTGCTTCCACCGGCTGTTCTCCCAGTTCATTCAGGTATTTGATAATGCTGTTGTATGCATTCCCAATCTCCTGCGGAAGCTTCCCCACTGATGTGGTCTTCCTGATTGACAGTACAGGCTGTACTTCACGTTCTTTCAACTTGACTCTATAATCCATAATTTTTGCCTCCTCTGGTTTTTTTCTAGATTATAGCATCCAGAACCTGACAGCTGTGTGTCATGTTTCTTTAGAATATTTTTTGTGAAGCTCTATTGCTGCATCATCGAGAATTTTCCGGATATGAGGAGGGCCTATAACCTCTACCCCCGGACCGAAGCTCAGAATAAAACCATAAAGCCAGTTATTCTCGGGAAGCTCTGTCCTGATCATTATCCTTCCATCAGCGAGCTTTTCGGCATCCTCCCCGAACCACTCCTCAACAATGCTTTCCATCTCTTTTTCAAATAGCAGTTCAAGGGAAACCGTATTCTGTGGTTTCTGCCACTCGCTGTCCCAGGGAAGCTGCTCCATCGGTACTTTTTTGGGCTTATAGATTATATCAGTTACTGTAAGCTCTCTTATTCTTGAAAGCTTGAAAAGCCTGAAACCCGATCTAAGGCTGCACCACGCATACAAGTACCATTTCTGCGCTTTAAGTACGAGTGAATAAGGTTCAACCCTGCGTACCGTCCTGTTTCCCATTGTATCTATATATATGAATTCAATCTCTTTGCAGCACTCTATCGCTTTGCGTATATCAGCCAGTTTTCTTTGCAGGTGCTCGTTTCCGCCCCATGGAGAGAGGTCGATTACGAGCTGGTTCACCTTTGTGTTAAGTGTTTCAAGCTGCGAAGAGGACATGGTGTTTTTGATCTTCTCCATCAATATCTCATGCCTGCTGTCAGGTATGGTTCCTGCCACACTCCTGAGGGTCGTTATAAGCGCAGCCATATCGTCCTCGGTAAGGACACTCCTGTCCAGGCGGTAGCCTTCGGCAATCCCGATTCCGCCGTTGGCCCCCTGATATGTCACAATAGGTATTCCTGCAAGGTTTATTGCATCTACATCCCGGAGAATAGTCCTCACTGAGACTCCGAACATTTCAGCCAGCTCCCTGGCTTGTACACGTTCTTTCCGAAGCAATATCACCAAAATGGAAACCAGTCTGTCCAGCTTCAATTAATCATCACCCATCCAATTTTAAAAGCTTATTTCTATGGTAATTTATACGCCATTTCAGTATGGTTTTCCTCTTTTTAACAGAATTATACTTATGATTATATTGCCTTTACTTTTTCCCCGGAATTGCTGCGTGCTGCCGCTTGGGAACAAAGCTGCCGCCATCCCATCCGAGCACTGTTTCCAGAAAGCCCAGAGTATCCGCACTATGCCTTCCTATTATCCGTTGAACTGCATTTAACTCGTAAATACCGTCCCTTTCGTAATCTACAGGGTATAAGCCGGACAACGCAGCCACTTCACCCTTCAGAGGCTCCTTCAGTAAACCGCTTTCGCCATATATCCCGGAAAGGTATTCCTTTCCCTTGTTTTCAATGCACAGGGTATAGCTGTCACCTAATATGCCGCTTATCACATCTACCTTGTAGAAATCCTTATACAAAACATCATTTAGGTATTTCCCATTAAACTCTTCAAAATCAAAAAGCTTTTCCGGCATATTATTCAAAAATGAATAAATATAACTGTATAAAAAACCTCCGCTTCCTCCGGAATCTATATTTACCAATATATCATCAATATTGTCCCCTGTAAAATCTCCCAGAAAAACCGAGGGATTATATCCTGAATCCTTATTGAGAGAAATCCTGCTATACTTGTTGTCACTTCCATCCAGTATTGTAATTGCTATATTGTCAGCAAAAGCATTTTCCATACCATAAGGTTTGTCTCCTGTCAAATAGACATAATCGGTTATTCCGTCTCCATTTATGTCCCCTTGTTCATAATCCAGCACATATGCGCTGTAACCGTTGTAGTACATCATCTGTCTTGGTGCTTTAGCCATTTTTCGGAATATTGGGCAATAAAATGAAAGACCTTGCCGGTCTGTCATTTTATTTAAATAAAAACCGGATTTGCTATACATTTTACCACCTTCCAAAAAATCAGTGTTTCATTCATAATATGTATTCTGCCGCTCTATGTTCACACTAGCAAACAAGGAACGCATAACGCTAAAGTCGCTGAAATCCACTGAGTACACGGCTGGGAAAAACAATCTATTATATCGATAACTATCGATAACAGAGTAAGTATCAAAATTCATTAACATTTCGTGTTACCCGTTTCCCAAACTTAACGTCCATAATACCGCATAATTTATATTTAATCTAAGATGTTTATTGTGAAGTGTATAGATAATTATTCCCGGTTGTGATATAATTTGTCGGTGGTTTAACCGCAGAAATCAAATAGAAGGATGGTATTAGCTTTGATCGTTACAAATAATGTAAGCCTTAGATATGGCGGCCGCAAGCTTTTCGAAGATGTTAACATAAAATTTACTCCAGGAAACTGCTATGGACTAATTGGTGCCAACGGAACGGGTAAATCCACGTTCCTAAAGATATTGTCAGGAGAAATTGAGCCAAATACCGGCGAAGTAAGCATAACTCCCGGTGAAAGACTGGCAGTATTAAAGCAGGACCATTTCCAGTTTGATGAGTTTGAAGTCCTTGAAACAGTTATAATGGGTCACACCAGGCTCTATGCAATTATGAAGGAAAAGGAATTGATATATGCAAAGGAAGATTTTACCGACGAGGACGGTATAAAGGCTTCCGAACTGGAAGGCGAGTTTGCCGAGCTCAATGGCTGGGAAGCAGAATCTGAAGCTGCAACGCTTTTAACAGGGCTTGGAATCATGGAAGAGCTTCACCATATGAAAATGAAAGAGCTCAATGGTGCGGACAAGGTAAAGGTACTGCTTGCACAGGCATTATTCGGACATCCGGATATTCTGCTCCTCGATGAGCCGACTAACCATTTGGATATTAAATCAATAAAATGGCTTGAAAACTTTCTTTTGGATTTTGAGAACACAGTAATAGTAGTATCACACGACAGGCACTTCCTCAACAAGGTATGCACGCATATGGCTGATATTGATTACGGCAAGATAAAAATATATACGGGCAACTACGACTTCTGGTACCAGTCCAGCCAGCTGGCACTCCAGATGGCCAAGGACAAGAACAGAAAGACGGAAGAAAAGATGAAGGATTTGCAGGAGTTTATTGCACGGTTCAGTGCCAATGCTTCAAAGTCAAAGCAGGCAACCTCGAGGAAGAAGCTTTTGGAAAAGCTCACACTGGAAGACATACAGCCTTCCTCAAGAAGATATCCCTTTGTTGCGTTCAAGCCGGACAGGGAGGCAGGCAATGAGCTGCTCACAGTTGAAAACCTCTGCAAGACTATAGACGGCAGAAAAGTACTGGACAATGTCAGCTTCAGGATTAATAAAGGCGATAAGATTGCATTTGTGGGTCCTGACGGTATAGCAAAAACAACACTTTTCAAAATACTGACGGGTGAAATGGAAGCTGACAGCGGGGAATTCAAATGGGGAGTCACTACTTCACAGTCCTACTTTCCCCAGGACAATTCCGAGTTTTTTAATAATGTCGATATGAACCTAATAGACTGGCTAAGGCAGTATTCTGAAGATAATGCGGAACAGAAAACAGAAACCTTCATCAGGGGCTTCCTTGGAAGAATGCTCTTCTCCGGGGAGGAAGCGCTTAAGAGTGCTAAAGTGCTCTCCGGCGGCGAGAAGGTACGCTGCATGCTCTCAAGAATGATGCTCTCCGGTGCGAATGTCCTGCTCCTTGATGAGCCAACCAACCACCTGGATCTTGAATCTATAACTGCAGTCAATGAAGGGCTCATCAACTTCCCGGGTACAATACTGTTCGTATCCCATGACCACCAGTTCATACAGACTATAGCCAACAGGATAATGGAGATAGCGCCTAAAGGCTTTATTGACAGAACCATGAGCTATGATGAGTACCTGGACAATGAAGAGCTTCAGAAACAGATAGAAGAGTTGTATAAATAACACACCTTGATTACAAGCTACTCAAAAGTGTTATAGGTGTGTACTTATGCAAGCAGCCATGTAACAGCTCAGGTATAGTTATACTGTGCTTTACATGGCTGCTCTGTTTCTGCTTCGCCATTAGCCCCGTAACACCGGTTATTTCAGCTGCTGCAGCACATAGTCGGTATAAAGATTTGCGGCAATTAAAATGCCCTGCTCATCAATATCAAACAATCCGCAGTGATGGGGCTGCATGGTATTCGGTTTGTCTTTATTCCCTGTCCCGACAAAGGCATACATTCCGGGTACCTGCAGTAAATATTCCGCAAAATCATCTCCACCCAGGGACTTTTCTTGTCTTACTACGTTTTCAGTACCAACAATATCTCCGGCCACTACAGCGACTTCATCACATACCGCTTCATCGTTAACCAGCGGAGAGGCGAAGTCCTCGAAATCCAGTTGAACCTCTGCACCGAAAGCTGCTCCAAGCTGTTTTGCAATCGCAGCAATGCTGCCGTTGGTTTTGGTTCTGGCTTCTATGCTGAAACATCGGGTAGTCCCTTCGATAACCGCTTCATTTGCCACAATATTGTAGGCGGTTCCGGCTCTCAAAACGCCAATGCCCACCAAAACAGTATCAATAGGATCTGTTTGTCTGCTGACAATGGCCTGTAAGTTCACCACAATCTGGCTGGCAATATAAAGTGCGTCCACTCCCTTTTGCGGGGTGGAAACATGGGCACTCTGCCCCTTTACCGTGATAGTAAAATGATCTACCGATGCGTTAACAGGGCCTTTTGTTACAGCAACCTGTCCTACAGGGATATTTGAAGCCGCATGAATTCCAAATACACGGCTTGCACCTGACAGCAAGCCCTCTCTGATAAAAACTCTTGCACCTTGTCCGAATTCCTCACCTTGTTGAAAAAATAAATATATTTCTCCTGCAAACTCTGGAGCTTTTGCTTTTAGAACCTTTGCCGCTCCCAGAAGTGCTGCTGTATGGGCATCATGCCCGCAAGCGTGCATAAAACCCTCTTTTTGAGATGCGTAGCTTTCCTTTTTTAAATCCTGCATCCGGAGTGCATCAATATCAGCTCTCAAAATAACACGCTTGTTACTGCCCCTCTTACCCCTGATAACTCCAAATACCCCTGTATCGCCAATCCTTTTATGCTCTATTCCGATGGCATCGAGCTCTTCTTCGATCTTAAGCGCTGTATTATATTCCTCCATACTGGGTTCTGGGTTTTGATGAAAATATCTCCGCAAGGAAATAATGTACTCTTCCTCTGACTTTATATATGGTTTTATCATTGAATCATTCACCTCGATGCACTATTTCCAGGCCGGAATGTATGCACCCTTATAAGTTGTTTTGATTACCTCTGCAACTTCATCGGTTCTGAATGCATCCACAACCTTCTTGTATACTTCCTTATCCTTATCCTCTGTCCTTGCAACAATGATATTGATATATGGGTTGTCACTGCCTTCGGCTACTGTTTCCAGATAAATTGCGTCAGTCTGTGGGGATAAACCTGCATCAACCGCATGACCGCCGTTTATTATAGCTGCTGCAACATCAGGAAGCAGGCCTGCGGTCTGTGCTGCCTCTACCTCTATAAATTCAAGCTTTAAAGGATTTTCTGTAATATCGTTTACAGTCGGAAGATAACCGGCCTCCGGCTTTACTTTGATCAAGCCTGCTGATTCCAGCACCTTTAAAGAACGTCCCCCATTTGTAGCATCGTTTGGAATTGCAATTTTGTCGCCTTCCTTTAGTTCCTTTATGCTCTTGATCTTTTTGGAATAAAGTCCGAGAGGAGCAATTATAGTTTCACCTATTGCAGTGAGTTTCAAACCTTTATCCTTCACCTCATTATTCAGGAATGCATAATGCTGGAATGCATTCAAATCGATTTCTCCATCAGCAAGTGCCTGGTTTGGCAAAGTATAATCTGCGAATTTTACAAGCTCAAGAGTGATATTTTCCTTTGCAAGAGCTGCTATGACAGGCTTCCATTGCTCATTGTTCTCACCTACAACACCGAGCTTTATAGTTACAGGCTCTGCCTTGGCAGGTGCTGAAGACGAAGCTTCCTGTGTCCCTGCAGCCGGCACCTGTGCATTTTTGGATGAGCAGCCCGCTATACTGAGGGCAAGAGTTATTACCAGTATAATACTTACTAATTTTTTAATATTTTTCATTATTATTTTCCTCCTAATGTGTTGTTTTTCTTATAATAAAATTTCCAAGTCCTTGAATAAGGTTGACAACAATCAATAATATAATGACTGTTACATATGTAACATCCACCTGATTTCTCTGGTGTCCGTATCGGATGGCAAAGTCTCCGAGGCCGCCGCCGCCGACGGCACCTGCCATGGCTGTCAGACCTACGAGGCTGATAAATGTAATGGTTGTCACCCGGACAATGCTGGGAATACTTTCTTTCAGATATACTCTGTATATAATCTCCATAGGGCTGGACCCCATCGCCTGAGATGCCTCAATCAGACCGCTGTCCAACTCTGCCAGGGCAGTTTCGATTTGCCTTGTAAAGAACGGCACCGTACCGAATACAAGAGGAAGTATTGCGCCTTTTGTACCGATAGCAGTTCCCACAACCGCCCTTGTCAAGGGTATGAGAGCTGCCAGCAGTATGATAAACGGGATAGAGCGGAAGGTGTTTATGATTTTATCAAGGATATTGTAAACAACCACATTTTCCATGATTCCCCTCTTTTTCGTAACGGTAAGAATAATGCCGAATATCAAGCCAAGTACAAAGGATATTGCTCCTGACAGACCCATCATATATAGCGTCTGCCATAAGCTTTTGACAAGCTCAGGCACCTTTGTCATTACATTGGGAATCAATGCCTTAAGCAGTTCTTCCATTATCGATCACCTCAACTTCCACTTTCTTGTCAAGCAGGTACTGTATTGCTGCCTGTATATCTTCTTCTTTGCCGCTTGCGATAACCACCAGGCTGCCGAGTGACGCATTCTGAATTATCTCTATGTTGCCAAAAATAATATTCGCATCAATGTTGAATCTTCTTGAAACTACCGAAATTAGTGCTTCAGACGCACTCTTCTCCAAATACTTCAGCTTTAAGAGCTTTTCTCCCGGCTTAAGGTTTACAATAGGCGACTTCTCAGCAATCAATTCATGGATTTTTTTCAGGTTGGATGTAGTTTCAATAAAGCCTTTTGTTACCTTTTGCTTCGGAGATGAGAAAACAGAGTAAACATCTCCATCTTCTACAATTGCTCCATTCTCCATAACTGCTACTCTGCTGCAAATCTCTTTAATCACCGACATTTCGTGAGTGATGATGACAATAGTTATTCCAAGCTTGGAATTGACTTCCTTAAGCAGTTTTAAAATGGAAAGCGTTGTCTGTGGGTCCAATGCACTTGTCGCTTCATCGCATAGTAAAACCTTTGGATCGGTTGCCAGTGCTCTGGCTATGGCAACTCTCTGCTTTTGTCCGCCGCTCAGCTGTGACGGATAGGCTGTTTCTTTATCCAAAAGATCAACCAGCTGCAGCAGTGAAGTAACCTTGTCATGAATTTGCTGCTTGGTCATGCCGCGTCCTTTTAGCGGGTATGCAATATTTTGATATACATTCCGGGACCTCATAAGGTTGAAATGCTGGAATATCATACCGATTTTTTTTCGGCTTTGCCGCAGCTCTTTTTCAGAAACCTTGGTAAGATCCTTTCCGTCTACGATAACGGAACCCTCGGTCGGTCGTTCCAGTAAATTAATACACCGTACCAATGTGGACTTTCCTGCACCGCTGAATCCGATAATCCCATATATTTCTCCAGGCTTTATATGTAAATTTACATTCTTCACTGCTTCCACGTTATTTCCTTCAGTAAAAAAGGTCTTGGAAATATTAATCAACCGGATCATCTATTAACCTCCTGTTCCTATAAATGTTGTGAAACTAGTTTTTATAGCTTTTGTTTTCCCACTGTTTCCTGGCATATCAGCAGAAAAAACAAAGCCTCTTTCAGATGAAAGAGGCTAATAAACGTATAATGTTTAAACTATTAATCCTCCCTCATCTTTCAGTACAATGTACTGCAGGAATTGACACCGCTGCATTCGAATGAGAATGCCGGTTGTCGGGCTTCATAGGGCCAGTCCCTCCGCCTCTCTGGATAAGAGTTTCATTGAATATTCAATTTTTTATTATGTTAACACAGGACCGAGTGTGCTGTCAAGCACTTTTATTATTTTTTATTTTATTTTTATACATTTCCATGCAAATAAATAAATCTATAAATCTATAAATATTTAAAAAATACTCTTGACATATCGTTTTTTATGCTTTAGAATGAATAAAAATTGATATTATATTATATGTCAGTATTAATAAAAAGTTTGAATATAAATGCGATGATCGGGACGAGTAGACCATATTCGGTTATCAGAGATGGAAGTCCATCGGCTGAAAGGCTTCCTTGACTTGAAGGGTTGAAAACCACCCGGGAGTTTCATTCTGAAATACCAGTAGGAATTGACGCTAGCTGCGTTAAAGCTTTAAGTGGGTTTATACCAATTCGGGTGGAACCGCGGGAGAAATGTGCTCCCGTCCCTTTCTGGGACGGGAGCTTTTTGTATGTTAAAAATTTTGGAGGTGAAGGTAATGAGTATCGTAGAGGTTAAAGTTCCGGCTACAAGCGCAAATATGGGCCCGGGCTTTGATTGCCTGGGAGTTGCTTTAAATTTGTATAACAGCTTCCGTGTAGAGGAAAGTGAAGGCGATTTATGTATGGATGGTTGTGAAGAAGCTTACAGAAACAAAAACAACCTTGTCTATGTCTCAATGCAAAAGTGCTTTGAAAAAATAGGTTACAGGCATAAGGGCAAAGGTTTAAAAATCAGTTTCAAGAGTGATATACCCGTTTCAAGGGGTCTCGGCAGCAGTGCAGCCTGCATACTGGGCGGAGTATTGGCAGCCAATGAGATAGGCAAGGGGAATCTCAGCAGGAATGAAATTCTGGAGATTGCTACAGAGATTGAAGGGCATCCGGATAATATTACTCCGGCGCTCTTTGGTGGTATGACAGTATCCGTTAAGGAAGGAAAGCAAGTCTATTTTGAAAGGATAAAGCTGCCCCGGAATTTGAAGTTTTGCGCCATCATCCCGGATTTCAGGCTGTCGACTAAAGACTCCCGGGCAGTTCTTCCGGGAAATATTCCATACAAAGATGGTGTCTATAATGTTGGAAGGGTATCTCTTCTGATTGCAGCCCTTTCTAATGAAAACTATGACTTATTGAAGCATGCCTGCAGGGATAAGCTGCATCAGATATACAGGGGCAGCCTCATAGGCAATTATAACGAGATAATTGAAGAGTGCAACAGACTGGATGCCCTTTGTGTCTTCCTAAGCGGAGCCGGTCCGACCATAATGACTGTTCTCAAGGAAGAAGATTCAACCTTTAAGAAACATATGGAGGATTATTTGTTAAAACTGAAAAATAAGTGGGTTATAAAAGAGCTGAGAGCCGATTTGGATGGGGCTTGTGTTGAGAACATTCAGCAGGGAGGGATATTATGAAAATCATAGTACAAAAATTCGGCGGTACCTCCGTTACTACCGAGGAAAAAAGAAATATGGCAATAGATAAAGTAATCGCTGCTGTAGAAAAGGGATACAGCCCTGTTGTCGTAGTATCTGCAATGGGCAGGAAAGGTGATCCTTATGCTACCGACACACTGTTATCCCTGATAAACGGAAAGGGCGGCAATATAGATAAACGGGAAATTGACCTTTTAATGTGCTGCGGTGAAATAATTTCTGCAGTTGTCATGGTAGAAGCCTTCGCACAGAGAGGATACAAGGCAAGGGCCCTGACAGGCGGAAATGCGGGAATAATAACTGATAAAAACTATGGGAGTGCCGGCGTAGTTCATGTAGAAACAGAAAGGATACTTCAAGTGCTCGAGCAGGGACTGATACCCGTAGTAACCGGGTTCCAGGGAATGACCGAAGAAGGGGATTATACCACCCTTGGCAGAGGGGGCAGTGATACAACCGGAGCGCTTTTAGGAAAGGCACTTAAAGCGGAATGTGTTGAAATATATACTGACGTGGACGGCATCATGACCACTGACCCGAGAATCGTACCTGACGCAAAGATAATAGACAGGATAAGCTATGATGAGGTCTTCCAGCTTGCGGACCAGGGGGCAAAGGTCATCCATCCACGGGCTGTAGAATATGCAATGGACGGTAACATTCCATTAGTCATAAAGAATACCGTAACGGAGGCTCCCGGTACATTAATTACCAACTCAACAGGACCTGCGGGCAATTCCGTGACAGGTATAACAAGCATGATGAACAGGACTCAGATTTCCATCAATATTTCCAAAGACAGCAGCATCGGCAATGATGTTTTCAAACTGCTGGCCCAAAGAAACATAAGCATCGATTTAATTAACGTATTTCCTGATCAGAAGCTGTTCACAGTTGACAGCGCAGATGCGGCGGAAGTAGAGGATATTCTGAAACACCATTGTATAGATTATCAGATTATCAGCAACTGCAGCAAAATCTCCATTATCGGAAATGTATTCAAAGATATGCCCAAAGTAATGGTAAAAATATTTAAGACTCTTGAACAGAACAATATACGTATATTGCAAACGGCGAACTCACGTACAACCGTCTGGTGCTTGGTAAAGGAAGACGACACTAAAAAAGCAATGAACGAGCTTCATAATGCATTCTTTGCTTAAAGAAGGCAAGTTTTGTAAACGCTATATAAAACACTATATTTGAAGCAATTGAAGGAGGATAATTGGATGGGAAAAATCAAAATTGCAATATTGGGACTTGGAAATGTAGGACAAGGGGTATGGAAAATACTAAATACAAATAAAAATGAAATAATGATGAAATGCGGATATGAAATAGAAGTAGCCAAGATTCTTGTAAGGGACGCCAATAAAGCCAGAAGCGTTAAGGTACCGCAAGAAGTTATAACGACTGACGCCAATGATATTTTTAATGATGACAGCATAAAAATTGTGGTCGAGCTGATGGGAGGTGCTGAGCCGGCAAGGGAATACATGCTGAGGGCTATGAAATGCAAGAAGCATGTTGTGACTGCAAACAAGCTTGTTATAGCAACCCAGGGGGAAGAACTCTTCAGGACAGCAGATGAGGAGAAGGTGCTTTTCTACTACGAAGCCAGTGTCGGCGGGGGCATACCGGTAATCCGCGAAATAAACGAAAGTCTTACTGCCAATAAAATTGAAAAAATCGTAGGAATTATTAATGGTACAACCAATTATATACTAAGCAAAATGACTCTCGAAGGTATGGATTTTGACGAAGCTTTGAAGGAAGCCCAAAGCAAAGGATATGCCGAAGCGGATCCAACCTCCGATGTAGAGGGATACGATGCAGCGTATAAGCTTGCAATAATGTCCTCCCTATCCTTCGGTACCAAGGTAGACGTGGCTTCTATCTACAGGGAAGGAATATGCAATATAAAGGCTGTTGACATCACCTATGCAGACAAATTCGGTTATGTTATAAAGCTTTTGGCAGTCGGTAAGGAAGCTTTCGGCAAGCTTGAACTCAGGGTACACCCTGCAATGGTACCCAAAGAACATCCTATTGCCAATGTAAATGATTCTTTTAATGCAATATTCATAAAGGGGAATGCCGTTGGCGATCTGATGCTCTACGGAAGGGGTGCCGGAGATTTGCCTACAGGCAGTGCTGTAGTAGGAGACATAATTTCAATTTTACGAAACAATGTCGATTTATCATCGCTGTATGCATTAAAAAACAGTGTATCTCCGAAGAAGGTTCAAAGTGTATATGAAAACTCATCCGGGTACTATATCAGGCTAGAAGTAAAGGACCAGCCCGGAGTTCTGGGAGAAATTGCCGCCATACTTGGGAAATACAATGTAAGCATCTTATCGGTCAACCAGGATATGAACAGCGATAACAGCGTATCCCTGGTGTTTCTGACACACGAGACTCTGGAAGGAAATATTGCTGAATCAATTAAATATATTAAAAAGCTTGATAAGGTAAACAGGCTGGAGAATATAATCAGAATCGAAAATTTCAACTAGTCAAACCTCCTGCATCCGGCTACTTGCCGGATATAGGAGGTTTTGCTATTGTTCTGCCCTTGGTTGAATCCACTATCGTCCCTTTATACACTGCTTTTGGAAAAATTCTTATCTTCAAATCCCTCTCATATTTTCTTATAAGGGCCGTTTCTTTTTCTGTGACTATGGATATGGCCGTACCCGTTTTCCCCATTCTGCCGGTCCGCCCGACACGGTGCAGGTATCCCTTGGAATTTTCAGGCAGGTCCAAATTGAATATATGTGTGACTCCCTTTATATCAAGCCCTCTTGCAGCTATATCCGAAGCAACTAATATATTTATAGTCCCGCGTCTGAAATCCTCCAGGGCTTTCTTGCGCTCTTCTTTAGTTGCACTGCCGAATATCCCCGAAGCTTTAAGGTGATGATGTTGCAGCTTTGAAGTCATGAGCTGCAGCTCCTCGCTTTTATTCATAAAGACAATTGCCCGCTCCGGCTTTATGGCAGCCGCAAGCTTTCTGAGAACTTCAATCTTATCCCTTTGTTCAGCAACAAAATACAGATGGGTAATACCTGACACAACTGTTTCACTTTCTTCTGTCCTTATTACCTCGGGATTTTTCATCAGTTCCCTTGCAATAGCAAGCGTTCTTTCGTTGATAGTTGCCGAAAACATCATCAGCTGCCTGTCTCTCAAGGTGGTTTTTATTACATCCTTCACGCTGCCCAGATTGTGCTCATCCAGCATTCTGTCACCCTCATCGATTATAATGGTCCTTATGGTATGGGCACTTATCTTGCGCCTTTTTATGAGCTCCAGAATTCTTCCTGTAGAACCGACTATGATATGTGGCTTTTCCTTCAACTTGTCAATCTGCCTGGTAATATTGACCTCCCCTATGACAGCAGCAGAGGTAACAGGTATTCCGGAATTCTGTGACAACAGTTTGATCTGCTTATCGATCTGCATGACAAGTTCATGGGTTGGCGCCAGTATCAAAACCTGCATCTCCCTTTTGCCTGTATCTATCTTATGGAATAAAGGCAGCAAAAACGCCAATGTCTTTCCGCTCCCTGTGGGTGACTGCCCTATGATATCCTTGTTCTCCAAAGCTCTGGGAATACACTCAGCCTGAACAGCCGTGGGTTCACTGATGCCTTCTTTCCTCAATCCCTCAACCAAATCCTTGCTTAATCCCAATTTATCGAATGTATTTGTCATATATATCTCCTTAAGTACTAATATTTACTATAACATATTCTTGATTAATATATGATTTCCTTTTTTTCCGGCTTTTATGGCTTTATCATTAAGTCTATAAGCACCATATACTGGAAAATATTTTTAAGCCTCTATTGGCTTAGAACATATGTTTGTATATAATGGAGGCATAAATTGTTTTAGGAGGGATAATATGGATAAGATTATAGCTTGCTGCGGACTGGATTGCAGCAAATGCGGTGACTATTCCTGCGACAGGTTAAATGACTTTTTCAAAGCAGCTCCTGATGCCAAAGCTAACCTGGATAATCTGCGGTAAAAAGTGGTTTTATAACCACTTTTTTTATCTTCTCCATGGATTTGTTCAACTAATAGCCTCTTTTATTCCGCATATCGTAATACTTGTACATAAATATCCAAATTGTTGTATAATATACTTGATATTATTATTTAAGAATAGGAGTTATAAAATGGATTCAATGAAATTAGGACGTACCAATTTATCCGTAAGCAAAAGCGGCTTTGGCGCACTGCCTATACAAAGGGTTTCCTTTGAAGAAGCCAGGAATATATTGAGGAAGGCTTACATGAACGGCATAAACTTCTTTGATACAGCCAGGCTTTACACCGACAGCGAAGAAAAAATAGGCTATTCGCTTTCTGATGTCAGAAAGAATATTATACTGGCTACAAAAAGCCATGCTGAAGATAAAAAAACATTACTTCAGCACTTGGAAACCAGTTTAAAAAACTTAAAAACGGACTATGTGGACATACTCCAACTGCACAATCCTAAAACGCTGCCGGATCCGGAAGATCCGGAAAGCCTCTATGGAGGGTTGTCGGAAGCTAAAAAGAAAGGGCTTATCCGTTTTATAGGAATTACAAATCATGGTATTGATAATGCTTTGGAAGCGGCGGCATCGGGTCTATATGACACTGTTCAGTTTCCTTTGAACTCTCTGTCATCTGATAAGGACCTGGAGCTTATAACCGAATGCAAAAATAGAAATATCGGACTCATAGCCATGAAGGCAATGTCCGGCGGATTACTCACAAATGCCACAACTGCATTTGCATTCCTGAGACAATTCGATAATGTACTACCGATCTGGGGCATTCAGCGTGAAAGCGAGCTGGATGAATTCCTGGCACTTGAGAAGAATCCCCCGGCGCTTGATGAGGCTATGATGGAAATAATACGTAAAGACCGCAAGGAACTCTCCGGAGAATTCTGCCGCGGCTGCGGCTACTGCTTGCCTTGCCCTGCAGAAATAGAAATACCCACCTCTGCAAGGATATCCTTATTTTTGACCAGGTCACCGTACAAGCGCTTCCTTGAGGATAGCTGGAAGGAAAAAATGGAACGCATAAATAACTGTATAGAGTGCGGACATTGCAAGCAGCATTGCCCGTATGGCCTTGACACACCCAATCTGCTGGAAAGGGAACTCAAGAGATATAACGAGTTTTACGAAGCACACAAGGATGAATAGAAAAAAGCGCATATAAAGGCAATTTATCTCTTATGCCTGCTATATGCGCTTTATCATTTCCTCTAATACTTTGTGCCTTTGCCGCTGCCGCCGTCTATGGAGTAGTATCTGGATATTATCTGCATGTGTTCCGGCGACAGCTGAGGACAAACCTCAAGTATACTGTCTATTACATAGTCAATATTGTCATCACCGATTTCTTTCACATCGGCATACTCACCAATACTTTTAACTTTACTATTCAATGTATCGTAGATTATTTTTACAGTTGGAACCTGCATTGCACTGTCGCTGTCCAAACACCTGTCTGAAAAATATAATGCCCCATCATTTACTACAAATTCACCATAGACATACTCCTTCTTGTCTGCATAAGAATTGCCATGGGAATCACAGCAACTATACTTGGTGTGCTCCACATGCTTCAAATCAAGCACATAGTCCATGTCTTTCCTCGTCAGAACACACCTTGTTCCAAGCTCACTTATCCTTTTCTTCATATGCTTAGAGAAGTTTTCTCCATATTCTGCAACAAATTGTCTGATTGATAATGTCTTTTTCGTTCTATTGCTCTTTTTCACTGTGTTTATTCTCCTTATTATTTTATATTAGCTTACCTGCAGCTTGAGGTATATATAAGATAAAAACCACCTTCACAAAGGTGGCAATAAGCTGCTGGTGAAAATACATATAATCTTTGTTCAGTAACGGCAGTATTTGTACAATATACTAATAGTATAACACAATGACTTAAAAAAATTAGCAAATTTCTAAATTTCTAACAGTTTTCAAAAAATCCGGTGTCGGATTGTGCTATAATTATGAAGTGATTTCAAGCATAGGAGGTAAACCGTTGTCTACAAAACCACTGTCTCAGCAATTACGCAGAATAGATACTGTTATTAATCTATTTAAAAGGGATATCGTATTTTCATTATCGCTCCTGCTTGCACTCTTCAGCTGTTTAATCTCGGTACCGCGGACAAGCTATATAGATTTCAAGGTACTGGTCTGCCTGTTTAATCTTATGATTGTTGTAAAGGCTTTCGAAAACCAGAATTTACTGGATAGATTTGCGGTATACATATTAAACAAATGTACGAACAGCAGAAGTGTATCCTTGATTCTTATATTACTGAGCTTTTTTATGTCGATGCTCGTAACTAATGATATCTCTTTGATTACATTGGTACCGCTTGCACTCATTATCGGCAGGAAGTCCAATATCAATATGACTGCCACAGTTATTCTTCAAACCTTGGCAGCCAATATCGGAAGCAGCCTGACACCTATGGGCAATCCGCAGAATCTTTTTATATATTCCT
>JBLNDG010000033.1:0-8911 GCA_050261415.1 Caulobacteraceae bacterium | reverse complement strand
GATATAATGCATAAAATTCTTACATTGCGCCAAACAGACAGCCCTGCGGAGCTGGTCCGACCCCGGGATGTCTGCGAAGGCAGAATGTAAAGAATTTTGCATTATATCAAAGGGGAAAACCCCCCGGATGCATCTGGTAATGACTTGAAGTTAAGGTTCTAATTTTTTAAGGAATGTTGGTTTCCCATCTTTTACTTCAAGTATTGTAACAGCCTTTACAGGGTTGTGGTTTTTATCTATTGAAAGAGTACCGGTTACGCCTTTGAAACCGCTTGTTGATGCCAGAGCGTCTTTGACTTTAACAGGATCAGCAGATCCCGCTCTTCCTAAAGCGTCTGCGAGGAAGTATGCAAGGTCATATCCAAGTGCATTGAACGCATCAGGCTCATTGCCATACTTTGCTTTAAATGCTTCCTGGAATTTAACAACATCAGGTGAATTATCCATTGATGAATAGTGGTTTGTGTAATATACCCGGTTCAATGCTGCTGCACCTGCGATTTCCAGAAGCTTTGGAGAATCATAACCGTCTGCGCCGAGAACGTGAACATTAAGCCCTAATTCTCTGGCTTGCTTTATAATTAGTCCAACTTCTTCGTAGTAGCCTGGAACATACAATACTTCCGGGTTAGCAGCCTTTATCTTGGTTAAAACTGCCTTATAGTCTGTGTCCTTAGCCTGGTATGCTTCTTCAGTCAGTATGCTTCCTCCAAGCTGTGTATATGTTTCTTTAAAGTTCTTTGCAAGGCCTTTGCTGTAGTCGCTTGTGTTGTCAAGGAGGACAGCCGCACTCTTAAGATTCAAATCTTTAAATGCAAAATTGGCCATTGTTACACCCTGAAAGGAATCACTGAAGCAGGTCTTGAAGATATATTCCCTTACATTTCCGTTGCCGTCTACTGTAACGTCATCTGCTGTAGCAGAAGCGGATATTAGAGGAACCTTGTTCTGCATTGCTGCAGGTGAAGCTGCTTTTGTATTGCCTGAGGTTGCAGGCCCCAATATTGCAACAACCTTATCCCTGGTTGCAAGTCTTGTGGAGACGTTTGCTGCTTCAGCATTATCGGATTTGTTGTCAACCTTTACAAGTTCGATCTGCTTTCCCAGTACGCCGCCATTTTTGTTTATTTCTTCGACAGCAAGCTCTATACCGTTAGTTAATCCTTGTCCATATGTAGCAACCGGACCTGAAAGCTCATAGTTCAGGCCGACCTTTATAGTTGCGGGTGCGGCTGCAGAACTGTTTGATGCAGCTGGAGCAGGGTTTTTCGCGCAGCCTGCCATTAATAAGCTTAAAGCTAACAATAAAGCTAAAAATAACGATAATCTCTTTTTCATTTCCTTTTCCCCTCTCTGATTTGTTTGTTCGATAATTGTGACCAAGTGACTATGTTCAATGCTGTAGACCACCTCCACATAAAATAAATAATAAACGCCTCTATTATGTATATTTATACATAATAGAGGCGTCAATAACGCGGTACCACTCTAATTTGCAGCATTCTTGCAAAAGCTGCCTTTACAGGTTCAATCAAACCTTAGCCTTCTAACGGGGCTTGCCGTCATAGCCTAATTTGTTCAGCTATGAAACTCAGAAGTGATTAGTATCTACCAATTAATGCTGGATCTCAGCAACCCCAGCTCTCTGTAATTAATTTTATGATAGTTTTGTCTTCATCATCGTTTTTTATGATTGTATAATTATAATTTGTGTTGTATATGTAAATTGCTTTATTGTTTTATAGATTATCACGATCAAAAGGGGGTGTCAATAGTATTTTAAAAAATTATGTAGATTTATATATCGTATTATGGTTTTATATAGGTATTGACATGTACAACTATCCGCGTATGATTATATTATCATCGTATGGAAAACAAAATGAAAGAGTATGATAAGCACACAAAACCACAGATATAATTTCGTATGTGCATTATATATTCAGGGAGGGCAGTTATGAACAAAAGAGATTTTACCCTTGCTTTATTGGTAGTCATAGTGTGGGGAGCCAACTTTACAGTGATAAAACTGGGACTTAGCGGAGTTCCCTCCATGTTGCTGGTTGCTTTGCGCTATACCCTTACTGCCTTGCCGGCTATAGCTTTTGTAAAGCCCCCTGCGATAGAATGGCGCTATACTGTAGCTTATGGATTTACTATCGGTGTAGGGCAGTTTGCTTGCTTATTCTATGCAATGGAAATCGGAATGCCGGCGGGTGTTGCTTCTGTAGTCCTTCAGTCTCAGGCTTTCTTCACGCTGATATTTGCAGCATTGCTTATTAAAGAGGCATTGAAGGGAAGACAAGCGACGGGCCTTGCAGTTGCTTTACTGGGACTTTACTTTATAGGTGGAAATGCCGGGACTGGCGGGTTATTATCAATTCCTCTGAAAGCATTTCTATTGACCCTCTTAGCAGCTGCGTTTTGGGGTTTTTCAAACATAATAGTAAGGTATGCTGCCAGCTGGGCAGCTTCCAAAGGAGAAAAGCTGGATATGCTGAGTTTGGTTGTGTGGTCCAGCCTTGTGCCTCCTATACCTGTTCTGGCTATTGCTCTGATGCTGGATAAACCCAGCACTTTATTGCAAGCAATGAGTAATTTGAATGCAGAGTCAATATTTGCAGTGTTATATCTGGCATTCGGTGCCACGCTTTTTGGATATGGAACATGGAGCGTTTTGCTTGGAAAGTATCCTGCAAATAAAGTAGCGCCGCTTTCATTACTTGTTCCTATAACAGGACTTATTACAGCACAAATCGTTCTTGGTGAAAAACTGTCAAAAATTCAGTGGGTAGGAGGGCTGGTGGTACTTCTTGGCCTCGTGACAGCAAACTTTGGATTATCTCCTATAAAGCGCCTTATGAGGAGAAGGGAAGAATAGACTACTTTTATAGATGTAATGTTAAAGCAATACTTTATAATATGAAAGAGGGGGTCTCATAAATGTATAGTTTTAAGTGTGATTACAGTGAAGGTGCACACCCTAGAATATTGAACGCGTTGATTGAGTCAAACCTTGAACAGGTTGAGGGCTATGGAGAGGATGATTATACACTGAAGGCCGTTGAGCTTCTAAAACAGAGAATAGGCCGGAAAGACGCAGATATTCACTTTATACCGGGCGGTACTCAAACAAACCTTATTGCTATTTCAGCTTTTTTGAAGCCGCATGAGGCTGCTGTTGCCGCCAACACAGGGCATATACTGGTGCACGAGGCAGGTGCCATAGAAGCTACAGGACATAAAGTAATATCTGTCAAAGTAGATGATGGAAAGCTTAAACCCTCACATATCAAGCCTGTCTTAGAGGAGCACACCGACGAGCATATGGTAAAGCCTAAGCTGGTCTATATTTCAAATCCGACAGAGATAGGCTCAATATACAAAAAGGTTGAATTGGAGCAGCTAAGTCAGTTCTGCAAGGAAAACAATCTACTCTTATATATGGATGGTGCAAGGCTGGGTTCAGCCTTATGTTCTGAAGAAAACGACCTTGAGCTTTCCGATTTGGGGACCCTTGTTGATGCTTTCTATATAGGAGGGACAAAAAGTGGGGCTCTTATAGGTGAAGCTCTGGTGATCTGCCGTGATTCAATAAAGGAGGATTTCCGATTTCATATGAAGCAGAAGGGGGCGCTCCTTGCCAAAGGAAAGCTTCTTGGGATACAGTTTCTTGAGCTTTTCAAGGATAACCTGTATTTTGATTTGGCAAAGCATGCGAATAGGATGGCAGCTCTCTTAAGGGATGAAATAAGCAATGCGGGCTTCGGTTTTTTGACATACTCGCCTTCAAATCAGATATTTCCGGTACTTCCTAAATGGTTGATTACCGAGCTGGAAAAGGATTATTCCTTCTACGTATGGTCAAAGGCGGATGACGACAACTATGCTATCCGCCTTGTTACCTCATGGGCAACAAAGGAGGAGGCTGTATCAGCTTTTATTGATGATCTGAAGAACGCACTGAAGGGTGACTGATAGAACATAAGGGAGAAAAATATGAGGGGAAAGTATAAAATTGTATTTGCAATGCTTATCTTCGGAAGTATCGGAGCTTTCGTAAAGAATATAAATATGTCTTCAAGTGAGATTGCATTTTTAAGAGGAGTAATTGGAAGCTTGTTTTTAATATGTGCGAGTCTGGTTATTCGCCAGAAGCTTTCTTTTGAAGCAATAATGAGAAATATCGCACTTTTGGTTTTTTCCGGAGCTGCTATAGGGGTTAACTGGATATTACTGTTCCAGGCTTACAAATATACAACAATATCAAATGCTACGCTGAGCTATTATTTTGCACCCATATTTGTAGTTATCCTCTCACCTTTTGTTCTTAAAGAAAGGCTGACACTGAAAAAAGCAGCTTGCGCGATAACTGCGATGATCGGTTTGTTCCTTATAGTCAATACCGGGGGCGGCACTAGCAGCTCATATAACAACCCTGTAGGGATAATATATGGTCTTTCAGCGGCAGTTTTATATGCCAGTGTAGTTCTAATGAACAAATTTGTAAAAGACCTGTCGGGCTTTGAAACCACTTTAGTTCAACTGATGGTTGCAGTCCTGGTACTTTTACCATATGTTTTCATAAAGGATCACATGGATTTTTCTGCTGTAAACATAAAATCTGTTATTTTCATTCTTATAGTGGGTGTTATACATACAGGATTTGCTTATTTTTTATACTTTACATCACTGCGGGAGCTGGATGGACAAACTATAGCCGTTCTAAGCTACATTGACCCTATTTCGGCAGTAATAATTGCAGCCATATTCCTGGGGGAAAGTATGAGTTTTATTCAAATCATCGGCGGCTTTCTTATACTGAGCTCCACTTTTTTAAATGAGAGGACTTGAGCAATTTTAAAATAAATCCATCTGGGCATAATACGATTGTGGATTTGAATAATTACCATGCAAATCTATATGATAAGGAGCAAAGTAAATGTTAGTCTACGAAAAGGACCTGTTCCAATTCAGCACATACTTCCCATAGATTAACCTTTCCTTTCATCAGTACCTGCTGCTTACTGATGAACCGCTGTTGGTTCACACGGGTAATGTCCGGCAGGCAGCCGCTATGTTGCCCCAACTCAAAGATGCGCTTAACGGTAAAACTTTAAAGTATATTTTCATATCTCATTTTGAAGCAGATGAATGTGGAGGATTGTCCCTTATACAGGAGCGTTTTCCTGAAGCCAGACCGGTATGTTCGGAAGCTACGGCGCGGCAGCTGAGTGGTTTTGGACTTATCAAGGAGGCCGTAATTAAAAAACCCGGTGAAAGGTTGAATGCCGATGGTTACGAACTGGAATTCCTGGGGTATCCGTCTGAAATGCATCTTTGGGAGGGCTTACTGGCTATAGAAACCCAACGCAGGATATTTTTCAGCAGTGATTTGATGATTCGTTTCGGTGAAGAACTTGGTACTTCGGTAGAATCTAGCTGGAATACCGAAATAAACAATATCCGTCCGGAACAGGTGCCTGATACCGAACAGAGGGTACGGCTGCAGCAGGCTCTGTCACAATTAAACCCTAGGTTTGTAGCGACAGGCCATGGTCCTTGCCTTAGAGTATAATTGACTTACAGAATTATCTGCTGCTCCGGATACAATGCATGGGGACAGGTTTACTGTTCTCTTTTCATATTTTTGCGCAAATTATAATAAAATATTTTGTTGACATTGACGTTACGTAAAGGTGTATATTAATTTTGTCAGGAGGTGAGTACATGGAGTACACGGTGCAAAAGCTGGGAAAATTGGCAGGTGTAAGTACGAGAACGCTTCGATACTATGATGAGGTTGGAATTCTAAAGCCGGCAAGAATCAATTCATCAGGGTATCGCATATATGGCCAGGCCGAGGTCAACAGACTGCAGCAGATTTTGTTTTATAGAGAGCTTGGAGTGAGCCTGGAAAGTATAAAGAGTATAGTGACTGCACCGTCCTTTGATGGATTAAAGGCATTGAGGGAACACCGCGAAAAGCTTCTTGATAAGAGAGCGCAGTTAGATTTATTGATTGCAAACGTCGACAAGACAATAGCTTTAGCAGAAGGGAGAATTACAATGAGTGATAAAGAAAAGTTTGAAGGCTTCAAACAAAATATGATTGATGATAATGAAAAGAAATACGGTGAAGAAATCAGAGCAAAGTACGGGGATGAGGCAATTGACAGGTCAAACAAAAAAATCAAGAATATGACCGAAGCACAGTATGCCGAAGTTGAAAAACTGAGCGCTGATATAATGACTACACTAAGAGAGGCTTTCAAAACCGGCGATCCGGCCGGTGAACTGGCACAGAAAGCTGCAGATCTTCATCGCCAGTGGCTGAGCTACTTTTGGGACGGTTACACAAAAGAGGCACACGCAGGGCTTGGACAGATGTATGTTGATGATGAAAGATTCACAGCATACTATGACAAAGAGCAGCCCGGCACGGCAAAATTCTTAAGGAATGCAATTCTTATATACACCGGGATGAAAAAATAATTACATGTGAGTGAATGCATTTGAAAGGCGGTTGATATAAATAAATCGATCTTTTTTGCCTTGCTGCAGCAGCCGAGGCATATTATTTGTCGAGTCTGGATAAAATACGCATATTTCAGTGCAAGTTTTCGTCATTTGATGTATTATAAAATTATAGGCAAACCTATTTAAGGTGAAAAGATAAACGAAAGAAGGATTTTTATGGATAAAAAGGCACCGGGCAGAGAAGAAGCTTATGAGTTATTATTACAGTATAATGAAAAGGAAAGCCTGATAAAGCATGCACTGACGGTAGAAGCAGTAATGCGTCATTTTGCGGAGCTCTTCAATGAGGATAAAGAAAAATGGGGAATCATAGGTTTGACTCATGACCTCGATTATGAAAAGTATCCGGAACAGCACTGCATAAAAGTCAGAGAAATACTGACCGATAAAAATTGGCCTGAAGAATACATTCATGCCATTCAGAGCCATGGATGGGGACTGTGTGTTGAGGTCGAGCCTGTGGAGAAAATGGAAAAGGTATTATACACAATCGATGAACTAACCGGACTGATTACTGCGGCTGCCTTGCTCCGTCCAAGCAAAAGCATACTGGATATGGAAGTGAAGTCTGTGAAAAAGAAGTGGAAGCAAAAAAGCTTTGCTGCCGGAGCGAACCGTGACGTTATCGAAAATGGTGCAAATATGCTTGGAATGGACTTGGATGTTGTTATCGCGGAAACCATAAAAGGCATGCAAAGCGTTGCGGAGGAGATCGGCTTAAAGGGTGAGCTTTAGCCATTGATAAATAAATGAATAAGGGGCATCGCTAAATATAGCGGTGCTTTTTGTTTAAGTATTGACATGGTTGGGCATTAATAATATAATTCAATTAGTGAATTAGTAAATTACTAAACAGATAAATTTAAATATATTTGGAGGTAAGGTTATGAAAATACCAACTACTTTAAAGCATAAACCTGTTATAGTATCCGAAAACTACGAAAATGTTGACGGCAGATATGCTTATAATACGGATGCAAAAGGCCTTTCATTGGGCTTGGCTCAGTGGAATGACCGGGGCAAAGTAGACATTTCAGCCAAAGTATGGAGATATACAGGTGAAAAGTGGTCAAGACAATCTGAGGAACTACCGCTGCACAGGGTACTAGACCTTGCAATTCTGGTTTGCAGGGCACAACTGCATTTTAGGGAAGCCTACCGCTATGAAAAGCTATATGATCCGGAAAAACCTGTCATAGACAGGGTAGGTCTGCAGGGTGATGCTATGACAGTAGCTGTTTGTACTGACAACGATAAGATTGATGAGGATATTAAACTGTTCAGCCAGGCATTGAGCAATGACGGTGAGCTTATTGGTGAACGATTGAGTACTTTATCAAGAATACTTAAAGAGATGGGGTACTGATGTACACACCCAACGGGGAAAAATACTAGCTTGTAAAAGAAGAGGACATAAAAGAAGGTGATAACTGATGGATAGGAAAAAGGAATTAAAAATGCAGTATAAGCAGATGAAACCGGAGATGGGAGTATTCATCATCCGCTCTAAGGTCAACGATAAGTGCTTTATTGAGGCAGCTCAAGATTTCAAGGGCAAAATCAATGGTACTAAGGTCAGACTAGGGTCCGGCATGCATCCTAATAAAGAGCTGCAGAAGGAGTGGACGGAATATGGCGAAGCGAACTTCACAACAGGGGCGTTCCCACTAACTCCCTCATGTATATTATTATAAAAACAACAAAACACTGTTTATTTCCGTTGAGAAAACAGATATAATAGAGTCGGCTGCTAAATAGTTTGTCAAATGAATCAGGAGGAGTTAAATGAATATAGCTTTTTTTCTAACACCAAAAGAAGAAGTTATCTGGATATCGGCAGGCTCTACAATGAGACAAGCAATTGAGAAGATGGAGTTTCATAGGTACACCGCCATGCCTCTTGTTGACGATGAGGGCAAATATGCAGGCACTTTAACAGAAGGTGATATACTCTGGTACTTAAAGCATAACCAGAATTTAAGCTTTAAAGAAACACACAAAGTTCTCGTCAAAGATATACCCAAGCACCAGAACAATAGACCGGTTTCTATTAATTCGCAAATAGAAGGCCTGATACTCCTATCGGTTAATCAGAACTTCATTCCTGTAGTCGATGATCACCAGATATTTATAGGTATTATCAAAAGAAGCGATATAATCAACTATTTTTACAAAATGGTTTTTACCAAATAGACAGGAAAATTAAAAGGCTGCTGCACAATGAACATAAAAGTTGTGCAGCAGCCTTTCTTATAGTTCGCCCGACATGGGCAGTAACTTGGCGGTGAAAGTCCGCTATGGGCTTGGTAGTGGGAACCATTAGTCGAACAGCAAGACCTGCTAAGTTTTGTCAATATAAAAAATGTAAAAA
>JBLNDG010000032.1:0-12000 GCA_050261415.1 Caulobacteraceae bacterium | reverse complement strand
GATGGACTTTGTCCATTTCAAGTATACACTGGCGATGCTACTGCCGTTGCCTAAAATCAAACACGAAAGGAGATTAACTTACAAAATCATTCTTCGTGTCTTGACAATGGGGAGCATTATACATTTCTCCTTCTTCATCCATAATATCTACGGTAAACAGTTTAGTAAATCCATGTTCTTCAATAGCTTTCCAATGTTCTTTGGAGTCCATTCTTCTACCTGGATAAGCTGTATTACATTCAACTATTGTTCCATGAACATAATCAACTAATTCTTTCATAAATTCCGGTTTTATAAAGTTATTTCCTCCTGGTTCTCCAGAATGAACCTTAACTGCAATTTTACCCTTTAATTCCCTTCCTAATTTTTTATAATACTTCTGGACACTCTGTATTGGTTATTTATCCTGTAACTAGTCTCCTGTCTATTTTTTTCTGGTAGGAAACTGTGGTGCCACGTCGAATGCCGCAGATACATCCTTTAAATGCGCTGTTATCTTCAAATGCTGGGGACATATCTTTTCACATTGTTTACAGCCTATACAATCGCTTGCCTTGCCATGGTTTGCCGTAAGGTTTATATAATACACGAACTGGCTTGAGAAATTTTCAGACGTAGCACGTTTTGTACTGTTATATAATGCAAAGTAATCCGGTATGGCTATCCTTTTGGGGTAGCCCTTTTCGCAGTACCTGCAGATTGTACAATGAATTGCAGTATTTTCGTTGATAATCCCGGTTACCTGATTGATAACCTTATACTCTTCTTCTGTCAGGGGTTTGAAGTCTGACATATAGGAAGTATTATCAAGAACATGGTCCATTGTATTCATCCCGCTAAGTACCATCACAACACCTTCCTGACTGGCAGCAAATCTGATTGCCCAGGATGGTATGGAAGCCTTTGGGTTATATTCCTTCATCAGCTTTTCTGCTTTATCCGGAACTAAAGCAAGAGTACCGCCTTTACAGGGTTCCATTACTATAATCGGTTTGTTATGCTTTCTGGCTGTCTCATAGCACTTTCTTGATTGAATGCCTGTATTTTCCCAGTCAATATAATTTATCTGCAGCTGTACAAAATCCAATTCCGGGTGAGCAGTTAGAATCTCATCCAGTAATTCAGGTGTATCATGGAATGACATACCAAAGTTCCTTATCTTACCTTCCTTCTTTTTATTTATTCCAAAACCGAAGCTGTCAAGCTCGCATGCCTTCTTATACGCATTGACACCAATATTGTGGAGCAGATAATAATCGAAATAATCAACACCGCATTTTTCCAACTGTTCATTAAATACCTGTTCCTGGTCTTCCTGTGAATTTATATCTCTCATAGGAAGTTTGGTGGCAAATGTAAACTCATCCCTATTATGCCTTTTTACAAGTGCCTCTTTTATTGCGTTTTCACCCATGTAGCTGTGATAGGTGTAAGCAGTATCAAAGTAGGTAAATCCTTTTTCCAAAAAAGTATCTACCAGTTTGTTTATCTTTTCTGTGTCAAAGGATGTCTGATCGTTTTTATCAATAAGCGGTAATCTCATACATCCAAAGCCAAGTTTTTTATCCATATTACCCGCCTCGTATTTCAACTTGTTGTATTCTTCATCCGTTACAGGTTCCAGCCATTCGGCAGGGCCTGCTGATACATCTGCCTCAACTGCAATATGAACAAACCGGCTGTCAGCTGCAGCGCCATGCCAGTGTTTCACATTTGGAGGTATTTCTACTACATCTCCTGCATGTAGTTTAAGTGCCTGTTTTCCTTCTTCCTGATACCATCCTTTTCCACCAGTTACTAAAAGAATCTGTCCTCCCGGATGCTTATGCCAGTTGTTACGGCATCCTGGTTCAAAAGTTACATTTCCAATTGGGCATTTTAGTGGACTATCAAATGGTACAAGCATTTTAAGATAGCTGGTACCAATAAAATATTTTGCAAATGCCTCTGGAGTTTTTTCTCCTTTCGGAAATATTACACTTTCACTTAAATTGTTTGATTTATTCATGTTTTATTCTCCTTTTAAAACTTATATTATATCCTCCAATTTATAACAAGTATTTATTGCTCCCTCACTCTTATAAATGTTATAGTTTAGTCTTCGCAAAATATCTTATCACTTGGAGTTAACTCCAAGTCAAGTACTTTTTAAGATGCCGGAAATTTATTTAATTTTCCTTCCTGTTTGATTAAATATCTAATTGCTTTATTTTTCAGCCCAGTTGTTATAATATACTTTGAGTACATAAGAGGAGGGAATTCTATGAACCTTAAAGTATTATGGATAATATCGGACAGCATGGATACCGTATCGGATTTGGAGACGCTGAAGGGTATTAAGGATATGAATATAGATATAGTTACAGCAGATAGGGAAGATAAGGACTCCATAGGTTTTGCCGTAACAGGTAAGAAATATTTAGTACCCCATGGTAAGGCTCCGGATTATATAGAAAGCATCAAAGCTATATGTCAAAAGGAGAAGATTACTACTTTAATACCTCAATACGGAGATGAACTGGATACATTATCCCGTAATATTCCCCTGTTTGATAGTTCAGGGGTTAAGGTAATCATAACACCGGATGTCGAAAAACTTAGTATTGCCAATAACAAGACAACCTTATACGGCTATTTTGAAAACAGAAGTTTTATTCCTCAATATAGATGCACATCTACATTGGAGGAAATGGAAAAGGCTATACTCGAATTGGGTACCCTGGCAAGGCAGTATGTATAAAGCCCGCATCATCTGAAGGCAGCAAGGGATTTCGCATAATAACCGATGAAAAGGTGGATATTTTAAATGAAAGACCGGGCACTGCCAAAATATGCTGGGAACTATTAAGGGGTCATATGGAACAATACGATGAAATGCCGGATATTCTCATTATGGAATACCTGCCGGGTACTGAATACAGTGTGGACTGTGTGTGCAAGGATGGTGAAACGATTGTATGTATTCCCCGCCAGAGGATGGCGACATCCATGGGTATTGCAACTGAGTGCATCATAGAAAAGAACGGTGAGATTATTGACATATCAAAAAGGATAATCAAAGATTTAAACCTTTCCTACAATATAAATTTACAGTTTAAGTATTCAAGGGAAGGAAAGCCCAAGTTGGTAGAGATAAACCCCCGGGTATCCGGTCCCCTGGTAGCCAACCTTGGCGCCGGTGTAAATATGCTGGAGCTTTCTTTAAAATTAGCCTATGGATTGCCGCTGCCGTCAATAGATGTAAAGTGGGGTACAAAGATGATGAGATATTGGGATCATATATATAGAGAGAGAAACATAAACTACCACTATGCTGCTTTTATC
Source organism: Caulobacteraceae bacterium (assembly GCA_050261415.1). Lineage (GTDB taxonomy): Bacteria > Bacillota > Clostridia > Lutisporales > Lutisporaceae > JBLNDG01. Next base: position 8,676 of record JBLNDG010000032.1, on the reverse strand, counting down.
CTAACATTGCAAATCCGGACAAGCAGAGTACTTTGCAAGCAGGTTGCAGGGATTGTAATTCTCCTTAAACCTTCTGAGACCAGCCAATCCCATGTCATCTTCCTTGTTAATAAGCTCCACATCCATATTTTTTGACATCTCATTTATCATAGGCTGCCAGTTCTGACTTGGAATATATATAGTCAAATGCATTTCTGTCTTCCTTGATTTTATAATTCATAGCCTTAAATATTTCAACATGGCTGCCCGGTATCTTGGTAAAGTGAGGTTTGAGCCGGGTTTTTACGGCAGTACTGCAAAACAAGCTCTATACCATATTCAGTATCCCCCAGAGGCATATAGAATGACGGCCTCCCGGCATTTGAGCGTATGATTATTGTCTTAATCATCATGGTACATTTTTAACTTGTAGAGATCGCTGTACATATATATATATGAGAATATATAGTCTGAACTTACATAACCAATATCCTTAAAAAGTTCTTTATCCTTCAGTGATATTTCCTTTAATTCCAAAATTGCTTCCTTCAGTATTACTTTTGATTTATTCTGAAACATTACTTTCAGTTGTTTCTATTTCTGTTTTCAGTACCGCCAATATCATATATTTTCAAATATTAATATCTTATATTCTCTCATCATTAAATCTATACCGGAATCATACTAATTCATGATCCTCACTTAGTATAAGTACTTTTTCTTTTAAACAGTATTTTCTTATACCATAGTTACATCTCCGTAAAACATCTTATCACATGGAGTTAACTCCAAGTTAAGTATAATTTTTATGAGCATGTTTATTCGGAATTTCCATGCTTCCCCAAATTATGCTTATATAAAATTGGCACTTCTTAAGAGATTTTTATTCTCTATTATATTGATTGTCGGTAAATCAGCTGCAATTTTATGATTTTCGCTAAATAATATTGCTCTATCTGATATTTCATGGACCAGTTCAAGGTTATGAGTAGATACTATTAAGGTTTTTCCCGCATTATTAAGATGATTAAGTAAATTTATCAGCCACCTTTGAGATCTTGGATCCAGTCCGTTGGTAGGCTCATCAAGTATTAAGACCTCCGGGTTCATTATAAGTACCGATGCTACAGCCACTTTCTTTTTTTCACCCCCGCTCAGCTTAAATGGGGTCCTGTTTCTCAAATGCTCTATGTTGAGCATATTAATAACATCATTTATCCTGCTTCTGACTTCATTCTCCTTTAACCCTAATTGAAGCGGCCCAAAAGCAATTTCCTCCTCAACAGTGGCACAAAAAAGCTGAACATCTGAGTCCTGAAATATGAAACCCACTTTTCTGTGATATTCCTTGGAGTATGCATCATTATCAAAGGATTTTTCCGTTACTTTGTCTCCAAAAGCTTGGAATAATCCGCCTTGGGGATGGAGCAAACCCGCAAATATCTTAAGCAGAGTTGATTTACCACAGCCGTTAGCCCCCAATATTGCAGTTCTATCCTGCTTGTATATGTCCAGGTATATATCCTTCAGAATGGGATTTTCAAGAGGATATGCGAATGTAACGTTATTTAAATGAAATATGATATCTTTACTTACTTCACTCAAAGCAACAACTCTCCTATCAATAAAAATAAAACGATTGATGCATTTGAAACAACCCATAGAATGTCAGTACTTTTAAATTCAAAGGCTCTCAAGCATACAGGTTCCCCGGTGTACCCCCTGCTTTTCATTGCATAATATATTTCTTCACTTAGATAGCTGGATTTTATAAAAAGAAAAGAAATCCTATTTGCAATAAATCCCCTGTTCTTTCTATTATCAATATCTCCAACTTCCCTCAGGAACCTTGCCTCCATCATCTCATAGGAGATTCTAACCAGGATAAATATATATTTATATGTCATATTCAGAATCGTTATAATAATAAAAGGTATTTTTAGCACCCCCAATGACTTGGTTAGCTCAGTCCATCTGGTGGTCATTATAAGTAAATATCCAAAGGATATTGAAGCGCCGATACGCACTGCCATTTTAACTACAGCAGCAGAACCTTCCTGTGAAAAATAGATTTTACCGGGTATGGTAATAAAAATGAGATCTGCAGGCGCTCCATTGTATAAATAGAACAGTGGCTTTCCTTTAATAAAAATACTTGTAGCTGCAGGAATTGACAGTACTAGGACAAATACAGGCAGTATGAGCCATACTCTCCTTATAAAATCTTTTATATTTAGACCTGATAGAACTGCATACAACAAAGGCACAAATGCCAGAAAAATCAGTGTTAATAAGCCCCGGGCAAGACTGCATACAATCATGTACAGGATAAAGGTCAGCAGTTTAACCCTTGGATCAATAATTTGCAAAAAGCCTTTCCTTTGAACAAAGCGTTCGCTGTATATTTCATTTTGCATTACCATGGAAAGTGACTTCAATATCCTGCCTAGAAATTTGTTTTTTAAACACTTTTTATTAGTTGCCGAATAATCATTTTCTTTTGTCATCCAGACCGGTATTGAAAAATCAGAGTCTTCTGCTTTATCAATTATTTTATTCATTTTTCTTCTGCTCTTTCATAATTAATCTGGCTGAAATATAAATAACAACTGATATAACTGCTATACCCACAATAGCCGATATAATATAGCCCAGAGCGGAGCTGAAAAAGCCGGCATTCAGCCCGGATATTGAGTAATCCGGAATAACTGCCTTCCATAAATCCGAAAAATCAGAGAAACCTTTTGGAATGAACCCTATTCTGTTTTTCAGTTCAGCAGCTCCCCACTCACCCCAGGCCGTACCGGTTGCCATTAATCCCAGCGGGGTTAATATTATCAGAACTGCCAAGCCTGCAATAAAGGATTTATATTGCAGCAATGCAGCCTTTTCTTCTCCATTGTCAGGATCGGACGTTTTATGCAGCAAATGCGGGGCAAACTTGGCAATATATAATATTGCGGCCACTGTGACAATTCCTTCAACAGGTCCTGCAAAAAGCCCATGCTCAAACATCATAACAGGTACAGAAACAGATAAAGGATAATAGCCGTATAAGGGGCTCCCGTCCGCAGCCTTAAAAAGCAGCGGCTGTATGCCAAATTCAATTGCAGCACATAAAGCTGCAAGGTTTATTCCTGCATAGCTACCAGTAAATATTCCAAACAAGCCTTTCTTGGACGTTATATCCGCTTTACCTGTAACAGCCTTATATATATAATATCCCGAAAATGGCATTACAAAAGCCATGTTGAAGCAATTCACACCTATTGCCAGTATTCCGCCATCCCCAAATACCAGTGCCTGAATGAACAGTGCTGTTGAAACTGCTATACATGCTGACCATGGGCCCAGCAGTATTGCTATGAATACGGCACCTACAGCATGCACTGAGCTTTCCCCAAGGGGCACATTAAACATCATTATTACAAATGAAAAAGCTGCACACAAAGACAGCAGCGGAATTTGCTTTTGTTTAAGAAACCTCTTGACCTTTTTTAGAGCTACCGCCCATATCGGCAGCATGGCGCCAATTGCAGGTACCGTTGTTTCCAGACTTAAATAACCATCCGGGATATGCACTTAAAATCATCCTTTCAAAAAAATAAACCCATAAAGAGCTATTTCATACAGCGCCCTTCATGGGTTATGTTCAGATATTAAAATTTGTACCTTGTCAGCTTCAATTGTTCAAAGCCTTCATGGCTTTATTACAAAGGTAAATATACCATAGTTACTTTTTTTCGTCAATTACTTTCTCAATTATAATCTTATGGTCTACAAGTGCCATTTCTTTAATTCTTGCTCTTATTATCTTTCTTTGTCCAAATATGTTTTCCATAAAAAGTTCATCTTCTTCGGGTATTATCTTGTCTACCTGGTCGAGCAGCAGTTCTTCTTTCCCATTTTCACCAATGATATATACATTTGCTTCACACATAGTCTCACCTCTATAAATACTTCTTTAAAACTTCAATGGTTTTATCCACCATGTGGGGCAGTGGTTCGTTTACTGCACCTACTACCTCTACGTTGCATTTATTCAAAGGTATCAATATCTTCTTGGCGCTGCTCTCTGCTATAGCCTTTGAAATAGATGGGGTTAACTCCCCAAGCATTGAGTTCGCAATTATGATACCAATAGTTCCTACTATTATATCGACTTTATTGGCATTGTATATTATTGCATTCTCGCCGGAGGCCCCTTCGTTGGCACCGGACTTCATCATTGCTGCAGTTGCCAGCGCATTAGTCCCCAATGCAATAATATCTGTATTCTCCGGAAGCTCTTTACGAAGCTTCTCAACAATAGTTTTTCCTATTCCTCCGCCCTGTCCGTCTATTACAGCTATCCGCATTTTATCCTCCTATGAAAATATTTATAATAATTATACCAAACTTTTTGCATCCGTTAATAAAACATTTATAAATATTTTGCGATTCTGATATTTGTTATGCTGTTTTATGTTTGTAAGTTTTAATTGCAGCAATATAAGAAACAAAAAGAATAACTGAGCACCATAAAACTGAAATCAACGCATTTTTTCCGGCAGGCATACCTAACAGCAAGGATCTGACGGTTTCTATAATCGGTGTCATAGGCTGATTCTCTGCAAACAGGCGGATAATCCCACGCATGGAATCGGCAGGTGTAAAGGCAGAGCTTATAAAGAGCAGAAACATCAGAAGATAACTGAATACCCCTGCACCCTCTGCACTATTTGCCAACAGGCCGAAAAATACTGCTACCCATGTCATAGCAAGGGTGAACAGTAGAAGAATTGCTATGGTAATAAGCCAGCCACCTATTCCGGCATCCGACCTGAACCCTATTAACAATGCGAACAGCATGACAAGCAAGACTGAAAAGGCGTTAAACACTACAGCAGTCAGCACATGTCCTCCCAATATCGATGATTTTGCGATAGGCATGGAACGGAACCGGTCAACAATACCCTGTGTAAAATCGTTGTTCAAAGGTATTTTTATTGTAGTTTTACTTCTACTGGTGTAGTTAGATATTATCCATATGCTCAAAACTTAAAAAGGATGTACCTTATGTCCATGAAAGACATTAAATACATCCTTTCCAAGAAGTTATATATACCCTTTAAAGGTATTTTAGTTTAAACTATTTAACTATAGGAAACTCTATACTTACTTTTGTTCCTCTGCCTTCTTCACTTTCAATTTTTATGCTGCCGTCATGGGCTTCAACATATGCTTTTGTTATTGTCAGTCCGATTCCGGTTCCGCCTGTCCCACGGTTCCTTGACAGGTCGCTTCTGTAAAATCTTTCAAATACATGCTTGATGTCTTCCTTGGGTATGCCTATTCCGGTATCTTTTACAGTGATCCGAATAACATTTTCTGCCTTCTCCAGGCTAACGTGGACATTTCCATCTTCTTTAGTATATTTATATGCATTGGATAATATATTTACAAATACCTGGTTTAGGCGGTCTGCATCACCTATTAGGCTAACATCGTTTTGAATATCCTTTTCAATATTAATGCGTTTATTAATAAATAGCAGTTCAAAGCTTTCTACAATACCGTTGAGCATTTTGGAAAGATCAATCTCACTTTTATTTAGTTTTATTTCGTCACTTTCAATACCTGATAGGTCTGAAAGATCTTTAATCAGTTTCGTTAGCCTGGATATCTCGTTAAGTACTATGGTCAGCTTCTCCTGGTCAGGTTTCCACACACCATCAATAAATGCCTCAATATGGCTTTGAACAATAGCAACCGGAGTTCTCAGCTCATGGGCAATATCAGACGTCATCCTTTTTCTTAAAGAGGCTTGGTATTCCAGCTTCTCTGCAAGTTCTTTCACCGAAACTGATAAATCGTGCAATTCGTAAGTATTCGTTCTTACCTCATTTAGTTTCTTATATTTTCCATTCTCAATGAGCTTTGCATTTTCTTTTATCTTATAAATGGGTTCCAGAAATTTTCTTGATATACGGGAGCTTGACAAGATTGCAATTATTACAGAGAAAATAAATGCTGCCAGGAAAACGCTGTTAATTGTACGCAAGAATTTTTTATCCTCTATAGAAGATATAATACTCTTAGGCCTTCCTACATCCACTGTTCCGATTTTGTTGCCTTTATAGCTTAATGGGTAGCTGCTGAAAGCAAGGTTACTATCATCACTGTTGCTGCCTCCCATCATACTGTGCATCGAACCGGATGCGCCGCTGCTCCATATTATGTTGTTCTGCAAATCTTTTAAGCGTACTGTTACAGATTCACTATAAGCGTAGTGCATTATTATCATTAGTGACTGGGAATCCAAGCCGCCATTGTCACTGTATAATTGCTCTACATATTGAACAATCTTCAGATCGTCCCTGCTTCTGGATTCTTTGATATAGTCGGAGAAAAAGAGATTAATGCTTATATTTGCGATAATCGTTATAAAAACAATAGAAATCATTGTTATGAGAATGAAGTATTTGCTTAACTGCTTGGTTATTCCAGTCATATTATTCACCTTCAAACTTATATCCCATTCCATACACAGTGACTATATACCGGGGTTCTTTAACATCATCTTCTATTTTCTGCCTCAAATTCTTAATATGTGAGTCTATAGTACGGTCATAGCCTTCAAAATCATAGCCTAGAGCCAGACTTACCAGCTGAGTTCTTGTAAAAACCTTGTGCGGGTTTTGTGCAAGTGTCAACAGTGTCTTAAATTCATTAGGAGTCAGGTTCACTATCTCACCGGATTTTTTTACAATATGCTTTGAAATATCAATATATAAATCACCTTCATTAAATTCCAAAATATCAGTTATTGCAGAATTGCCTTTAGTCCTTCGAAGAATCGCTCTTACTCTTCCCACAAGCTCCCGTGGGCTAAAAGGCTTTGTGAGGTAATCGTCAGCCCCGATGCTCAAGCCGGTCACCTTGTCATCTTCACTGCTCTTTGCAGTAAGCATAAGTATGGGTACTTCCGATTCCTTTCTGATTTGTCTGCAGATTTCTTCGCCTGATATATCCGGAAGCATTAAATCCAGAATAACAAAATCCGGCTGTATTTCATGAAAAAGTTCAATGGCTTTATTTCCACGGTTTGCTGTATAAACCTCATAGGGTTCAAGCTCCAGATAGTCTTTTACAACCTGCAAAATGTTATTTTCGTCATCAACAATTAGAATTCGTTCATTCATTTTTACAAATCTCCTTTCCGTGAACTTAATACCATGTGAAAATTTAAAATTTGTAATTATATACTATAAATAAATTCAAAGTGTCAGTAAGGGTATACTAACACTTTGATTATGTTCTATCCAAATACTGCAATGCTCCTGATGTGTTTGCTTTAAGAATATCTTGCTTTAATTATTATATTGCGTAATTATGTGGATACTATGAAGATTTTCCTTTTTTATTTACATTCCTATGGAACCTCTGAATGGAATGGTCTATTACAGCCTGTCACCTTCATACGTATGCTCTCTTACATTACCGCCACCTATGTTTTTTAATAATAGCTTAAATGACTTTGTATTAGAATCAACGATTGGTTTTCCATCAATGTCATTCTTGATTGTTAAAATTCCACTGAGATGATGGCTTTCACTGCTTTCCACTTTCCAGTCAAAACCATCGTGGACCTTAATTCCAGCATCAGTTTGAAGCTCCAAATACTTTCTTATGTTTGCGTATTGGGTTAAATCTCCTGAATGTGTATCAACACTAATTTCAAATGTAAGGTTATTTTTATCTTCTTTTGCAGGGCTCAAATAATTGACTGAAACAATGACATTATTATCCTGGCTGACAGTCAGATACTTTGTTCCGGAACCGGAATTGCCCGGCTGCTCAATCGGTTTTACAGTACTGGCTTGTATCACTTTGTTTTCGTTTGACACACCTTTAGTTGCATCTGCATCGGCTTTGCTGCCGAAGAAAGAATATGCTGTCCCAAATAATAAAGCCACTCCAAGTATTATTGTTATAACAACAACAGTTACCTTTTTAGTTCCTGTTCTTTTCTTATTACTCATAATCTACACTCTCTTTCTATGTATTTTATTTCTATAATATATATATATCCATTTGTGAAATGAGCGGCTTAATAGCCGCCCATCATGCCATAACCGCCGGAATGCATCTGGTTCATACCTTCTCTGCCTATGGACTGCATCATCTGTGCCATATAACCATATCCATTTTGCTGCATGATATCTATCATCTTCTGATAATCCTCATCGCTCAGGTTATTCATGAACTCATTCATTTTTGCATAATTACCATTCTGCATGTATTCTGCAGCATCCCCGAATCCATTTTCCTGCATGATATTGATCATATCTGTCCTGATATCTTTTGAAGCGTTATTTGGTGTTGGTGATTCACTTCTTAAATTTATACTCTCAACATCTGCACTCTTATTATCCTGGCTTGCAACTATCTTTGGGCTATCTTTCTGACTTACAGCATTCACATTATCGGCATATGCCACTCCCCAAATTGATCCCACCGTAATTATCATTGCACTTAATACTACAATTACCTTATTTTTCATTATGAACTCCTCCTATTAATTTGTTATTGAATGTTTTGTTTTTTCTATATTTAAATAATAACAACGCATTATGAAGAACTTGCGGAGGAATCATGGAGAACCTGTGGAGATTTTTACCTAAATTTCAAAAGCTCAAAAATTAATAAGGTGTT
>JBLNDG010000031.1:0-10533 GCA_050261415.1 Caulobacteraceae bacterium | reverse complement strand
CAATAGCATTCCTTGGATTCAGCGGTATGCTTGCAGGCTTGCTGTAATTGCTGCATGCTTGTTTTATAGTTTTTAATCATGCCCAAAGTTATTATATAGTTGTAGAAAGAGGTGATTACCTTGATTAATAATATATTGTGGCCTGTAATTACCCTAGGAGGAATTGCGGTTTTCTTCGGAATTGTACTGGCATATGCGTCAAAAAAATTCGCTGTTGAAACCGACCCAAAGGTTGGAGAAATCAGGGAAATATTGCCAGGCGCTAATTGCGGCGGATGTGGTTATGCAGGCTGTGACGCTTGTGCAGAAGCAATAGCTAAAGGTGTAGCACCCGTTTCGGCATGCCCTGTCGGAGGATCTGCGCTTGCTGCGAAAATTGCCGGTTTGATGGGAGTTGAGGCTACAGACTCTGAACGTATGGTTGCCAGAGTAATCTGCTGTGGTGATAAGGATAATGCAAATCAAAAATATGAGTATCAAGGAATACAGGACTGCAAAGCTGCAGAAATGTTGGCCGGCGGAGCAAAGAGCTGCCGTTTTGGCTGTACGGGACTTGGTACTTGCGTCAAAGCATGTCCTTTTGATGCAATACATGTAATTAACGGCGTTGCTGTTGTTGATGAGAAAAAATGTACTGCATGTAAAAAATGCATAGCAGCTTGTCCGAAGGGAATCATTGAATTGGTGCCTGAATCAAAGCAGGTAAGAGTGCTTTGCAAAAATACCGAAAAGGGTAAAGCTGTTATGCAGGCATGTAAGGTTGGCTGTATAGCTTGCCAGAAGTGTGTAAAGGTATGTAAGTTCGATGCAATTAAGGTTGAAAACAACCTTGCAAGAATAGATTATGGCAAGTGCGTCAATTGCATGATGTGTGCAGAAGTATGTCCGAACAAGACAATCTATGCGAACTTCGCAAATAGAAAAAAAGCCGTCATCAATGACGACAAATGTATCGGCTGTACTATATGCAAAAAGCAGTGCAACTTCGAAGCTATCGAAGGTGAACTTAAGGCTAAGCATAAAGTGCTTGACGATAAATGCGTCGGCTGTGGTCAGTGTTATGAAAAATGTCCAAAAGGCGCAATTGAAATGAAATAATTAAATGGCTAAAAGGCTGTAAAACATTGTTTTACAGCCTTTTTTCTATCGTAAGAAGCCGGGAGGTTCTACAATTACTGAGCTTATGCAATAACGAATAGACCAGCATAAATTCCACCTAAATTTGTAATGCTCCGTCAATGAGTTTCATAAAAGGCTTCCTTGATACTTGAGGTGCTTCAATAGAGGCCTTTATATATATAAAATGTCGATTTTTAGATGTCAATTGATTTCCAAAAAAGTTGAAGTCCGGTATTTAAAATGTTAAACTCTAATTATGCAGATAAGTTTCATTTTCAACGGATTGCACCAAAAACAGAAAATATTCGACGTAGGTAAATTCTGTGTGTGCCAGTGGAGTTAAAATCGATAATACGTAAATAATAAAAGGAGATGAATATGTTGAGAAGAGACAGTCAAAAAAGCGGATGGATAATGTTTCTCATGATAATGAGCGGACTGGTTATAGGTGGTTTTCTAGGTGAGCTTTTGGGTAAATATTTACCGGTATTAAAATTCGGGTATGCTCTAGGTATTTCACCACATACTTGGGATCTCAACATATTGAAATTAACTTTCGGTTTGAGCTTTAACATAAACATGTTCAGTGTGCTGGGAATAATTCTGGCGCTTTACTTTTACAGCAGGATGTAGCTGAAACTGCTGCACCGGACAGGAGATACTTATGAGGGTTATATTAGCTTCGAATTCACCAAGGAGAAGGGAATTGCTTACACAAATAGGGGTAGATTATGAAGTAATTCCTTCAGGTTTTGAAGAGAAAAGCATTAACAGGTCCCCTTCAGAGCTGGTTAAGCATTTCGCTTATATGAAGGCTGCTGCTGTAGCCGCATCAATCAAGGAAGAGGCTTTGGTAATCGGGGCTGATACAATTGTTTATCTGGATGAGGTAATGGGCAAACCGAGGAATGAGGAGGATGCATTCCAGATGCTCCTGAAGCTTAGCGGGAAGGAACATTATGTCTTATCAGGTGTCTCTGTTATACACACCTTAACCAAGCAGTACATAACAGAATACGAAAGCACCAGGGTGAAAATAAGGCACCTGAGTGAAGAAGAAATACGGAGCTATATAAGCACAGGGGAGCCGATGGACAAGGCAGGAGCGTACGCAATACAGGGGTTAGGATCACTCTTTGTTGAAGGAATCGCAGGAGATTACTTTAATGTAGTAGGGCTTCCTTTATTCAGGCTTGGAGAAATGCTAAAGAGTTTTAAAATAGACCTTATGAAAAATAATATGTTAGTGGGGGAATAGCTGCTATGGAGAATGGTGGCAGACATATTACAATAAAGGAACTTCCACAGGAGGAGCGGCCAAGAGAGAGGCTTGCACGCTATGGCTCTTCTGTGCTCTCGAACGCAGAGCTATTAGCAATTCTCCTTAGAACAGGCACAAAAAAAGAAAGTGCCCTCTCATTGGCATACAGAATTCTTAAGCAGGAAGAAGGGCTCAGGTTTCTGGCAAATTGTACCGTGCAGGAGTTAGGAAAGATCAATGGAATTGGTGAAGCAAAAGCTGCGCAACTTAAAGCAGCTGTTGAGATCGGCAAAAGAGTCTCAATTTTTGAAAACACTGTGGACAAGTCTGTAAAGTGCCCGCAGGATGTAGCGAGTTTGCTGATGGAAGAAATGAGATACTTGAAAAAGGAATATATGAAGGTTATACTACTTAACGTGAAGTGTAACTTGATATCAATAGAGGATATATCTATAGGAAATCTAAACACATCAATTGTACATCCAAGGGAGGTATATATTCCGGCGATTAAGAAATCAAGTGGCAGTATAATTATGGTGCATAATCATCCAAGCGGGGATCCGTCCCCAAGCAATGAAGACATCAGTATAACCAAGCGGATAGCGGAGGCTGGGAAGATTATAGGAATTGAGCTTATGGACCATATCATAATAGGAGACGGCAAATATTTGAGCCTTAAAGAAAAAGGGCTTTTCTAGGTTAAATTGTATATTGTTCTCCTCACTTAAGATGTAATAGTGTACGAAGCTCTGATCCAAGAAAAATTTGTAAATTACGCTGAAGTCAATGAATAACTTGTTTTGTACTGGTAAAACCTATAATAGTATTAACCTGTGTTAATAGGGGGGAGATTTTTAAAATGGGTTTATTTAACTTTTTTTCAAAGGATATTGGTATAGATTTGGGTACTGCAAATACCCTTGTATATGTAAGAGGAAAAGGAATAGTCGTAAGGGAACCGTCAGTTGTTGCTATGAAGCTTGATACTAATAATGTTCTGGCAGTTGGGGATGAAGCAAAAAAAATGATAGGCAGAACCCCCGGCAATATTGTTGCCATACGTCCTATGAAAGATGGAGTCATAGCTGATTTTGACGTTACGCAAAAAATGCTTAAATACTTTATCGGGAGAGCATACGCAGGTTCGCCGGTTGGAAAGCCAAGAGTGCTTGTAAGTGTGCCCTCCGGTATTACAGAGGTAGAAAGAAGAGCGGTTGAGGAAGCCGCAATGCAGGCTGGAGCCCGTATCGCGAGGCTCATTGAGGAACCTATGGCTGCTGCAATTGGGGCGGGTTTGCCCGTGGGTGAACCTACAGGCAGCATGATAGTCAATATGGGTGGAGGAACAACTGAAATTGCTGTTATTTCACTCGGAGGAATAGTAACCAGCAAATCCATCAGAGCTGCCGGAGATAAACAGGATGAAGCGATTGTACATTACATCAAGAGGCTATACAATTTGGCTATTGGTGAAAGAAGCGGTGAGGAGATAAAGATTGCAATAGGGTCAGCTCATCCTAATGCAATGGATGGTTCTATAGATATAAAGGGCAGGGATTTGGTTACAGGCTTGCCTAAGACTGTGACTGTGACAGTTGAAGAAGTGCGTGAAGCGCTTAAAGAGCCAATTGCTATAATATTGGACGGTATTAAGAGTACCTTGGAAAAGACGCCTCCTGAATTAGCAGCGGATATAATGGACAGAGGCATAATGCTGTCCGGAGGAGGGGCTTTGCTCCACGGCCTGGATTTACTTGTCCGGCAGGAAACAGGCATGCCGGTTCAGGTGGCAGAGAATCCGCTGGATTGTGTAGTTTTGGGGACCGGTAAGGCGCTTGAACAATATGATGATATTAGCAGGTCTTATTCTGCAAAGAACAAGAGATAAAAAAGAGATAGCAAAGGTTAAGGGGCTGGGTGCAAGCTGGAATTTATTCCGGATTAGCGGGATAAAAAGAAAGTTTGGACATCCTTGGGCTTATTCAGGGTTCTTACAGCAATTGGAGTGAGGTTATATATATGAGATTGAGAAATAAGCTGTTTATTTCTATTATAGTTATATCAATACTTCTGATAGTATTGATAAGTTTTACGTCCCAAGGTAGGACAAGACCCTCTGCCTTTGAAGGCGTGATTGGCAGGGTGATAAGCCCTGTGCAAAGAGTTTTTTATTCCTCAGGAGAGTTTTTTAAAACTACTTTCAGAAGTCTTTATGAATTAAGAAATCTGAAGAATGAGAATGAAAGTTTAAAAACTGAGCTGGAGAAGTTGAAAGAACAAAACAGACAGCTTATTCAGATGGCGCTCGAAAACAATAGACTGCGCAGTTTGCTGGAGTTCAAGGAAGCAAACAACCAGTTCAAATACATAGGCGCAAATGTGACAGGCAGAGACCCGGGAAACTGGTATGATGTATATACCATTGACAAGGGTTTAAAGGATGGAATTGCAGTTAATGATGCGGTTATAGCCGGACATGGCTTTTTGGTTGGAAAGATAATAGAAGTGGGACCGAATTATTCAAAGTTGATGGCGATAATTGATGAGAGAAGTTCGGTCAGTATAGTAGTAAACAGGACACGGGATATGGGTATAGTGTCCGGGAACTCTGATTCTGAGGTTATAGCAATAATGGAGCTTGAAGCGGATATTGTAAAGGGTGATGATATAATTACTTCAGAGTACAGCACCCTACCGAAGGGTTTATATATCGGTAAGGTTAAAAGTGTTGAAAAACAGGAAAGAAAGCTTCAAAAAGTAGTTGTAATAGAACCTGCGGTTGATTTCAAGAGATTAGAAGAAGTATTCGTTATAAAGCCTGTAAAATAAAGTGATATGGCATCAGGCATACGGGATGTGGTAATAGGCTCTATTGCCCATTGCCTATTGCCTATTGCCCTTAATTAAGGGGTATTAGCGTGAGGATTATTGTAATATGTGCGTTGGCTTTAGTAAATATAATATTAGAATCAACATTGTTTCAATATACACGTATATATGGAATTAAACCGGATTTTTCTATTATTATTATTGTAGCATATGCCATTCTTAGAGGCAGCTCTTATGGTGCTTTCATAGGGCTTGGCTTTGGAATGCTGGTTGATATTTTATTCGGCAGAACTATTGGAATAAATGCACTTTCATATATGATAACAGGTTATATAATTGGGCAAGCACATGAAACTGTTTTTAAAGATAGTTACATACCGGCTTTTCTTTTCAATTTTTCAGCTGTTTTTATATACCAGCATTTGTTTTTCATGCTGTCTTATTTTTCAAACAATATAACAGGCACTAACTTTTCATATCTTTTTATATTACTGAAGATGATAATACCGCAGGCAATTTATAATGCTGTCTTAGGGGCGATTCTATACAGATACCTGTATAGGCTGGATGAAATGCCTTTCATGAACAGACGGCTGTATTAGATAGAAACTGCACGTATTCTTTTATGATGCAGTCATAAATTGCCGGTGTACAGGAAAATATAGAATTTGAATGATTAAAGGTTTTATTTAGGTGGTCATATGATAAAAAAGTATTTTAAAGATAGGCTTGATATAATAAGAGCAGTCACAGTACTGATTTTTCTGGTGATAGTATTCAGACTCGGAGATTTGCAGATTGTTAAGGGGGAATATTATTGGAAAAAATCTGAGACTATCAGGACCAGGAATATTTCAGTTACTGCGCCCAGGGGCCAGATTGTGGATAAGTTCGGGCGCGTGATTGCAGGTAATAAGCAGAGCTATTCAGTTGATATAATGAAGACGGATGTACCTCAAGAAACTTTGAATGATATAGCCCTGTCAGTAATAAATATCATAGAACAGAACGGGGATACATATAAGGATGAAATTCCGGTTCTTATAAACCCTATCAGGTTTGAATTCGCAGATGATGAGCTGAACTGGAAGAAAAAATACGGTATACCTGATAATGCGACAGCAAAACAGGCATTTCAAAAACTGAGAGCTGATTACGAGGTCCCCGCAGATCTGGACGATGTAGAGGCTTATGAAATGCTGAAGGAACAGAATAATGTAGAATTGCCCTTCAATATAGACGACTTCCAATATAATTTCCAGAAGGATGAAATAAAATGGAAGACAAGTAACGGGTTTAAGGCCGATGCTACAGCTACTGAGGTATTTGAGGCATTATGCGCCAAATATAATATACCCAGGGACAAATATGACGATGATAAGGCCAAAAAGATACTGGCCGTGAAGTACCTGGTCGGGCAGAACAAGTATAAGGCTTATGAGCCTGTTGAAATCGCAACAAACATTAAGGAAGAGACAAGGGCAAGAATCGAGGAGAATAAAATATTCCTTCCCGGTGTAGAAATAATGCAAAAGCCGTTAAGGTATTATCCGAACAGTGATTTTGCAAGCCATATAGTAGGGTATATGAGCAAAATAGGCAGTGAACTTGAAGAGCTTTCCAAACAGGGATATACACCGCGGGATATGGTTGGAAAATCGGGTATAGAAAACTCTATGGAGAAGTATCTGAAAGGGCAGGACGGTTCAAAGCAGATAGAGGTAGATGTCAGTGGAACATTGATTAATACAATAAACGAGGTGGATCCTACTCCTGGTGATACGGTATTTCTGACAATAGACTCAAAGCTTCAGAAAATTGCTGAAGACAGTTTGAAGAAAACCATGGAAGATATCAGGACCGGGGCAGGAACAGGAAGACCTTTCCCCAATGCCACATCGGGAGCTGTGGTAGCTATTGATGTCAATACAGGGAAAATACTTGCAATGGCAAGCGAGCCCAAATTTGACCCTAATCTTTTTGCAGCAGGTATAAGCAATGCGGCTTGGCAAAACCTGCAGCCGGCCGGTAAGGATGTATATTCGCCGAAACCGCTTATTGACAATGCTATATCGGCGACATTGCCTCCGGGTTCAACAATGAAGATGGTTACTGCAACGGCAGGCTTGCAGAATAATAAGCTTTCACCTACAGAAATTATAGTTGACAGGGGCCCATATACTGCAATACCTGGGGTAGCACCATCCTGCGCAATATGGAAATCCTCCCGGTCGACTCATGGTGCACAAAATGTTTCTCTGGCTTTAAAGAATTCATGCAACTACTTTTTCTTTGAGGTAGGCAGAAGGTTAGGCGGAGAACTATTCGAACAATACGCCATGAAATATGGTTTTGGGCAAAAGACGGGAATCGAGCTGCCTTCGGAATACGCCGGAAGTGTCGAGGGACCTGGGCATAAGAAAGCGCTTTACAAAAGGTATCTTGACAGTTATCTGTCCAGCACGCTGAAAGTAGAAGATAAAAAAATACGTGATGAAATAACGGCTTATATTGATAACAACCCGGGAAGCAAGGTAATTAAAAGCAGGCTAAAAGAATTGGGCATTACGGACAGTAAAGCAGTGGACAGGGTAATCCGATATGTCAATGACAGCAAGTACCGTCCGGGAGAAGTTTTAAATGCCGCTATCGGGCAGGGACTGAACGATGTAACCCCTCTTCAGATGGCTAATTATGTCGCTACACTTGTAAATGGCGGAACCAGATACAAACCCTATCTGGTAGATAAAGTAGTAGCTTATGATGGCACTGTAAAGCTTACAAAGAAGCCGGAAGTGCAGGATAAGATAGAAATCTCCCCTGTAAATCTTGAAGCAATGAAGAGAGGTATGTACGAGGTTACAAATGAAATAGGAGGTACTGCCAGAAGCGCTTTTGTAGGAAGTAAAGTGGTAATTGCCGGTAAGACAGGAACGGCTGAGGCAGGAAAGGGCTATGACAATCATGCATGGTTCGTGGCTTTTGCTCCCTATGATAAGCCTGAAATTGCAGTTGCGGTATTGATATTCCAGGGAGGCCATGGTAATCTTCCTGCACCTGTTGCCCGGTCAATAATCGAGGGCTATCTGGCTCCCGAGGAAGCAAAGGATAATATTAGCTTAAGTAATGATTTGACACCATAACCTATAGTTTATAGAGCTGTATAACTGGTTTATCCAGTTATACAGCTTTTTTACACTATTTTTTCAGAAAAAGAAGGAATTATGCCAAATGTGAAGAAATTTATATAGAATTAATCTATACATTTTTATTCACGCTTGTTTTCGTATCAATAGCTTCAGGGGGTATTATCATGGCTGATAATGCTGTAATATTCAAAGGTACTAAGGAAGGTCTGTACATAATATTAAAGGACGAAATGAACCTTGCTACAATTAAAGATAATCTGGACAAGAAAATCAAACCTTCCAAGCGTTTTTTCGAGGGCGCAAAAATAATGAATTTCAAGGGCAAACACTTGACGGAGGAAGAATTTGACGAGCTTAAAGAGCTGATTGAGCAGGAATACGGCATGACGGTAGTTGAAAGCTATAATGAAAAAGCATTTGAAACCAGGTATGACAAGTCGGAAGGGAAAAAAGTCGATATGCTGGAGCAGCTGCCTTACGAAAATGTCCAGGAGGGTGAGACCCTTATAGTAAGGGCTACCGTGAGGTCAGGACAGCTTATACAGTATGACGGCAACATAGTAATAGTCGGGGACATAAATCCCGGGGCGCATATTAAAGCTAGCGGCAGTATATTGATTATGGGCACTATGAGAGGTATAGCACATGCGGGTACGGGCGGGGATTACAGCGCGTACGTAGCGGCATTTAAGATGCAGCCTACTCAACTGCGCATAGGTGATATAATAACAAGATCCCCTGACGGATTAGGCAGTAAAGCCAATAATCCCGAGGTTGCAATGGTAAGGCAGGGGGCAATTGTTGTCGAACCGTATTTGCGCAGCAAATAAAACACGCGCAGCGATAGGAAATTATATAGCGAATCCATACTTTTTTGTACGTAATAAATAATGGAGGTAGGATAATGGGTGAAGTAATTGTTGTCACATCCGGTAAAGGCGGTGTAGGAAAAACCACTACTACGGCAAACATAGGAACAGGCCTTGCATTGAAAAACAAGAACGTAGTTTTGGTAGATGCAGATATTGGTCTCAGAAACCTTGACGTTGTTATGGGTTTGGAGAACAGAATCGTATATGATCTCGTTGATGTTGTAGAAGGTGTATGCAGGTTAAGACAAGCGCTTATAAAGGATAAGAGATATCCTAATCTGCATTTGCTGCCGGCTGCTCAGACAAAGGACAAGAATGCGGTTAACCCTGAGCAGATGCAGAAGCTTAGTATGGAGCTGGCTGAGGAATTCGATTATGTTATAATCGATTGTCCCGCAGGAATAGAACAGGGTTTTAAGAATGCAGTAGCAGGCGCAAACAGGGCTATAGTAGTTACTACTCCCGAGGTTTCCGCGGTAAGAGATGCCGATAGGATAATAGGACTTTTGGAAGCTACCGGTATTAAAAATCCCCAGCTTGTAATAAACAGGATCAAGATTGATATGGTAAAACGCGGGGATATGATGAATATAGACGATATGATTGACATACTTGCAATTGACCTTATAGGAGTTGTGCCTGATGATGATTTCATCGTTGTTTCGACTAACAAGGGCGAACCTGCCATTGCTATTGAACAATCCCTGGCAGGACAAGCTTATAGGAATATTGTAAGGAGAATAATGGGGGAAGACGTACCTTTCATGAGTCTCGAATCTGATGAGGGCTTCTTTTCAAAGGTGGCTAAAATATTCGGGCTTGGTAAGAAAAAATAAAAGAGGAGGTGTAAGTTATGGACTTATTTAAATTGTTTAGCAAAAGCGATAGCAGTAAAGATATAGCCAAAGAAAGACTAAAGCTGGTATTGATCCATGACAGGGCTAATGTATCTCCTCAATTTCTTGAAATGATTAAAGGTGAATTGATACAAGTTATATCGGACTATATGGAAATAGATGAAAAAGGGCTTGAAATAAAGCTCACAAGAACACGAAGGGAATATGACGACGCGACAGTGCCTGCACTGGTGGCGAATATCCCTATAAAACGGATGAAGGATAATGGAAAACTGTAGAATTTACAAGGAATTAAAAAACCCGAAGCATATCGTATGATGCTTTGGTTTTTTTATTGTATAGGAAAGTATAAAATTTTTGCTCTACAAAAATGGGCTTAAGAGATGTAAAATGAAGCAGTATAGAAAAATGTAAAAGGATGGCTTGGAATAAATGGAAGTAAAGGG
>JBLNDG010000030.1:0-6598 GCA_050261415.1 Caulobacteraceae bacterium | reverse complement strand
TAGTATTTATTAAACCGACTCTGCCCTTAGCCCCGGGAAGCTTGTAATATTTTGCAGGACTGCTCCTGTCAATATCCTCTGCCGGCTCTAATTCCTTGAATTTTTCGAGTACTGCATCATTCGATATATAATGCTCAGTTGCCCATTCTCCTGCTTGTCCCAAAGGCATCAGTTCAATAAATCTTACATCTATATTTTCTTTTAGCGTAAGCTTTAAAAAATCTTCTATTTCATCCTCATTAAAGCCTTTAATAAGCACAGTGTTTATTCTTATAGGAGCGAGCCCGGACGCAAGAGCCTCATCTATACCCTCGAAAACATCGCTGATATTTCCTCCCCTGGTCATATATTCATATCTGTCCTTTTTCATAGTGTCAAGGCTGATATTTATTCTCTTAAGGCCTGCATTTTTTAAATCGTATGCATATTCCTTCAATAATATTCCATTTGTTGTCACTGCGATATCTTTTATCTGATCCAGTTTTGAAATTTTCTCCACTAACCCTGTAAGGCCTTTCCTGACCAGGGGTTCACCCCCTGTTATCCTTATTTTATCAGTCCCCAACTCTGCACATGTCTTTACAACCTCGAAAATTTCTTCGAGAGTGAGCATTTCGTTGTGTTCCTTCTTATCTATACCTTCAGCAGGCATGCAGTACCTGCACCTGAGGTTGCACCTGTCGGTGACTGATATTCTTAAATAGTTGATTCTTCTACCAAGCTCATCCTTCATATAAATTCTCCATCCTTTGATAATCACTACAACCCTTTATATTTTCACAATCTTTCCTATGCCCTCAGTGCCGTAGCCGCCCATATCTTTTAGAAGGTTTACAAACTCCTCTGATTTTATTATATCAATGAACAGCCTGAACATGTCAAGCTCCAGGTATCTCGCAGGCACTGCGAAGTCGTATTCCTCTTCTCCTATCGGAATGAAATCCAAGTCCATTGCTTTTGCAGCAGAAAGAACTCCAACACCGACATCAGCAGAACCTGAAGATACAGCTGCAGCAACCGCCATGTGGGTTGTCATTTCTCTTTCATATCCAAGAATTTCCGAAGCATCAATGCCCTCCTTTTTCAGTAGGTAATCAACCAGTATCCTTGTTCCGGCACCCTTCTGCCTGTTTACAAATTGTATATCCTTCCCGGCGATGTCATGAAATGCCGCTATGTTCTTGGGATTTCCCCTTCTTACCATAAGTCCCTGTATTCTTTTTACTCCTTTTACAAGGGACATCTCCACATTGGGCAGGAGCTTCTTTATACAGCTTATATTATATACTCCCGTTTCCTCATCCAAAAGGTGAACAGGCGCCATATGTGCTTCTCCCCTTCTTAAGGACATAAGTCCTCCCATGCTGCCCACATGTGCCGAAGTCAGGTTGAACTCCGAGTTTCTTCTGTGGATCAAGCTGCCTATGATGTCCATAATCAGGTCATGGCTGCCTATGGATACGATTGTATTACTAATGTCATCAATGTTTTTTAAAAGTTCCACAGGAACTTTCTCTCCAGCTTCAATACCTTCGCTGTTCTGGGGAATTACAAGCACCCCGTCAGCCCTTACCAGGGACATTGTGACACCGGCACCTCTGCTCAATGGAGTTGCAATAAGCTTGTCATCTACCATCCCCAGCTTTATCCTTACATATTCCGTATGCTTCAAGGATGAAACCAGTCTTCTGGACAATATGGCTTCAGCGGTTTCCCTTCTTTGAACTCCTTGTTTCAGGTAGCTTCGGATCAACGGTTTGGCAAAGGTTTCAAACACAAAATAAGCAGACACAGGATAACCCGGTATGCCCAAAACAGGTTTTCCATTTACAATTCCAAGTATTGCAGGTTTCCCGGGTTTTGTAGCAATGCCGTGCACCAGCACTTCTCCCAGCTCTCCTATGAGCTTAACGGTAAAATCCTCGCTGCCAGCAGATGAGCCTGCATTTATAATAACAATGTCACTTTCCTCAACAGCTTTCGAAATAGTATCTTTAAGCAGTTCATAGTCGTCCGGTACGGGTTTTAATCTTTCCGGCTCTCCGCCATATTCCTTCACCAGACCTTCAAACATCCTTGAATTGGATTCTATTATCTTGCCGATTTCAAATTCTTCTTCCGGCTCAATTATTTCTGTCCCAGTCGGGATTATTGCAACTTTTGGCTTCTTAACGACTTCTATACGGGTTATTCCTCCCGACAACATAGCTGCAATGTCTACAGGCCTTATTTCATGGCTTGCCGGTATAATCATTTCATTTGCAACTATGTCCTCACCTATAGGCCTTACATCCTGCCATGGCGCTGCAGGCTTTATAATCTCCACTGTATCGCTGTCCACTTCAACTACATCTTCAATCATAATAACTGCATCATAGGGGTCCTGTATAGGGTCCCCCGTATCTACATATATGAAGTCAATATTCTTTTTTAGCAATAAGGGATTGGACTCAGAAGCTCCAAAGGTTGCCTTTGCCTTTACTGCGATGCCGTCCATTGCCGCTGCATTGAAGTTGGGTGAAGACAATCTCGCAAATATGGCATCTGATGAAATACGGCCCATAGAATCTATGACCTTTATTTCCTCAGTTTCCGGGTTTCTGCCATGAAACCCGGCTCTATCCATAAACAGCTTCTGCGCTTCATTGACTTCCATATTGGAAAGGTATATGTTGCGTTGATGCTTGTTCAAACTTCGCACGCTCCATTCTTAATATATTGCTTATTAAAACAGTTCTACCTTCACCGTTTCTCCCTTTTGTATCCCTTCAGTATTCACAGGGATCCGTATAAAACCCTGAGCCTTCGACAGCTGTGATATAGCTGCCGATTTTGCATATATCGGTTTTGCGGTATAACTGCCGTCTTTTTCCTCTTCAATCTCAACCATCTGGTATGTTTCCTTACCCGGCGACGAGTGTATATTAGCACTGCTGACCGCCTGTATCTGAATTGCTTCCCGGGTCTTGCCGAGAAGTCTGTCTATCATGTACTCTACAAAAATCCTGAATATAATAACCGCTGAAACCGGATGTCCGGGAAGCCCGAACACAGCAGCATTTCCGACCCTTCCTAGTATTGTAGGTTTACCGGGTTTTACTGCCACTCCATGTACAAAAACCCCCGGTGCTCCAAAGGAGTCTATGACTTTCTCCGTGTTGTCCTTTGCTCCTACTGAACTGCCCCCTGAAACAACCACTATATCGTTTCCGTAAGCTGCTTCTTCAATTGCCTTCTTTAACAGTTCAAAATCATCCTTTATAACAGCCTTTTTGGTTACTTTCCCACCAAGCTCCTCAGCCAAAGCCGAAAGAGTGTAGGTATTAATGTCTCTTACCTGTCCGAGTCCGGTCTCCCCAAAAGGGTCCACAATTTCGTCCCCGGTGGAAATAACCGCCACTCTCGGAGGTTTTGCCACTTTTATACTTTTTAAACCGGCTGCACAAAGCACTCCTATATCCTGCGGCTTTATTATCCTACCCTTCTTTATGATGCTTTGTCCGTTTCTTACATCATCACCCTTAAGGATGATATTTTCCCCCGGCGCAACGGCACTGTATGCTGCAATTGATCCTTCATCAATACTTTCGACATACTCTATCATTATCATTCCGTCAGCACCCTCCGGTATCATCCCTCCGGTCGGTACATATGCACATTTGCCGCTTGAGATTTTAAGCGGTGTCGCCATGCCCATTTCTACCTTGCCGATCACTTCAAGGAATACAGGAAGGCTCTCGCTTGCTCCAAAGGTATCCTTTGATACTACTGCATAGCCATCCACCGTAGACCTGTTGAAATCAGGTATATCAACTTTTGAAAAAACTTCTTCAAAGGCAACTCTGCCCAGGGCTTTTACAATATCAACATCTTCATGGCCTGATTCAATATCTCCATAGTATTGCTCCATTTTGTCCCTGACCACCTGGACTGTGTCAACCTCCAACAGTCTCATTTGTAATCCTCCCTTAGAACTTCCTCAACAACAAATTTAATAAAATAAAGACTTAAGAAATATCATTCCAAATAAATTCTAGCTTAACAGCATAGGTTTATCAACTATTATATCTCATATTGTACAAATTATGATAATTGTGGTATAAACAGTATGTTTCTTTTTGATATACCAAGGGCAGAACTCATTGAGTTCTGCCCTCTGATGGACTTATTTTGAAGCATTTGGTACAAAAAGCTGATGTCCGTTTTTCTGGTAATCCCCGATGATCTTTTGCCCTTCCTCTGAAGTAATGAAGCCGGCAAATGCTGCCGCCGCTTTATTGTGTATATTCGGGTATTTCTCCGGGTTCACTTCTATTACGCCATAAGGATTGAAAAGAGCAGGATCCCCTTCCTTTACAATCATCAGGTTTACTTTATCCGCAAAAGCATACCATGTGCCGCTGTCCACGAGTGTGTATGCACCCATTTCACTTGCCATAGTCAGAGTGTCTCCCATTCCCTGTCCTGACTCAACATACCATGGCTGGCCCTGCGGTTTTATTCCGCTTTTATCCCATATCTGAAGCTCCTTAGTATTTGTTCCGGACTTATCCCCTCTTGATACAAACTTAGCCTTTTTATCCGATATGTTTTTCATTGCTGATACTACATCTGTTGATGCTTTCACTCCCGCAGGGTCATCCTTCGGCCCTACCAGGAAGAAAAAGTTGTACATTACATCCTTCCTGTTGATTCCATACCCGCCGGCCACAAACTCATCCTCTGATTTCCTTGCATGCACCAGCAATACATCTGCGTTTCCCTGTTTCCCCATCTCTATTGCTTCTCCGGTACCCACAGCTACGACCTTTGTAGTTACACCGTACTTTTTATCAAAAGCAGGCACAAGTACATCCAGAAGTCCTGTATCTCTTGTACTTGTGGTAGTAGCGAGAGTCATTATTGACTCGGCCTTTTCAGCAGTGGCTTCTTTATTTGTATTACTGTCTGTGCTGTTATTTGCATTGCTATTATTTGCCGCACACCCTGAAGCAAAAACTGAAACTGTTATAAGCAATAATGTAAAAAGTAAAATTATTGTGTTTATTCTTTTATTTCCTCTTGTCCGCATAATGCAAACCTCCCCGTTAATATTTCTAATAAACCATTTTCCCTTCGATAAAATCCAATGTCCTGCTGTCCCGGGGCGCACTGAATACTTCCGACGCTTTTCCATTTTCAATAGTGTTCCCATTTAAAAGGAATACTACATTGTCGGAAATTCTCTTAGCCTGGAACATATTATGGGTAACTATGATTACCGAAGTACCATACTCAGTTTTTGCATGCAAAATAAGCTTTTCAATCATTGCCACATTTGCCGGGTCCAAGTTTGCAGTAGGCTCATCCAGAAGAAGTACTTTAGGTTTAAATACCATAGCCCTTGCCAGGGTAAGCCTTTGGGCTTCCCCGCCGGAGAGGGTGACTGCTTTCTGCCTTATTTTCTCCTTAAGCCCTACAAGCTCTGCAAGCTCTTCAACATGCTTCCTTGTTTCCTTTGACGGCAGTCCCCGAAGCTTTAAACTGTATGCGATGTTTTCAAAAACTGTCGTATTGAAAACCACAGGCTTCTGGAATACCATGGACATCTGTCTGCGTGTCGCAATATCAGGGGTTCTACCTATTACCTTCCCGTCAAATTCTATTTTCCCGCTTGTAGCACTATCAAGACCGTTTAAAATTGAAAGGAGAGTACTTTTACCTGCCCCGCTCGGACCTATTACAGCCGTAATTTTGCCCTTTTCCAGGTGGAGTTCTTCAATATCAAGGATTCTTTGCCCTTCATACTCCTTAACAAGTCCCGTTATATCAAATATGTATTCCATCAGCGGGCTGCCTCCCTTCCGCTTCTCAGCAGGTCGAGAAGAGTATTTATGAGCAAGGAGATAGCAAGCAGAATCATTCCCAAAGCCAGTGCCATCTGGAATTCTCCCATGCCCTTGTGCAGTGCGATTGCAGTTGTCATAACCCTGGTCTGAAACCTTATGTTTCCGCCTACCATCATAACAGCACCCACTTCAGCGGTCAGGCGGCCGAAAGCGGTAATAACCGCAGCGCCTATTGCATATCTTGCCTCCTTAATGATTGTCCATGCAAGCTGCAGTCTGTTTGCCCCAAGACTGATTGCCGTTTTGATCGTAAGCTTGTCAACGGATTGCACTGCAACAATTGTAAGCCCGATTACTATAGGTACCGCAAGCAGCACTTGTGCAATAATCATTGCTGCCGGTGTAAAAAGCAACCTCAATGGCCCCAGAATACCCATCTGATTCGAAAGCATTATGTAGACAAAAAGCCCAACAACTACAGGAGGCATTCCCATTAATGTATTAATAACGTTCACCAGTGCAGTCCTTCCCCAGAACCTGTTCAGCCCTACTGCGACACCTGCCGGAATTCCGGCTAATGTACTTATTAGCGTTGCAATAACTGACATTTTGATAGATAAAGCTATAATCCCATATAGTTCAGGGTCGAAGGACAACAGCAAGCTGACAGCCTTATTAAAGGCATCTGCAAAATATTCCAAGAAATTACCCCCCATTAGAAAGGCTTCTAAAAAGATTTTATATATCAATAAAATAACAAAAAACAATCC
>JBLNDG010000029.1:0-15509 GCA_050261415.1 Caulobacteraceae bacterium | reverse complement strand
ACACCTGACCGACTTAATAAAATATCCAATGCTATGAAATTCGTGACAACCTGATAGCTCAAAAGCTACAATTGGTAAGCCGTATGCCTTAATAGGGCACGTACGGTTTGATAAGGGGGGGGAACTAAGGAATTAGTTTCCCTACTTTATTATACACTGCCGGCAATATATATTAACTTACAAAAAGTGGTATAATCGAAAGTGTAAATAGTACCATTATTTTACTTATAGCATTACAGCTGAAAGAATAAAATCGGGTATAGTGGGACGATTGAATGAAAAGAATTTTACCATTTATCCTGATTATGACCCTGGTATGCGCTGTATTGACCGCTGGTACACCGGCAGGATACGGTGACCTGCAAAAAATCCTCGATGATTTCTTTACCAACTACAAAACAGCATTCAGTGGGTCGGTGCTTGTTGCGTATGATGGTAAAATCATATTGAAAAAGGCTATGGTATGGCTGACTATGAGAAGCAGATTCCCAATACGCCGGAAACGGTATTTAAAATCGGATCGATAAGCAAGCAGTTCACATCAATGGCTATCATGATGCTCGAGGAACGCGGACTTTTACCGCTTTATGGGTGAGAAAGCAGCCATAATAATATTGACAAATGAAGAAGATTTGGATGGAATCAGAAAAGTAGAGAAAGGCTTGTTGGATTTGGCTTGTGGGTATGGGGATATTTAAATGCAAATGGATGAAAGGTGCATTGCAGGTATATACATTATATATGTCTATGGATAATAATTAGGAATTGAAAAAGATTATATATTATCGTTGACAGCAAGTTTTGCGGGATGCTATGATAAAAATAAAGAAAATAATTACAGATGAAGGCAATGAGAGACATCAATTCATGATGGCCGAAGAAGCAATGCAGCGCTTGCCAATACGTGTGCAGAAACTTTCAGGCAAAAGTATCATTGCCCGATGGGACTCTGGAAAGACCGGAAGGCACCGAAGGGGAAAGCCGCATTAAGGTGGGCGATACTCTCAGGTAAAAAATACAGAGAATGTTAGGCTTGTATTAGTCTTGCATTCTCTTTTTGTTTAAATATGAATGGAGGGAAAAAATTGAAAATCATTGAAGGTCTGTACTACACAAAAAATCATGAATGGGCTAAGGTTGAGGGCTCTAAAGCCTATGTCGGCATCACGGATTATGCACAGCATGCATTAGGGGATGTGGTCTTTGTTGAATTGCCCGAGACAGGGATATCCCTGAAGCAGGATGATGTTTTCGGCACTGTAGAATCTGTTAAGGCTGCGTCCGATATTTATCTTCCGGTATCCGGAACTGTTGCTGAAGTCAATGATGCCGTTGCTGATGATCCGGCTTTAGTAAATCAGGATGCCTTTGAAAACTGGATGATTTGTATTGAATTGAGCAATCCTATAGAATTAGAAAAATTGATGAATGCAGCAGCCTATGAAAAATTCTGCAGTGCGGAAGCGTAAAGTGCAAGAGGCGGAGGGCGGTACTCAATGGCGGAAAGAGGAGGAAAAATGGAAAAATACGATTTTGATTTGATTATTATCGGCGGCGGGCCGGGGGGGTATGTGGCGGCCATTCGGGCGGCGCAGTTGGGTGCCAAGGTATGTTTGGTGGAACGGCAAAGGTTGGGTGGTACCTGTTTGAACTGGGGCTGTATTCCCACAAAAGCATTATATCGAAGCGCTGAGGTTTGCCATCTGGCAAAGAACAGCGAGGAGTTCGGTATTGTAAGCCATGTAACGGGCATCAACTGGGAACAGGTACAATCCCGAAAGAAAAAGATTGTTGACCAGTTGGTAGGCGGCATCGATCAGCTAATGAAATCCAATGGAATCACTGTTGTTGCGGGAGAAGCAAAGTTTATAGGCCACAATGAGGTTTCAGTAAGAAAAGCAGATGGCGGAGATGAGAGCATATCTTCTGAACATATTATTATTGCAACAGGTTCAAAACCGGCAGTACTGCCGATTGAAGGCGCAGACCTGCCGGATGTGCTGGACAGCACCAGCCTGCTTGCTATAGATCATATCCCTCAAAGGCTGGCAATTATCGGCGGCGGAGTCATCGGTATGGAATTTGCAGACATCTTCAATGCTTTTGGAAGCAAAGTTACGGTAATAGAATTCTTACCCGGCATTTTAGCCCAGTTGGACAGCGACCTCAGTAAGAGAATGGCACCAATGATGAAGAAAAAGGGTATCGAAATATTAACTGCCTCAAAGGTTATGAAGATAGAGAAGCAGGATGAAATGCTGCTGACAGTTTCAACAGCAAAGGGTGAAATCAAGGTAGCGGCTGATAAGGTCCTTATGGCTACAGGCAGGAAGCCTGTGACTGAAGGGCTGATGCTGGAGAATGCCGGGGTGGCTTATGATAGGAAAGGGATTGGAACGAATAGCTATGGACAGACCAATGTACCTCATATTTATGCCATTGGTGATGTGACAGGAGGCATAATGCTGGCGCATACTGCATCTCATCAAGGGATTACTGCTGTTGAGCACATGATGGGACTCAAACCGCATCAGAATGTAATGGTGGTGCCCAGCTGTGTTTTCACCTTCCCGGAAATAGCATCGGCTGGTATGACGGAGGACGAAGCACGCACAAAAGGGATTGCCTATAAAACCGGAAAATTTATGTTTGGAGCTAACGGGAAAGCATTAACCTTGGGTGAAGGTGAAGGACTATTGAAGGTTATTTCTGACGAGAATAATACCATTATCGGAGTGCATATTCTTGGTCCCCATGCATCGGACCTGGTTCATGAAGGGGTATTGGCTATCGGCATGAAGCTTTCGGCAGACGACATCATAGGGACTATTCATGCTCATCCTACGCTCGGGGAAGTATTTTCAGAGGCGGTTATGGGACTTGAAGGTATTGCACTGCATGCAGCACCTGTAAAAAAAATATAAAAATAGGAGGAGGATCTATGAGCACTTTAAAAAGAACGGTACTTTTTGATGAACATTTGAAACTGAAGGCCAATATGGTGGACTTTGGCGGTTGGGAAATGCCCGTTAATTATCCTGACGGTATTGTTGAAGAACATCTTTACACAAGAAAAAGAGCCGGTATATTCGACGTTTCCCATATGGGAAGGTTTGTTATAACCGGAAGGGAAGCAGTACAGTTCTTACAATATGTATTGACCAGCAATGTTTTAGCTTTGGATCTGAAGCAGGCTCAATATTCAATGATTCCTAATGAAAATGGGGGAGCTATAGATGATGCTTACCTCTACCGTTTTTGCGAAGGTGAATATGTATTGGTTGTAAATGCGTCCAATGCAGAGAAAGATTGGGCACATTTGACCGGGGAAATCAAACGATTTGATGCAGAGATAATAAATAAGTCTGATGAGGTTGCAATGATTGCAATACAGGGACCCGATTCGAAAAATATTTTGGGAAAGCTTTCGAAGGATCCGTATTTGACGGAGCCTGTAAAGAATTCCCTTAACACAATTGAACTGGCAGGAAAAGAAGTGCGGGTTGCCAAAACAGGATATACAGGAGAGCCTATTGGGTTTGAATTGTTTGTCAAAGCCTCTGATGCTGTTGCTATTTGGAATCTTTTGATGGAAAACGGCGCTAAGCCGACTGGGCTTGGAGCAAGAGACACTTTGAGGCTGGAAGCAGGGCTGCCGCTTTATGGACACGAATTGGGCGCGGATGCCAATGGACAGGAAATTCAGATTTTTTCAGTACCTTTGGCTAAATTTGCAGTAAGCTTTGCCGAAGCAAAAGGGGATTACATAGGGAAAAAAGCTCTTCTCAAACAGTTTGAAGCTTCACAGAGAATAATGAAGAGGGATTTTTCCGATCTCAAAGACCTGCCAAGGATGCTCAAGCCTTTTGCGTTAACGGACAGAGGCATTGCAAGAAATGGGTTCAAGGTATTCAGAAACGGTGCGGAAATAGGATATGTTACCAGCGGTACCATGGTGCCTTATTTTAAAACAGAAGGACATGGACTGGATACGGTAATTAAAGAGGAAAAAGGCACGAGAGCTATCGGCCTTGCCCTTATAAACAGTGATGTTCTGGTTGATGATGAAGTGGAAATAGAAATCCGAGGAAACAAGGCCAAAGCAGTGATAGTTCCCTACCATATGAAGGGGGATGCACCGCCTTTTGCAAGACCTATTCTTTATAGCTATACGGAAAGTTATGAAGCAGATAACTCGTCGGATTATAAAGCCAAAGCATTGAATCTGCTGGAGAAAAGCCTCGGTAACCATATATGGAGGCAGGTGGAATGCATCAATCTGATACCATCAGAGCAAACTCATTCAAGTGCAGTCAGGTTGCTGTCGGTCATGGACCCCTCCTTCAGGTATGCTGAACATAAAAAAGTAAAGTCATTCTATGACTATGATGTTTTCTACTATCAGGGTACAAAATTCATCGACGAAGTGGAACACCTGCTCATTGAGGAAATGAAAAAGTACTTGAAATGTACAGAAGCCGAAACCAGGGTAATCAGCGGGCAAATGGCCAATACAGCGGCTTTCAGCGCAGTAATGGATTTCAAGAACAGAGTTAACCGGAAGAAGGATGCCAGCAGGTTAGGATACGTTTTGAACAACCACATTATAAAGGGTGGACATCTAAGCTCGCAGCCTATGGGTGCCCTGCATGATTATATTGCTATAGACCCTGTGACAGAAAAACCTGCTGTGGTAAATTTCCCGGTACTTAAGGACAACAGCTTCAAAATAGATGTTGAAGAAACAAAGAAGATAATCGACAAGTACAAACCGGAGTTTATTATTTTCGGAAAGAGCATGGTATTGCATAAGGAACCGGTTAAGGAAATCAGACAGTTTGTTGACGATCAGAAAATAAATACGACTATAATGTATGATATGGCACATGTTCTTGGAATAGCAGGGGACTACTTCCAAAATCCATTTGCCGAAGGTGCCGAAATAGTTACCGGCTCCACCCATAAGACATTTTTCGGGACACAAAGAGGTATCATAGCAACAAACTACCGGGAAGATGAACTCAAGTATAAGCTGTGGGAAGCTATAGAAACAAGGGCTTTCCCAGGAAGCGTAAGCAACCATCACCTTGGAACAATGTTGGGTCTTCTGATGGCAGCCTATGAGATGAATTACTTTAAGGATGAATATCAGAAGAACATCATAGAAAATGCAAAATACTTTGCTAAATGCCTGAAGCAGGTTGGCTTGGAGGTGGCTGGAGATCCGGCTATATCCTATACCGAGACACATCAGGTCATTGTCAGGGTAGGCTATGGTGCAGGTCCGGAGATGGCTAACAGGCTGGAAGACAACAA
Organism: Caulobacteraceae bacterium; assembly: GCA_050261415.1. Lineage (GTDB taxonomy): Bacteria > Bacillota > Clostridia > Lutisporales > Lutisporaceae > JBLNDG01. The sequence continues at coordinate 10,193 of JBLNDG010000029.1, read as the reverse complement.
TATTATTGTTAACTATCAAGCAACTCCGGAAGAAGAAGGCTTTACAGCCTCAGGAGCTTTACGGCTTGGTGTTCCCGAGATGACAAGATTCGGCTTCGGCAAGAAAGAGTTCGAACAGCTTGCTGAGTTAATGGCTGATGTCATTTTGAGGAATAAAAACGTCAAGGAAGAAGTTAAAAAGTTAAGAAGCAATTTCACAGATATGAAGTACTGCTTTACAGATGAGGAAATTGTGGCAAGCCTGGATAAATTAGCACGCAGCATCCATCTGTAATAAAAAAGAGAGTTTTGAACTGAACACAAGATAGTGGGCACAAAATAAAAAGCACTATCATAGAATTACTTTAGATTACGCAGACTGGCATCGTTTTTCAAACGGTGTCAGTTTTTTGTCACATTCATAATGCTCCTGTACCACCATTTCCTTGAATTCCCTTGAATAATGCTTTTGTCCCTTAAGTGTTCCCATAAAAACCTTACGAATACTAAGAGCCAAGAACTCAGTATGAGGAGGAAAAGTGCATCGGCAGGTATACACAGCATTGTAGATAGAACACCCTTATAAATGGTGTTTATTTATGCAAAAAATTATTATGGTAGAATAAAGTACTTGCATTGCAACCGCTCTATTTAGTATAATTTCAATTATATATTTAAAACTGGTCGTCATGTATAAATATTCAATGGTAAAGGATGTGTACTAAATGGAAAGGAAAATCAAGAAGGTATTGGTTGCAAACAGGGGGGAAATTGCGATTAGAATATTCAGGGCCTGTAAAGAGCTAGGCATAAGAACGGTCGCAATGTATTCAAAAGAGGATAAATATGCCCTTTTCAGAATAAAATCTGACGAGTCCTACCTTATTGGCGAAAAAAGGGGACCGATAGAGGCATATCTCAATATTGAGGATATAATAAATCTTGCACTCAAAAAAGGTGTAGACGCAATACATCCGGGGTATGGATTCCTTTCTGAGAACCCTGATTTTGCAAGAAAGTGTGAGGAAAACGGTATCATATTCATCGGCCCCAAAAGCGATATGATAGATAATCTTGGGGACAAAATAAAATCAAAAATGATCGCAAAATCTGTGGGTGTGCCAACTGTTCCAGGTCTGGACGAGCCGATAACCGACGAAACAGAAGCTATAGGCTTCGCAGCACAAATAGGCTTCCCTGTAATAATTAAGGCTGCTGCCGGAGGCGGAGGCAGGGGCATGAGGATTGTCTATGAGGAAAAGGAATTCGTTTCTTCATACAGGAGCGCAAGGAGTGAAGCAAGAAAAGCCTTTGGAAATGATGCGGTGTTTATCGAGAAGTATCTTGACAGGCCGAAGCATATTGAGGTGCAGCTGTTGGGAGATCTATATGGAAATATCGTACACCTCTTTGAAAGGGATTGCTCAATTCAGCGGAGACATCAGAAAATCATAGAATTTGCTCCTGCATTGTCTATTACTGAAGAGAAGAGAAAAGCAATCTGTGAGGATGCTTTGAAGATAGCAAGGAAGCTTAATTATGAAAGCGCGGGTACTATAGAATTTTTAATGGACAGCACGGGGCAGCACTATTTTATTGAGATGAACCCGAGGATTCAGGTAGAACATACAATTACTGAGATGATTACGGGTATAGATATCGTCCAGAGCCAGCTTCTGATTGCCCAGGGATACCCCCTTGATTCTCCGGAGATAGGAATCAAATCCCAGGAGGACATTGAGAAAAAGGGCTACGCAATACAGTGTAGGATAACTACTGAGGACCCCTTCAACAATTTCGCCCCGGATACCGGAAAAATTACCGAATACAGAAGCGGCTCCGGCTTTGGAATAAGACTGGATGGAGGCAACGGATATACAGGTTCAACGATCACTCCATATTATGATTCCCTTCTGGTAAAAATCGTCTCCTGGTCCAGGACTTTTGATGATGCAGTGAGGAAGGCATCACGCTCCATCAAGGAGCTTTCCGTAAAGGGGGTCAAGACCAACGAGGACTTTATCATAAACGTCCTGAACCATCCTACCTTTAAAAACGGTGAATGTACAACGGGTTTCATTGATGAAACACCTGAGCTTTTTGATATAAGACCCAAGAAGGATAAAGAAACCAAAATCATAAAGTTTATAGGGGAAAAGCTGGTAAATGAAATAAAGGATACAAAAAAGGATTTTGATATACCAAAGGTACCGCAGATCACAATACCGGAAAACCTTTCAGGAACAAAGCAGATACTGGACGAGAAGGGTGTAAAAGGTCTCATTGACTGGATAAAATCACAAAATAAGCTCCTTTTAACAGACACGACTTATAGGGATGCCCATCAGTCTCTTGTTGCCACCAGGCTTAGGACAAAGGATATACTTAAGATTTCAGAGGCCACGTCGGTATTGGCAAAGGATCTTTTCTCCCTGGAGATGTGGGGAGGAGCAACCTTTGATGTAAGCTACAGGTTTCTTAAGGAATCCCCATGGAGAAGGCTGCAAATGCTCAGGAGCAAGGTACCCAATATATTATTCCAGATGCTCGTAAGAGGCTCAAATGCAGTAGGATATACCAACTACCCCGACAATGTTATAAGGGAATTTATCAGGGAGTCGGCAAAACAGGGCATAGACATATTCAGAATCTTTGATTCTCTGAACTGGCTGAAGGGAATGGAAGTAGCCCTGGATGAAGCTCTCAAGTCGGGAAAGGTGGCGGAGGTTGCTATTTGCTACACCGGCGATATTCTAGATGAAAAAAGAGAGAAATATTCTTTGAAATATTACGTAGATACAGCAGTGGAAATAGAGCGGATGGGAGCCCATATACTGGGTATAAAGGATATGGCAGGCTTACTCAAGCCCTATGCGGCAAAGAAGCTGGTGGAGACTCTGAAACGGTACATTTCAATTCCCATACACCTTCACACCCACGATACCAGCGGCAATGGGATTGCTACGGTAATGATGGCGGCAAATGCAGGAGTCGACATAGCGGATGCAGCCTTCAATTCAATGGCGGGATTGACAAGTCAGCCGGCATTGAATTCCATCGTTGCAGCCCTGGCAAATACCGACAGGGATACTGGAATTGGGCTTGACGATATACAGAAGCTCAGCGACTACTGGTACGATACGAGAAAACTCTATGAACCCTTTGAGTCCGGGCTTAAATCAGGTACAGCGGAGATATACAGGTATGAGATTCCCGGAGGCCAGTATTCCAACCTGAGATCCCAGGTCGAAAGCTTCGGGATGGGGCACTTGTTCGATGAAGTCAAGCTCATGTATAAGGACGTAAATGAGCTTTTGGGAGATATTGTGAAGGTAACGCCTTCCTCCAAAGTTGTCGGGGATTTGGCAATATTTATGGTAAAAAATGGCCTGACAAAGGACAATATATTGGAAAAAGGCAGGAATCTAAATTACCCGGATTCAGCAGTTTCCTATTTCAAGGGGATGATGGGACAACCTGTGGGAGGCTTTCCGGAGGAACTGCAGAAAATTGTATTAAAGGGGGAAGCGCCGATTACCGTGAGGCCCGGAGAAATCCTTGAACCGGCGGACTTCGATGATGTTTCCAGGAAACTGGCTGATGAGCTTCATGATGAGCCCAATATAAGAAATATACTCAGCTATGCTTTGTATCCCAAAGTATATAAGGATTATTTGAAATTCATAAATGAGTACGGTGATCTCAGCAATCTGGAGAGCCATGTATTCTTCTATGGCTTGAGAGAGGGTGAAACCTGCGAGATTGAGCTTGAAGAAGGAAAAATCATGATTGTCAAGCTGATCGAAATGCAGAAGGTAGATCAGGATGGTTACGTGACGGTGGTATTTGAGATCAACGGAAACAGAAGGGAAATTAAAATATTCGACAAGGCCTACGGTGAAAGAAGCAAAATAGAACAGGAGTTGATGGCAAACCCCAGCGACATAAATGAAATCGGGGCATCAATCCCGGGGGTGGTATCAAAGATACTGGTCCAGGAGGGAGATAACGTGAATGATAAGCAAAGCCTTATTATTGTAGAGGCTATGAAGATGGAAACAAATATTCTCGCTCCTAAGGCTGGCAAGATAGAAAAGATTTATGTGAAGGAAGGACAGCAGATAAAGGCCGGACAGCTTCTGATAGAACTGGCTTAACGGAGGGTAGCGGGAAAAAATACAATACAGTGAAGCTCAAAACGAAGGGGAGCCTTTTAGAAGGTTCTTCTTCTTTTTTATCAGACTAAAAGATTTAAGAAAATCTTAAGTTTTTTCATAACTTTTCCTTAAGGTTAATCAGCTAGTATTAAAGTAAATACACAACAGGAGGAGTTATAATGAAAAAAATATTGTCTATTACCTTAATTTTATCTCTCCTATTTGCAACTGCATGCAGCGACCAATCCGCCAAGTCAGTTAGAGCTATGAATTTGCACAGAGACTGACTAAAAACATTACCAACCTATAACGCAGATAAAACTGACCCATGGCAGGTTGACCTGAGGGGCTACGATTTGAGGTCCTTGGATATTAAAAACCGCCTGAACGATTTGTCATATGCAGATTTTGATACTAATACCAGATGGCCTGCAATTCTGCCTGAAGGTTTCGACCCGAAGGCCATAATGGAGCTGGGGAAGAACCCGGGGTTGGGACTTAAAAGTGTACATAACAAAGGTATTACAGGCAAAGGGGTAGGCATTGCAATAATTGATCAAACCTTACTTACTGAACATTTTGAATATAAGGACAGTCTAAAGTCTTATGAAGCAATCAACAACAAATATGATACAGCTGAAATGCATGGCGCGGCTGTTGCATCCATTGCTGTAGGGAAAACGGTTGGAGTGGTTCCGGAAGCAAATCTGTATTATATCGCGCTTATTCCGGGAGAAATGAAAAAAGACAGCTTTAAGTATGACTTTACATGGATGGATAAAGCAGTCGACAGGGTCATTGAGATTAATAAAACCTTGCCTGCAAATGAAAAAATACGTGTTATTTCGATTTCATTAGGTTGGAGTCCCGGGCAAACGGGATATGAAGAAATAAATAAAGCAGTAGAAAGGGCTAAAGCTGAGAACATTGTTGTGTCCTGCTCGTTGAGTGAGACATATGGTTTTAAATTTGACGGATTAGGGCGGGATGTATCTTCAGATCCGGAGAATAAGAACTCATATCTGCCTGGCCTGTGGTGGGCAGATCAGTATTATGAGGGCAAAAGGGAATTGGGGATTGATACCCTGCTTGTTCCAATGGACTCCAGGACTACGGCAAGTCCTACAGGTGCAAGTGATTATGCATTTTATAGAAGCGGCGGGTGGAGCTGGGCGGTTCCGTATATAGCCGGTCTATATGCATTGGCTTGTCAGGTAAAACCGGACATAAACCCGGAAACCTTCTGGAATAATGTATTGAGCACAGGTGATGTAGTACAAATAAATCATGATGGGGAACCTCACAGCCTCGGCAAGATAATCAACCCGGTAAAGCTTTTTGAAAGCTGTACCAACAAAATAATATAATTTAACTGTATAATACGGTTTGATTTATCCCGACGTATCCTTAAAGTGTACGTAATTGTTTTATATGAGGTGTTTGTATGGAAAGGCACACAATACTAGTTGCCGATGATGATCCGGAAATCAGAGAACTGATTGGGGTATACCTGAGGACTGAAAACTACAATACCCTTATGGCTTCTAATGGTATAGAGGCTTTGCAATTGCTGAAAGAGCAGAAGCCGGATCTGATAATTCTTGACATAATGATGCCAAGAATGGATGGAATTGAGACTTGCATAAAACTGCGGAATGACAAGGATATACCAATAATATTCCTATCGTCAAACCCAGGATACTGATAAAATCCTGGGTTTGACGATAGGTGCCGGCGACTATATGACAAAGCCCTTCAATCCGCTCGAGCTCATAGCCAGGGTCAAATCCCAGCTAAGGCGTTACACCAGATTTAATACAGGCAATAAAAATTCAAGTGATGTTATAGAAATTGATGATTTATCTATAAACACCCTAACTCATGAAGTTAGAGCAGGGGATAGAGAGATAAAGCTTACACCCACGGAGTTTTCGATTCTGGAGCTCCTGGCGCGAAATAAGGGGATAGTCTTTGCTATCAATAGGATATATGAAGAAGTGTGGAAGGAAGAATACTTTGAATCCGATAACACTGTAATGGTGCATATAAGAAAAATCAGAGAAAAGATAGAGAGAAACCCTAAGGAACCCCGATATTTGAAAACAGTATGGGGGGTGGGCTATAAAATTGAGAATTAGATGCAGTATATTCTTTAAGCTTGTAGTTACATATATCATATGTATCACAGCATTTATGGTAACATTTATATACGGAGGGGAAATAACATTCTCTGTTTCATCGGATATAGATAATATAGTAAGTGCTGCGGACAGCATCTTTATAGAAATTACCAGCCACTGCTCGGATCTATATGGTTATAGCCCTGACAACCAAGCTTATATAAATAAACTGGCCAAGTATTATGGGCTTCAAATTATAACTACTGACAAGAACGGCAGAATACTGATCAAATCAGAAAATGTAAAAGAGAACGAGGTAGATATAAAAGAAATTGCAAAAATTATCGCTACGACAACATATCGAGGCGAAGGCTATTTTTATAGATTTTACCAGTCTGATAGCTTTGACGGTGGTACAGTATATATAATAGTCAGGGGTATTCCCAAACGCAAACTGATTTATAGTGCCAACGGGAATGTACTCTTAGGGGCAATGCAAGGACTGGGAGTATTCATAATACTATTCTATCTCCTTACCCGGAGCAGGATAAAGTATTTAAGGGAGCTTTCGGACGGATTGAAGGAAATCTCCGGCGGAGATCTGGATTTCAGGGTCCGGGAGGCAGAAAATGATGAACTGCGGCTTTTAGGTGAAAATATTAATCTTATGACGTGTAAACTGCAAGAAAAGATAAAAAATGAGATAAATGTTGAAAAATCCAAAAATGAACTTATAACGAATATCTCCCATGACTTAAGAGCGCCTTTAACATCTATTATAGGTTATGTAAATCTGCTTAAAGAAAAAAGATATAATGATGAGGGCCAGGCGGAACACTATATTGATATATTGTATAGCAAGAGCTGCAAGCTTAAACAGTTGGTAGATGACTTGTTTGAGTATATGCTATTAAGCAATACGGTTAAAGTCAAAGATACTCAGACAATCTGTATGAATGAACTGTTAAAACAACTATTGGAAGAACTCTTACCGCTTTGTGGCGAGAAACAACTGAAATTCAAAACGGATATTTCGGCAAGCAGGGTACTGGTTAAAGCCGAACCCGACAAATTGGCAAGAGTTTTTGAAAACATACTAACCAATGCGATAAGGTACTCATATGATTTCAGTGAGATTAACGTTCGACTGCATACTGACAAGGATTATGCCGTGATTGAAATAACAAACAGTGGTGATGAAATTCCTACTGAAGAGCTGCCTCTTTTATTCGAAAGGTTTTATAAGGTAGAAAAATCAAGACCCTCAAACGAAGGCTCAGGACTAGGGCTGGCAATAGCCAAAAGTATAGTCGATCTGCATGGCGGTGAAATTTCAGCCAGTAGTGAAGACAACAAGATAACATTTACTGTACGTCTTAAGGCTGTGATATGATGCAAGTATCCCAGTATTCCTTCAAATATTACAGCTGCCTCAAAATAGATAAGAGTAGAGTGCGTAATCACATTCTACTCTTTTTGGTTGACAAAGGATTCCTGCTATGATAAATTATACCCATACCCCTATGAGTATAAAGTAAATATTATTGCGCAGGAGGATAAAATATGCGTCAGTGTATGGATGTTCCAAAGGTTCAGGCCAGAATAAGAAAAATTGAGGGACAGCTTAGAGCTATCTCAGAAATGGTAGATAAGGATGTTCCATGTGAAGATATCTTAATACAAATCAACGCGGCAAAAAGCGCACTGCATAAAGTTGGACAAGCTGTCTTGGAAGGTCATTTGCAGCACTGCGTTCGTGACGGTATTGTACATGGCGACGCGGATAAAACAATTGCTGAATTTGCCAAAGCGGTAGAGCATTTTTCGAGAATGGGTTAGGTAGCAAGATGAAAAGGCTAATTGTCTTTCTAAAAAATGAAGAAAACCATTCCATACTCTTTTTAATAGTATCTGCGGTATCGTTGATTATCAGCTTTTTCCACATCGGGAATTTACAAATCGATGCTGCATGGATAGCAATTGTTCTTTGCGGTATCCCTATTGTAAAAGGTGCAATTGAAGGATTAATATATAGATTTGATATTAAGGCAGATGTTCTGGTTTCAATCGCACTGGTTGCATCAATTCTTATTGGTGAAACCTTTGCCGCAGGCGAGGTTGCTTTCATAATGCAGCTTGGTGCATTACTAGAAGAACGTACCGTTGCAAAAGCACGTGCCGGTATTGAAAAACTGGTACATCTCACTCCTCGGACTGCAAGAGTGGTTCGTGACGGAGCAGAAAGTACGATACCTGCCGAACAAGTACAGGTTGGCGATTTGCTCCGTGTACTGGCAGGCGAGACCATCGCTGTTGACGGTATAATTATCTCTGGGCAAACTTCCATCAATCAATCGGTAATGACAGGTGAATCCCTGCCGGTTGATAAAGGCGTGGGTGATGAGGTTTTCAGCGGAACGGTAAACCAGTTTGGCACCTTTGATATGAAAGCCACCAAGGTGGGTGAGAACAGCTCATTGCAGAGAATGATCAGACTTGTAGAATCTGCTGATGCAAGCAAGGCAAAAATTGTTGGCATTGCAGACAGATGGGCCACGTGGATAGTTGTGATTGCTCTTACATCTGCGATTGGGACATGGCTCATTACAGGGGAAATTATTCGCGCCGTTACCATTCTTGTTGTATTCTGCCCCTGTGCTTTAGTGCTTGCAACTCCTACTGCCATTATGGCCGGTATCGGCAATGCTACAAAGTATGGTATTCTTGTCCGTGAAGGAGATGCTCTTGAAAGACTATCAACTGTAACCAGAATTGCATTTGACAAGACGGGTACTCTCACTTATGGCAAACCTTCTGTTGTAGCTGTGCAAAGCTTTAATGCCTATATAGATTCAGAAAGGTTATTGACGCTTACAGCTTCTGCGGAGCTACGTTCCGAGCACCCATTAGGTAAAGCTGTTGTTTCTAATTTTAGAAGTACATCAGCTGCAACTTTGCAAGAGCCTCAAGAATTCGTAATGATTGCAGGCAGGGGTGTTAAAGCAACTGTTGAAGGTGATGCAATTCTGGCGGGAAATACCGAGCTGCTGGCTGAAAACTCTGTGGCAATATCTCAGGATATGCTGGACAAGGCCTCCGAATACAGAAACGACGGCTGTACAATTATCTATGTTGCCATAAACGTCTGCGAAGCTGGTTTTGTAGCTCTATCCGATACATTGCGTAAAGATTCTGCGGATATGATTAAAAAGCTTCATGCACTCGATGTAGAAAGCATATTGCTGACCGGGGATAATGCACAAGCAGCTTCCCATATTGCAGAGAGTGTCGGTATAGTCAATGTTCACTCGGAATGCTTGCCGGAAGATAAGATGTCCGCAATTGAGCAATATCAGAGTAAAAATGAGATGGTTTGCATGGTCGGTGATGGTATTAATGATGCACCTGCTCTTAAAAAAGCATTTGTAGGGGTTGCAATGGGCGGCATTGGCAGCGACATTGCTGTTGAAGCGGCAGATATTGCCCTTGTCAGTGATGACATTAAATGTATTCCTCACCTGTTAAGCCTGTCAAAAAAAACTATGAAAACAATTAAGCTGAACTTAACTCTTTCCATGCTTCTCAATTTTGTGGCTATTATATTGGCAATGACAGGTATTTTAAACCCTGTAGTCGGCGCCTTAGTACACAATGTCGGCTCTGTTGCGGTTATTATAAATTCTGCTTTGCTGCTAAACTATAAAAGTAAATGACAACGGAATTTATGAAATAAACAATATACATAAAATAAAAATATAAACAAATAAGTTTATAAAAAAAGATAGACATTATTAAAATGCCTATCTTTTTTGTAAGGGTAATGTTTCAATAGAAGTCTTTTTAATTGCTTAAACTAACCATATTTATTAAGACATTATAGCTGTTATTATCCTCTGCTATTTTTTCTGCGATTGAATTCCTTATGTTTTCGTATTCA
>JBLNDG010000028.1:0-16001 GCA_050261415.1 Caulobacteraceae bacterium | reverse complement strand
GATGGACTTTGTCCATTTCAAGTATACACTGGCGATGCTACTGCCGTTGCCTAAAATCAAACACGAAAGGAGATTAACTTACAAAATCATTCTTCGTGTCTTGACAATGGGGAGCATTATAGAAAACGAGATAAATAGAGAATTTGCTTCAAATATTGAGTGGGTGCATGATGCCTATAAGCTTGAACCTATAGGCAATCTTGATATACCAGCACTCATAAAACATACTGCAATATTGAAAGAGAGACTTCTCAACAATAGTTTAATAACCTTACAAAATGTTCTGCATGAATTGGATTCTGAATTCAACTATGAGAGCGGTGTATAATTCAAATAAAGTTCATTCCATGATAATAAACTTCGCTCTATAAAAATAAAGTTCGTTCCAAAATCCCGTAGTCGAAGCAGGAAAAATCCTGAGCGGCTGCGGGATTTACTTTTTATTGAGTTTAGAGTTAAGGGATAAGGAATAAGGCTAAAGGCATTGATTTTAAAAGGATTGAGAGTATTATATATTGATAGCGGAATTGAAAAAAGATTAGAAGAAACACATGGGAAAATGCAACATTATCCCTTTTTCCTTTCACCTTATCCCTATTTGGAACTAACTTTATTTTAAAAATTGTTACAAGAATTAAGGAAAATATGATAATAAATGGGATAAAAATATGAGAAAATAGAGCGGACTTTATTATATGGAAGAGATTAGGAGAATAGGGTTAAGGCGAGAAGGGATAAGGGTTTGAGGGGTGTTGGGTTTTGACATGAGTTTTTTATTTGTATACAATAGGTGTAATCGGGAGAGGGTTACACCTATGTTTTTTAAACGATAAGAATTCGATTACCCCCTCGGAAGTGGCTTCGGAGAAGGATTTGACGGGTGTGGTATGAGTTGCGGTGTAGTAAGTGCAGCGGCGCCTGCGGGTGGTTAGAGCAGGGGCTGGTATGCGATGCGGTGATATATGCGCGCGGTTGTTCCAACGGCTCAAATACTGATACGGTGCGGTTTCTGACGCTTCAGATAGAGATAAATAAATATATAAATAGATAGGAGAAGGGTGGAATCAGCAGCGGGGTGTAACCGTGACGGAGGTCCAGCGGCGGTTATGTGCAGCGGGTTGATTACACCTGCTGTGGGGTTACTGCGCAGGAAAGTGAGTTAGAGGCTGCAAAAGTGGATGGGTTTCACCAAACATTATTATGATTCAAGATACTGGAAAATCGGCATGATAATAGATACGGTGCGGGTTTGAGGGTGATTTGTGCTGCGGAGGTTTTTCACCTAACTTTATTATGAGTCGACATGTATTTATTTTGAGACTACCAACCTTTTCCCCAGCCGCCAAACCCCTTCCCTGGCAGGGAAAAAGAAAATGGATAAAAAATATAGATAAAACCCAGTAGAATCAAGGGACAAGAGGACCTCGGCAGGCAAGCCAAAGTTCTTCCGTCCTTTTTTAGCATCAGCCGAGGGAAGGACTTTATTAGGACATGCCAGAAGGCTTATGTTTCAAGGGTTTAGGGATAAGTAAGTCGCCCGACTTGGGGCAAAAACCGCCCGATTCACGGAAGAACTTTATTAGGTTGAACGGGAAAAAGAAAAAAGAAGATTTTGGCGATTTTACGGAAGAAGTGTTTTTGGTCGGAAAATGAAAGGTGCATGGAACAAGGGTTTGGGGATAAGGGTAGGGAAGGACTTTTTCGGGTGGAAATATCATGGGTCAAGGAAGCAAGGGCAAGGAAAGGAGAAAAGGAATAAGGATAAAGGGGCTAAAAGCCAGGAAAGATGCAGGTTTTGAAGGAATTAGGGTCAAGGGAAAATGTGTGAAAAACCTTATTCCTAAATATGGAATAAATGGGTGTGATTCTTTGAAGAACTTTTTTTGACGGAAACAATAAGGGTTAAGATTGTTAGAGTTAAGGAGTAAGAAATAAGGCTAAAGGCAATGATTTTAAAGGGATTGAGGAAAGTATTGATTATAGTATTGAGAGAAATATTGATACCACGCTTGACAAAAAGATTAGAAAAAGCACATGAGAAAATGCAACCTTACCCCTTTTCCCTTTCAACTTACCCCTAAAAAGAACCGACTTTATTTTAAATATACACATGCATCAGAGCAGCCTTATTATTAAGATAACAGGCAAATTATATAAAAAGTGGATTCTTTTTTAATAGTATTCGGAATATATAAGAATTTATCGTTATAAATAACCCTCCTTATAAATTGATTTTAGAAAGTAAAGAACTAGAATAATAGTTGTTAGCACTCGTATGCAATGAGCGCTAAAGATGAAGAAGTTGAAGCAGTCTGTAAACTGCTGCAGATTTGCCGGAAATTAAGCAGCTTAATATATAAAAAATATAAGAGTGAGGAGCTGAACTATTATGCAAGTAGAACAATTAGGAGCAAGAGTTCTACGCAACCAAGGCATAAGCAGTAGAAAAAATTGCTCCTGGCGGTGGAACAGCCTGTATCAGTGCGTAGGTTGATGGTTCAGTCACTGTCGAAAAGGTTATTAGTAATTATAAGGAGGAGATAGAATAATGAGTGAATCTATTGCCTATGCAGTTGAAAGGAATGAAAAGGCCAATAAAACCAGAAGAGAGGGTTTTATACCCGGAGTTCTCTATGGAAAGGGATTAGAGCCCAAAAGCATAAAATTTGATCAAAAGGAATTTATAAAGCTGCTGCAGGAGCATAACAAAAGCACTCTAATCAGTGTAAAAATCGAGAAAGAAGTAAAACAGTGCATTTTAAAGGAAATACAGAAGGAACCGGTTAGCAGGAAAATACTCAATGTTGAATTACAGGCAGTTCACAGTGATGATATGATACGGTTAAAAGTACCTGTTGTTTTTGTTGGCAAGGAGGAGCTGGCAGCAAGACAGCAGCTGCTGCAGGAGTATATTTCCGAAGTTGAGCTTATGGGAAAGGCGGGCATTATGCCGGAGCTTGTGAATATTAATGTGGGAGAAAGAAATGTAGGAGATAAAATTATTGTCAAAGATATTCAAGTTGAGACTGGTATAAAAGTCATGACCAATGAGAATGAAATCGTTGCTGTTATTGCTGCAGCAAAGCAGTATGATGAAGCAAGCTAGAAGTATGGAGGCTGTGGAATTTGAGTTCCACAGCCTTTGCTATTTCTATATGCAGCAGCTTCAAACCCATCAAAATCCCGGTTTACTTTATCCTGTTGGCGCACTGGTAAGCTGCTGCTATGGCAAAGGGTACGCCGCCGATTTGCGCTGCCCAGCAGGAGCCGATATAAAGATTTTTCACAGGTGTTTTTATGCTTACGTCCAAGCCGTTTTTATAGAACTTCTTATTAGGGTTCCAACTCCATGCTGAGGTTGCTCCATCGGTATTATGTGTAAATCTTTCATAAGTGAGCGGGGTTGCGGCATCCTTATACTCGATATAATACTTCAAACCGGGAATTACCCTGGATGCATTTTCTATCATTGCATCCATTGCTTTTTCCTTCAATTGCTTATATACTTCCTTGTTTCCGCCGCCCCAATTGTCCATCCAGTGGTATGGCACCATTGCCTGAAGCATCAGTGAGGATTTTCCATCAGGAGCATTCTCAGGGGTTATCATTGACGGTGAAAAGAGTGAAGCGGATGTCTTTTCAAAAAACTCTTCATCTTCGGAATTGTAAATGTCATAACCCGGTTTTTCATCACAAGCAAAAACATGCGGAGCTTTCATATATTTGCCGAGTTCTTCGTTTGATATATTCAACCCCAGATATACTGTGAAGAAACCTTCTGAAACAGCGGTCCTGCCTATGGTATCCTGCTGCGTCTGAGGAATAAGGCTTTTGTCGTCCAAAAGCTCCAGGAAGGTTTTCTTATAGTCCCCGGCGGAAATAACATAATCTGCGTCATATACGGTATTTTTGCATGAGACTCCAACTGCCGCCCCGTTTTTTGTTATTATCTTATCGACATAGGATTTCAGCTTCAACTCCCCGCCCAGTTTTGTGAAGTTGTCTGCGAGAATGTCAGCCCATGACTGCATACCGCCTTTCACAGTCCAAGTGTCAGCATTTGCCCCTGCTATATTAGGTCCTACGACTATAGCCGGCATATCAGGATAGCTGAATCCCTTGAACAGCCTGAACAGCTTTGAGCCTTTTTCGAAATACCTTGCTGCAAACTCCGAGGATGTCATATCCCCATACTGTTTAACCAGTTTCATCATCTTCGGGCTGCTCAGGATAAACGGAAGTATTGATTTTACCTTGTCAAATCCGCAGTAGAAAGGGGGGAGGGGTTTATCAAGTATCCCCATTGAATATATCATTTTGTCCAGATCCGAAAAAACTATATCCAGCTTTTCCTTATCGGATGGAAAACCAGAGTAAATCATTTTTTTATATTCGTCGTAATTATCGGGAGTTCCGTCGAAATCCTCTGAAAAAAAACGTGTCCAGAGTTTTACGAAGTCTATTTTTTCCAACACTCCGATTTCCTTCATTATCTTGAATACCGATGCTGAGGATTCTAAGTTGATAGTGCCGCTCTCAAAATAATAACCCTTCCTGTAAAAACCGGCAGTATAGCCGCCGGGCATGCTGTGGGATTCAAATATGGTAACTTTATGTCCTTTCTTGGCAAGTAGGTTGCCGGCAGTGAGCCCACCGATTCCGGCACCTACAATTATTACATTTTTCATTTCATAAATCTCCTCCCAGAGCCACTACAATTAAAATTATCAATCCGGCTATTAACATAATGAAATTCCCCTTTCTTTCTATTTAGCCTTCTTCTTATATCTTATTTATGAAATTCAAGCTTATGTCTTTATTGGCAAATCCTTTTCCCATAACCTCCAGGTCAATGGACTGATTTACGAATGAATATTTTATAAATTCGTTCATGTACCTGAAAAATATAAATGCCTGCATCAATCTATTTTGGACATTCGGCTAAACCTTTCACCATGAATTTCGTTATATAATGCAGAATCTGCGGAAAATACTGAACTCCAATTTCACTTTTATGAATGTCGATATAAAGTATAGAGTTAAAAATGGCAATTATCATTTCATCATCTATATCATCCCTTATTTTCCAATCTGCTTTACATTTTTTAATCAGTTCTGCTTTAATACTTTGCATGAATTCATCAATGCTATCTGAGCAGCCTTGTTCATATAGGTACTGCTCCAGTTTGCCAATGAGTTCCCTGTTATACCATTCCTTCAGTATGAGATTTGAATTTATTTCACTGATGCTCTGCATCACTATTTTTGTAACCAGCGATGCAGGATCATCATTCAGGCCGCCGGATTCCGCAATACTTTTTATGAGCTGCTTGCTTTCCCTGATAAAAACCTCCAGGAAAAGCTTTTCTTTCGAAGCGTAGTGGTTGTAAAAGGTGCCTACGCTAATTTCGGCCATCTTTGCTATATCGGTAATGTTGGTGTCTTTGAAGCCTTTGGAATAGAACAATGCTCTTCCTGAACTCAAGATATCCGCTTTTTTATCTATCAAGTAATTTACCTCCATTGCCTATAGTTTTGGTCCGCAACGTTTTGTTATGGAAGCACCACTTGTAAACCATCTCATTCAAATTTACCTGAGTATAAGATCTTCCGCCTTAACCTCCGGATTCCGGTATCTGCAGGTTTCATTCCTGAAATGTATTGCCTGATGTGGGCACCACTGGATACAGGCGTTGCAGAGCTCACATCCGTGATTCCAGACTGGTTTGTTATCAACAATTTTTATATTTGCCCGGGGGCATATTCTTTCACATGTCCTGCATAATGTGCAGCGATCGTCGACGCTGAAATCACGGTCACTTGTCTTTATACTGTCAGCGGCACTAGATGCGAGTCTATGCATCAGCCCTCCTAATTTGTTTGTTGCAAAGGAACTTGTATCCGGTCCGTATTCCTTTTTTGCTTTTATGATTTCAAGCATTTCGGGAAGTCTTTCCTTTCCTGATCGATACTCTTTATGGGATGTGCTGTTTACAAATTTCACTAATCCGGGAAGCTCAGCCACTTCATTTCCGCCTGCTATAGTAACAAATCCCGCATTCAACTCCGCCCCGGCTTTGCGCAGAATACTGCCCAGTTCAAGCAAGGCGGGTCCTGGTGTCGCTCCGCAGGTAGCAACTGCAAAAATATATTGCTGCCGCTCCGGTTTCAAGTCTTTCAAGAATTCAGCCACAATGCCCGGCAAACCCCAGCGGTGTACCGGAAATATAACCCCTAATCTTGCTGCATTAATGTCAACATGCTTATTAAGCACTTTAGCTATAGGGATCAGTTCTGCTCCTCCGAGCCCGGCGCTTATATCACGTGCAAGGGCCAGTGAGTTGCCGGTCGTCGAATAGTAAAATATTTTTGTTTCCTTGGAAAAGTCTTTTTTCCCATTGATTTCTCTAATCACCTGTTATTACTCCTTCATAATTATTTTCTACTTTCTGCTGTTACTTTTTTTGCGCCTTGACCAGCGCGTCTTCTACTGCCTTGAGGTATGCTTTAGAGGTAAGAGTTGCACCGCTGACGGTATCCACCTGTAGTGATTGAGCTTCAATTACCCTATTATAAAGCAGCGCTGAATCCGCATTTACGCAGCCTGTGCTTGAAGCACTTATTTGTTTAATATCCTTAACCTTGCCTGAAGCTACTGTAACCTCGACTTTGCTTGCTCTCCACTTGTACATTCCGCCCTCATACTCCCCGGTATAAGTGCCGTCTTTAAGGTTTTTAAAGTCTATAGCAGCGATATGGAGATTTTCGGCTTCATTACGCTCTTTGGATAAAAACGACCAACCTATCGCTCCTCCCACACATATCACAACAATAATTACCCCAGCTATTACAGCTATTATCATTCTAAATTTCCCCTTTCTTTTCATTCCAATCTTCTCCTTCTTTATTATTTATGATATTCACGCTTATGCCTTCGCTGGCCTGAAAGCATTCCATCAAGCCGGACGTAATATGAAGCTGCATGTCTGTGTCCACGAGAATAGCCTCGGCCCCGGCGAATCGTCTGAGAAGCTTAAGTCCTATTTTCTTCCCGGCTACAAACAATGTGGTGGATAACGCATCAGCAGCCATAGAGTTGTCTGCAACTACGGTCACGCTTACCAACTCTGATTCCGCCGGATATCCTTTGAATGGATCCAGAATATGATGATACCTTTTACCGTTATTGCCGATGAAATACCGCTGGTAATCCCCGGATGTAACCACTGCCTTGTCGGACACAGAAACAAGGCCGATTAAGCTGTTTTCCTGCCTGGGATGCTGGATACCAACACGCCACGGGGAACCATCTGGCTTTGCTCCTAAAGCCACCACATTTCCTCCGATATTGGTATAAGCTGATGAAATACCGTATTTTCTAAACACCTCCAAAAACTTGTCGCCGGCAAATCCTTTTCCTATACCCCCCAGGTCAATGGACTGGCCTTTTCTTTGAAGCCCGGCAGTCTTTCTGTTTGGGTCCAATAACAAACCGGTATAATCCACCAGGGGAAGAATCTGTCTTATCTCTGAATCCTCCGGAGGTTCTAATGTATCCTTGCTGCCGTTCCATAAGGTTACCAGGGGCCCAATGGTGACATCAAAGAGGCCCAGGCAGCATCTTGAAAATTCAACAGCCCGTGACAGCACCTCGTATGTGTCACTGCTCAGTCTTTCGCATTTAATACCTGCAGAATTGTTGACCCTGCTTATCTCACTGACCGGTATAAAACGGCTCAGCAGTCTTTCAAGACGCACAGCTTCACAGCGGACTGCTCTAAGAGCTTCATATGCATGCCTGCCAAAAGCTTTGTGAGTCATTACTGTACTCATTCCAAGGTTTGTTGACTGAGCAGCTACAGAACTATTCAATTATATCTCTCCTTTCGCTAAATTCTTCCATATATGAATGAATATTTTGCAAATTCATTCATATATGGTCAAAAAATAAATGCCCAAATTGATTTTTTTTATTTTGGGCAATCAGTTAAACCCTTCATAATAAATTCGGTTATATAAAATAAAATCTGCGGAAAATACTGAATCCCAATATCACTTTTGTGAATGTCGATAAAAAGTATAGAGTCAAAAATGGCGCCTATCATATCGTCGTCAATATCATTCCTTATTTTTCCCTCTGCCTTCCATTTTTTAATTAACTCTACTTTACCGCTTTGAGCGAATTCATCAATGCTCTCAAAGCCGCCTTCCTCATAAAACGACTGTTCTAGTTTATTAAAAAGCTCCTTGTTATACCATTCCTTAAGTATCATATTCGAGTTCATATCGATGGCATTTTGTGTGACCATCTTTGTTATCATAGTTACCGGATCTTCATTCAAGTTCATGGATTCCAGCAAATGCTTTTTTTGATCCTTGTTTTCTTTTATATAAACTTCCATGAAAAGCTTTTCTTTCGAGGGGTAGTAGTTATAAAAGGTACCTACACCAATTCCGGCCAGCTTTGCTATGTCAGAAACATTAGTGTCTTTAAAACCTTTAGTGTAGAACAACTCCCTTGCAGCATTGAAGATATCTGCTTTCTTATCTACCACGTAATTTACCTCCATCATTAGAATATGAATGAATATTTTTTTTATTCATTCATATTCTAACATTATTTAACTATACTGTCAAACATTTTTTAAAAATATTTTTATTAATGCTCTAATATAAATAGTTCATCAGCATATGTAAAGGGACTAAAGCTTGAATCTGTTTATTTCCGAATTAACTTGCTCTGCAAGGACCAGAAGTTCTCTGGACGACTGCGCTATCATTTCGGTTGAAGCAAGCTGTTCTTCGCCGGCAGCAGATACTTCCTGGGTATTTGCTGCTGATTCTTCAGCTATGGCAGTCATTTCCTGGGTTTGTGCGAAAATCCGGTTTGCTTTTTCATCTATGATTTTTATTGAATCAGCGGTATGCTGGAAGCTATCAACTATATGATCGTAGGCATCTTTTATCTTGTCAAATGCATTTCTGGTTACATCGAGTGCACATTTTTGTTCTCTGACTAACTCCTGGGCCGCATTTATACTGGCTATGGCATGTTGTGTTTTTTGCGAAGTAAGTCCTATAATGTTTACTATTTCCTTTGAAGCTTCCGAAGACCTGTCGGCCAGATCCCTGATTTCATCTGCAACTACTGCAAAGCCCTTCCCGGCTTCCCCGGCCCGTGCCGCTTCTATTGCTGCATTCAAAGCCAGCAAGTTGGTCTGGTCAGCTATGGAATTGATGACATCAACTATGCCGGCCACTTGTTCTATCATTTTGCTAAGCTCATCAATGGATACATTTACTTCATGGGACACAGTGATAGTGTTTTCCATTTTTTTTGCCTGGTTTTCCACATTGTCTTGGCCTTCTTTAATGGTGTCCAGGGATTTGACTGCATTTTCGGAGCCTTGCAAAGCTTTAGCAGTGATTTTGTCAATAAGTGAAACCATATCCGAGACTGTTGAATTAATGTCAGTAATTGTGCCGGCCTGGCTGCTGCTTCCTTCTGCAATTTCATTCATTGTGCCGGCTACCTGAGTAATTGATCTTACATTTTCATCAGCCGATTTGGAAAGCTTTTCCGAATGGGATGTGAGAGAAGACGATATGCTTTGAAGCTTTCCCGCCATTTCCCTTAAGGCTTCTCTGGCGTCCATCAGCGCTTTGGCCATAGCCCCGCATTCATCCTTATATTTCAATACCTTATCAAAGGAATTGTCATACACCAGATTAAAATCGGCAGTCCTGCCCGTAAGTTCTGTTATTTTACGGATAGGACGGGAAATATATAAGCCTAAAAAATATGATGTTACTGTTCCCAACAATAGAGAAATAAATATTCCTATCCAGACAGATGCTGGAAAGAAGTACATTGTGCCGGCAGGGGATCCAGATACTGCAGGAGTCGTATTTTGCATGTTCATCATGTTTTTTGCCGATATAGCACCGTTCAGTACTGCGATAATTAAAGAGTTGATCAATGATAATGTAATGATTTTTGTAGATATTTTTTTCATATGTATCCTCCTTTTATTGTGCCATATTTTATTATACTTGCATGTGATGCAGGAGCAAAGCTTTATAAATAACTGCTACTATTCTTATTCCAGTCTTTTGGGGTTTTATTGCCACTTTTCTGGCATTAGTATTAATTTTATAGTATGAAGCTTGAAAAATCTCCGCATAATTGTGGCAAAACTATGGAAACTATGTGCCATACTCTGTAACGGTTGTATGTCCGGACCTGATATGGTAGAATTCTCTTATAATAAAAGCTCGGAGGCATCGAGCCTCCTCGCTTTTGACTAATTCTACTTTGGTAGAATGTCCACTGATAAAAGTAAGCATATTATGAGAGGCAGCATTAATAATCGGAAAAAACGAGGGATAAACAATGGCAAACGTAAAGACAAATGCAATGCGGATTCTTGATAAGGCGGGAATACAATATAGCACATATACTTATGATCACAGCGACGGCTTGATTGACGGCATTTCAGTTGCGGAAAAGATAGGGCAGCCTGTTGAAAAGGTGTATAAAACTCTTGTTACACAAGGAGCAAGCAGGGAATACTATGTTTTTATCATTCCTGTTGCGGATGAACTTGATTTAAAAGCGGCAGCAAAGGCAGTAAACGAAAAATCTGTTGAGATGATTAAGGTTGCGGATATTAACAAGGTAACAGGCTATATCCGCGGAGGCTGCTCGCCGGTAGGAATGAGGAAAGAGTACAAGACGGTACTCAACAGCTCCTGCAAAGGGTTGGATACAATAATTATAAGCGCAGGAAAGATAGGTCACCAGGTTGAGTTATCACCTGAAGATTTAATAGGGCTCATCCATTGCGGGTTAGAAAGTGTAATAATGAAAAAGGCCTGATGTGGAATAATATCCATATCAGACCTTTTTGTCTAAAGAGGAAATTAGCTGTTTGAATAGAATAAAAATATAGTAAACCTAAAAATCGAATAGCTCCGAGTCTATAAACCTAAAGCAAAGCCAAGTGTTATAGACCGATGGGGTATCATTGGAAACGGTGGTGCCTCCATTTTGGAAAGGAGCAGCTTACGAAGCCTGTTTGGGTGTTTTTGTGCTGTGACCGTTTTCAATCGAAGACGGTTTTTTTGTATGAATAAAAAGGTAAAGAATTAACAAAGTAATAATTAGAAAAAAATTTAACAAATAATAGAAATATTAGACATAATATGATAATATATGAGCTATGGGGGGAAGGTGATAGAAACTATGGAAAGCAAGGTAGAGGGAGTAAAAAGAGCGGAAATAAACATGAGGTTTTCAGAGTTTGAAATGCCTCCGATGCAGGATGTATTAATAGTAGGTAAAAAGGCTCCTATCGGACCCGAGGCGGCAAGAAGGATGGTAGACGTATTGTCTCCGGATCAATATGAAATAGTAAAGGTCCAGCACGACTGTATTGAGGCAATTGTAATAAGAAGGTCTTTAATGAATATACTTCATGAAGATAAACTTATTTCCATAATCATGGAGGAAGGAGGAAAAATTGCTAACGAATCTATGATTATAAAAGCCCAGATAAACATAACACTTAATGTTAGCAAATCGATTGAGTTATGATTAAGAAGTCCTCTGATATAATGGAAAAGAATTTTACGAAGGTTGATGTTTTAACCGGAGTAAGAAAAGTTCAGAATATATTTCAGGAAGAAGGCATTGAATGTTTCGTTGCTTATGAGAATAAACGATTAGCCGGTATAATTACTAAAAAAGAATTGGTTGGTGCCCACCCAAACAGGATAATTGCCGACATCATGTCTGATAAATATATATGCGTTGAGTGCTGTATGTATATTTGGGAAATTAAAGAGATATTTGATTTAAATAGAGATATCGATACTATACTTGTACAAGATGAGAATGGGGTCACAGGATATATAACAAGGACAACTTTGAATATGGAATTGGGCAAGCATACTGACTTGCTTACAGGACTATATAAAAATGATTATCTGTTTTATAATGCCTATAAGCTTATAAGAAGCGGGGAACACATATCGATAATGTTTATAGACATGGATAACTTCGGTTATATAGATAAGAAATATGGACATATAAACGGAGATGCAATATTAAAAAAAGTGGCTGATATATTAAAAGAAAATGCAGGTTCGGAATCTTTTTTGTGCAGGTATGCAGGGGATGAATTTGCAATTGTAACTTCTTATTGTATAAGCGACAGCAGGGCATTAGCGGAAAAAATTATTAATTCAATAAACTCACATGCATTTCCCAATGACATACCGGTTTCAGTATCAATAGGAATTACGGGCTTTACGTCACATAATAAGAAAACTGACAATATTTCAGGCTTAATAAATAAAATGGTAAACATTGCAAGTCTATCCTCGACAAAAGCAAAGCAAAGTGTCAATAGTTCAATTATAATTGGTGATATAGATATAGACGCAATTGCATAAAGCAAACAAAGCTTCTCTAACATACAAAGTTGTGTTGAGGAGCTTTTTTTTCATAGGACTTCAAAAGCCAAAATAAGTATAGATATATACTTATAAATGCTGATTTATCAGCAGGCTAAAGGAGATTTTCTATGAGTAAAGATTTCAGGCAATCTTTTCAGGTTGGTGCAGTGTTTATAGGCACTGTGGTAGGAGCTGGGTTTGCCTCCGGCCAGGAAATCATGCAGTTTTTCACCTGTTTCGGACAAATGGGAATGATAAACATCATACTTTCAGGGGCAGCCTTTTATATCATGGCTGCTGCTGTTATAAAGGCTGCGGCATATTACAGGGCTTACAATTACAAGGAGCTTATATACCGGATTGCTGGGAATAAAACCGGATTGGTGTATGATATTCTTGTGACTTCCTTTCTTCTTATAGGAACTTCCATCATGTTTGCGGGAAGCGGCGCTCTTTTTGAAGAAAGCCTGAATTTTCCCCGCTTTTTTGGAATAATTCTTATAGCATTGCTGACATTGGTCATTATAATGCAATCCTTGAAAGGAGTGCTAAAAGTCAATTCTATCGTAGTACCCATACTTTTTGGTATTATTGTGGCAGTGCTTGCAGTAACTGTCATGAATAGTGACATGGGAGGCATCAAGGCAAAGCTTGCAGAAAATTATAGCGGTAGCTATATCAAACCTTTTTTCTTCTTCCTTTTTTACTGCTGCTATAATACATTTCTTTCAATTGGCATTTTGACAGCCATACCGGAAAGAATCAAGCCCCCTCATGTCTTAAAAGCAGGGGTTTTCTTCGGGGCGGTCGGGCTTATGCTGTTGTCACTGATGCTCAACATAAGTATTACGCTTAAAAGCCCCCAGGTTTTTGAATACTCAATGCCTATGAGCTATGTAACCTCGGGGTTTGGAGGTTTGGTTAAAAATGCCGTAAACATATGCGTATGGTGTGAGATATTTTCCACAGCAGTCTCGAATGCATTCAGCATAGCCAAAAGACTAAGCGGAAATGCGCATGTATCATATAGGGCAACGTGTCTTTTGACTGTTATTTGCTGCTTGCCCCTGGCACTAATGGATTTCAAAGGTCTCATAAGCTTCTTTTATCCATTGTTCGGGGTATTGTCCATGTATATAATTTTCAGGCTGGTATACATTTCATATAGAGTCAGCAATTAGTATGAAATTTGGGCAAATCGCACTAAATATGCAAAAACAACAGCTTTAAGTATCGATTTATGTTGCCGGTTTTTGCACTAGGGTATAATATATAAAGGTAGGCTTTTGACGGGCTTATACAAAGTACATATTAACAGGGTCGAGGTCAAACATTGGAGGATGAAATGGGTAAATTAAAAGAGGAAAGTATAAAAAAAGCAACGCTTATAATGATGTCAACAATACTTTTGAGCAGACTATTGGGTTTTGTCAGGGAAATGCTGATAGCAAGCATGTTTGGAAGGTCATATGTTACAGACGCCTTCTTTGCGGCCTTTTCCATTCCTGACCTTATGTTTTATTTGCTGGTGGGAGGAGCTTTGAATTCGGGTTTTATGCCGGTATTCAACACTGAGAAGGCAAAGGGCAATGAAGAGGGGGCATGGAAAGCGGCAAGCACCTTCTTGACGGTATCCATTCTTTTCATAATTGCTTTTAACATATTCGGGATAGTATTTGCGCCATGGCTAATGCCATTAGTCGCAAACGGGATAGGAAAAAATCCGGTAACCTTTGCTTTGGCAGTTAAGTTAACCAGGATCATGTTTACGGCGGTATCGTTTACTGTGTTGGCAGGACTTCTGGGAGGAATACTGAACAGCTATAAAATTTTCTCAATACCTTCCCTTGGCCCGGTGCTATATAATGTTGGAATAATAGCAGGAGCAGTTCTGCTTTCAAAATCCTTCGGCATATATGGCCTCGCCGTCGGTGTAGTAATTGGTGCGCTTGCGAATTTCGGAATTATGGTTCCGAGCTTCAGGAAAGTCGGAAAGATGTTCCGCTTCAGGCTTGATATACATGATCCCCTGTATCAAAGGATGCTTTTGCTTATGGGGCCTGCCATGGTAGGGCTTTCTTTCTCACAGGTAAATTTGGTAGTGAATCAGAATATAGCCTCAATGTTAAGCGAAGGTACTATAACAGCTTTAAGATACGCAAACAGAATAATTCTGCTGCCTCTTGGCATATTTGCATCCAGTGTTGCAATAGCGATATTCCCGACACTTAACAGCTTGATCGGGCAAAATGAGATGGAAAAATACAAGAATACTTTGTTCAAGGGGCTGCAGTCAATATTGTTCATAACCATTCCTTCTTCTATCGGCTTGATAGTTCTTAATGTACCGATAGTAAGGCTGCTTTTCAGGACAGGCAAATTTACTGAAAGCGATGTGGCTATAACTGCATATGCATTGGCTTTTTACAGTATAGGTGTTATAGGGCAATCGGCCGTACAGGTTGTTACGAGAGCCTATTATTCACTTCAGGATACAATGACGCCTGTTAAGGTCGGCGGGGCTATGGTACTGGCGAACTTGATTTTGAACCTGGCGTTTCTCAAGGTCAGCAACCTGGCAATAGGGGGAATTGCGTTATCCTATACTATAACCAGCATTCTCAATGTGGTAATTCTATACAGGATACTGGAAAAGAAATTGAATGGACTGAATACCTCCGGAATTATGGTTTCGATTATCAAATCTTCAGCTGCATCAGCAGTCATGGGAGTCGCTGCTTATTTCACAACCCACTATATCGAAGCTGCATTGGGCACTGCATCCAAACTCATGCAGCTCATAGAGGTCGGCTCGGGAATAGCTGTAGGTGCACTGGTATTCTTTGCAGTTGCTTATCTGCTCAAAATGCAGGAGATGTCGTATGCTATGGATATGGTTATGAAAAAATTCAAAAAATCAGCTGCATAGATGCGGCTGCAATACAACGTTCATAATCCCGCTTGAATATATGGCACAAAAACCTCCATATAAAAATTACTTATAAAAATAATCAAAAAGAAAAAACTATAATTGAAAAAATATAAGGGAGGAATATTAATGAGTCTTGTGCCATGGAATCCATTCAGGGATGTAGATAATATCAGCAGGGAAATGAGCAACTTCTTTGATTTTCCGTCAAGGTTGTTTGGCGGAATATCTTCGCCAAGGGTGGACGTATACCAGACTGAAAGAGATGTTATAGTAAAGGCTGAAATACCGGGGACTTCCAAAGAAGATCTAAACTTGTACATTGATGAAAATTCCATTAGACTTTCAGGACAGACAAAAAAGGAAAATGAATTCAAGGACGAAAATGCCTACAGGACAGAAAGGTATTACGGCAGCTTTTCAAGAACAATTCCGCTGCCTGTGGAGGTAAAATCCGAGGAAGCAAAAGCTGAATATAAAGATGGCATCCTGTCCATTACAGTACCGAAGGTTGAGCCTTCAAAAGCTAAAGGAAGAAAAGTGGATATTCAGTAAAAGCTTCGCAGCCTGGTGGTTTCACCAGGCTGCTCTATTAGTTTTTACAGTTATCTCT
>JBLNDG010000027.1:0-15199 GCA_050261415.1 Caulobacteraceae bacterium | reverse complement strand
GTTAATGTTTTTTGTCATACATTAATTTTACCATAAATCCCTTACTTTTCGAAGTTTGGGGTTTATTTGTTTGCAGTAAAAAGGAGCTGTGCACTAATTATTTAGTGCGACAGCTCCTTTTTCAAATCAGTACACGAGGGGATATAAATGGATTTTAACAAAAAGAAAAGGCTGGGGGATTTGCTCATTGATTCACGGCAGATTACTGAGGAACAGCTTGCTGCCGCCCTGAACCTACAGAAAAGAACCGGGAAAAGGCTTGGCGAAGTCCTTGTATCGGAAGGCTTTCTAAGCCAGGAAGAGCTAATAAGGATCCTTGAGACGCAGCTGGGAATTCCAAGGATAGATTTGAAAAAGTTCATGATAGATGCAAAATCCGTAAAGCTGGTTCCCGAGAATATAGCAAGAAAGCACGAGCTCATTGCTGTCCGGAATGATGGAGTATTCATGACTGTTGCCCTAAGTGATCCTCTTAACTATATAGCTCTTGACGATGTGAGGATGGCTTCGGGAATGGATGTGAAACCCGTAATCGCTACACCTGACGATATCAATGCATGTATCGAGCGGTACTATGGAAGCAGGGCTGCAGAAAGGGCAGTTGAGGATTTTAAAAAGGAATACAAGATACTGGAGAAGGAAGCAGAAGAGCTTAAGAGCAGTGATGTAGACAGCGCACCGACAGTAAGGCTTGTAAATTCCATAATTGACCAGGCTGTTAAGATAGGAGCCAGTGACATACACATCGAGCCCTATGACAAAGACATCAGAATCAGGTACAGGATTGACGGCGTACTCCAGGAAATCATGAAGATGAGCAAGCAGACACTGCCTGCAGTAGCAGCAAGAATAAAAATATTGTCCCAGATGAATATTGCAGAGAAGAGGCTTCCCCAGGACGGACGGATTGAAACCGAGGTTGACGGCAAGGATATTGATCTCAGGGTATCGACTTTGCCCACCATATACGGTGAAAAGATAGTAATCAGGATACTTAACAAGTCGAGCTTCATTTTTTCTAAGGAAAACCTTGGTTTAAGAAAAGAAGACATAAAAAAATTCAACAGTATCATAGCAAACCCCTATGGTATAATACTTGTAACAGGCCCTACGGGCAGCGGTAAATCAACAACACTGTACAGCATGCTCACTGAGCTTAATGACACAGGCAAGAATATCATAACAATAGAAGACCCTGTAGAGTACACCCTTGAGGGTATAAACCAGGTGCAGGTCAATACAAAAGCGGGATTGAACTTTGCTAATGGTTTGAGGTCCATACTTAGACAGGACCCGAATATAATAATGGTTGGAGAAATAAGGGACAGCGAAACAGCAGAGATAGCAATAAGGTCATCTCTTACAGGACATCTTGTGCTTTCTACGCTGCATACAAATGATGCCCCGGGAGCTGTTACAAGGCTTATAGACATGGGGATAGAACCTTTTCTAGTTTCATCTTCACTTGTGGGTGTTATGGCTCAAAGGCTTGTGAGAAAGGTTTGCAGCTACTGCAAGGAAGCTTATGAAGCAGAAGAATGGGAGAAGAGGCTTCTGGCATACAGCTATGACATGGATAAGAAATTGATACTGTACAAGGGAAAAGGCTGTCAATACTGCGGAGGCAGCGGATATAAGGGAAGAACCGCGATTTTTGAAATAATGCCGATTACCAAGAAGCACAGGACATTGATTGAAAGAAAAGCTACAACAGACGAGCTTAGAGATTATTCAATGAGGGACGAAGGAATGGTTACACTGAGGCAAAACGCTATGAAGCTTGTAATTGATGGTGTTACCACTACCGAAGAGATGCTCAGGGTCACTTTTGAACAGGCTTAGGAGGATAATGCAATGGGTGTCAGAGATTTGCTTAATGCTGCGGTTGAAAAGAACGCTTCAGATATACATGTAACTGTCGGGGTACCTCCTATGCTGAGGATTAACGGTTCAATATATCCCTACGGGGATTTAAAAATGAATTCTCAGGAAATAGAGCAGTTGGTTTCCGAGATTTTGAGCGGAAAACAGCTTGAACTTCTCAGGGAAAAAGGCGATATGGACGTTTCCTATTCCGTTGAAGGCCTCGGAAGATTCAGGTTCAATATTTACAAGCAGAGGGGAACTTATGCCTTTGCTGCACGTTCAATTCCTTTTGAGATACCCGAGCTTAAGGGCCTTGAACTGCCTCCTATAATAGGGGAACTGACCGGTGTTTCAAAGGGGCTCATACTGGTTACTGGACCTACAGGAAGCGGTAAATCCACAACCCTTGCTGCAATGATAAATAAAATCAATAATGAACGTAAAGAACATATAATTACCCTTGAAGACCCGATAGAATTTCTGCATAAGCATAATAAGAGCATTATTAATCAGAGGGAAATAGGCAATGACTCTGAAAGCTTCGCTTCTGCGCTTAGAGCTTCCCTGAGGCAGGACCCCGATATAATATTGGTAGGGGAAATGAGGGATCTTGATACAATATCTACAGCCTTGACTGCAGCAGAAACCGGGCACCTGGTTTTGTCAACACTCCATACTATAGGTGCTGCCAAGACCATAGACAGGATAATAGACGTATTTCCTCCGCACCAGCAGAACCAGATAAGATTACAGCTTTCTACAGTACTTCAGGCTGTGATATCACAGCAGCTTTTACCGAGGATAGACGGTGCAGGAAGAGCCCCGGCCGTTGAAGTCATGATATCAAACCCTGCAATTAGGAACCTTATCCGCGAGGGTAAAAGCCACCAGCTTGCGTCGGTGATTCAGACAAGCGGAAAATATGGCATGCAGTCCATGGATGCATCCGTCAATAATCTCTTCAGGAGAAAGTTGATTTCTGAAGCAGATGCTTTAACCTATGCCATCGATCCGGAAATAGTACTTAAGCTGGGTACATTATAGTTATACCGGGAGTGATATAAATGCCGTATTTCAGATATAAATCCGTGGATTCAAAAGGTAAGAAAGTATCCGGCGGCTTTGAAGCGGTTGACAAGGCTGCTGCTGCATATATGATAAAGCAACGGGGTTTGATTCCTGTTGAAATAAATATTGATAATGATTTTACCCACTCCTTAAGGAAGCTTGGACACAGCAGAATGCCTGTAAAGGATATCGCAATATTTTGCAGGCAGTTTGCCACAATACTTACAGCAGGAGTTACTGTGCTTTCCGCAATGGACATGCTTAGAAGGCAGACGGCAAACAAGAGGCTGGCCAAGGCAATCAATCTGGCTTTTGAAGATCTTCAGAAAGGGCATACCCTCTCCCGGAGCTTTAAGGCCAGGGAAGATGTTTTCCCTGAGCTTCTTGTAAATATGGTTGAATCCGGAGAGATAAGCGGCACACTGGATAGTACCATGCAGCGCATGGCAGCGCATTACGAAAAGGAAAGCTGGATTTATCACAAAATAAGGGCAGCTATGACATATCCTATGATATTGGCAGGCATATCGGTTCTTATGGTAATATTCATGGTATACTTCATACTGCCTAACTTTATGAGCCTCATTGATACTTCAAACGTTGAAATGCCGAAGCTTACTTTGATAGTAATAGATTTAACGGAATTTGTACGTACAAAATGGTATTTGATTTTGATATTTGTCGCCGCTCTTATCGGCAGCTTTAAGTACGTTACTGGATTTGGAACCGGCAGGAAGATATACCATAAGGTGCTTCTACATGCTCCTGTCTTAGGCAGGGTATTAAAGAAAATTATTGCATCAAGATTTACCCGTACACTTGGAATTTTGCTGTCCACGGGAATACCGCTGCTGACATCCCTCGAATCAGCGAAAAGAACTATCGGAAATGCTGTTGCAGAAGAAGCAATCGAAAATTCTATTGCAGCTGTAAAGAATGGTCAGGGGCTTTCAATGCCTTTAAAGGCATCAGGAATATTTGATGCCATGGTAATAAGTATGATTCAGATTGGTGAAGAGACAGGCTCCCTTGATGAAATGCTTTCAAAAACGGCAGATTTCTTCGATTCTGAGGTCGAGGCAGGACTTACCAAGCTAATGCTTATTATGGAACCTGTCATGCTAATAATTATGGGTACTGTAGTAGGAACCATAGTAGCTGCAATGCTGCTGCCGATGTACGGAATGCTCAGCAATTTAGGTGTATAATATGATTTGGGATCTGATAATTGTTTACTTATATGTTTTTTTCACAGGCTGCTGCTTCGGCAGCCTCTACAATGTATGTATATACAGGCTTCCCAGGAAGGAATCCATTGTAAGACCGCGCTCACATTGTACAAGCTGCGGGAGATACCTTGGCATATTGGACATTATCCCTTTGGTAAGTTATATCTCCCTAAAAGGCAGATGCAGATACTGCGGAGCAAAAATACCGGCCAGGTATCTGCTGGCTGAAATACAAACCGGATTGATGTTTTTGATTGTTTTTTCCAAATACCTTGTGACGTTAAGAACCCTTGTAGTAATAGCAATACTTAGCATATTGTACATTATCGGAATGATAGAGCGGGATTCTCTAAAATCCAAAGAAAAAAGACGGCCAAGCTATATACTTATACTTTACGCACTTTCTGTACTATATATTTTACTGTAGCTGCCGCAAAGGGGGGATGGCGGATTGCCGAACAAGCTTTTTGTTGAGATAGACAATGATAGATTGAAATATCTGTATGCTTCAAAGATAAGAAATAGAGTAAAGATTAAAAGATTTAACACCATCATGCTTCCGAAAAATTGCTTTAACAACGGAATACTTGCAGACAAGGCGCTATTATCAATGTGTCTGGAGGCAGTAAAGAAAGAGATTAAAAAATCCCGCTGTGAGGTATACCTTACTATAAATGACGGAAATTTCATCACCCGTACTATTGAACTACCGTTAACCAATGAAAAGGATATTGAGAAGCATCTTTCCCTTGAGGTGGAACAATACCTTCCAATAAACAGGGAGAATTATCAGGTAGATTTTAAGGTATTGGAAAAGTACTCCAAGGATGATGAAGCTGGGAGCAAGGTTTTTATTACAGCAGGGCCTAAAGATAATATAGTCAAGGTTCTTGATTGCTTTGACAGCTGCGGACTACGCCCAAAAGTACTTGATATATATGCCAACAATATTTGCAGGCTTTTTTCCGGTGTGGCTGAAAATGATATCGCTGTGCTGGATTTGGGAATGCAGAATATCAATATTACAATTATGGAAGATGGAAAGTTTTATATGCACTCCTACATATCTTCAGCTTTGAAGGCTATAGTTGAAAGGTACTCTGAAACTGCTGTTCCTGATAGTTTTTCCGGGTATGAAAGCCATAAGGATGGTTTACTTGATGACGGGCTTCAAGAAGAACTATCTTCAATAATAAGGCAGATTTCCAGATATCTGGATTATTTTAACTCAAGGCATTACGGCAAGGCGGTCGACAGAATTTATGTAATAGGTGAAAACGCCGGACTCATAGGCCTTGCCGGAAGCTTGAAACGAAGCTATAATGCCGAAATATCCATAGGGCTTGAGGGCTTGC
Source organism: Caulobacteraceae bacterium (assembly GCA_050261415.1). Taxonomy (GTDB): domain Bacteria; phylum Bacillota; class Clostridia; order Lutisporales; family Lutisporaceae; genus JBLNDG01. Next base: position 9,681 of record JBLNDG010000027.1, on the reverse strand, counting down.
CGGTAGTAAATGCTGATGGCCACAAGGATTTTTATGAAAAGCAAACCGGTTATTGCAGCTTGTTAGGCTTGGCGTTAAGGGGGACTGCAAAATGAGAGATATAAATCTTATCCCCCGGGAATATGAAAATCAAAGAAACAAAACCAGGAATATGATACTTCTTTCAGCAGCCCTTGTTATGGTTACAGCAGTGCTTATAACCATATACGCAATACCAATGCGAAACATAAAAAGGCTGGAAGCAGAAATAAAGAATTATGATGATGTTGTAATTGAATATAACATATTGAAAGGCAAGCTTACACAGATGCAGGATAATGAGGCGCTGATTGAAAAGAGACTCGGCATCCTGGAGAAGATAAACGAAAATGAAGTTAAGCCTACAGAAATTATTGAGAAGATAAAAAGCACCATACCAAAGGATGTATGGCTTATCAGCATTAATTATACCTCCAGCGACGTATCGCTGACCGGTGTATCCAATAGTGCCGTAGGGATAACTGAATTTTTTACGGATTTAAGAAAGACCGAAGGTTTCAACGATGTAGTTTTGAGCCCAATTTCCAAGGATGAAAAAGGATATAACTTCACAATACAATTTTCATTGAATACGGGAAGTGATTCAGATGCTAAAGTTAAAGCTAAGTAGAAGGGAAAAACGGCTTTTGATAATACTGGCGTTTGCCGCTGCTGCATATTTATATCTCAACTTTTTGATATTCCCGACCCTGACCCGTGCCAGCGAACTTAAGATGGAGCTCGGGCACAAGCAGCAACTTGCAGGAGATAAGGAGAATACTGCAAAAAGACTTGAAAAGCTTAACCTCAATATTGCCAACAGCCAGAAATTATTGGATAAAATAGAAGACAAGATACCCTACAGTATAAAGGAACCAGAATTGATTTTTGATATTGACAGTGAAATAAAAAAGCTTGGAATGGACTTCGAATCAATTTCAATAGGGGAGGTGGATAAAGCCAACGCGGAATATGGTACAATCCCCATTAACATCGTTATGAAGGGTAAATATGACAATGTTTTAGATTTTTTGAAGTATATTGAAAACAACGACAGGAAATTCATAATAGACGGCTTTACCCTGAACCCGGAAAACAGGCAGGAGCCCATGGAATTTAACATTACGATGAGAACCTTTGTACTGAAGGATTCGAAAAAGGGTATTGCGCCGGACCCTGCAGATTATGATTTCTTCAGGAATAATAAGGGAAAGGAATATCCATTCCTTGAGGTTTTCATAAAGGATGATGTTCAGTCTATAGAAAAGCAAATTGATGAATACAAAAGTATAGATGATTTAATTAATGAAGAAATAAAGAAAAAGCTGGGAAACAGCTTGGAAGGCGGAGAAGGAAATTAGCAATGTATTTAATTATAGCATTTGCAAGCCTGGTTTTAACAATAGCATCCGTATTCTTGATAGGGAAAATTGAAAACAGGGTAAAAAAAGAAGGCATAGATTCAAGAGGCAGTGGTAAAGCTTTATATTTTATTATTTTTATGTTGCTTTTACTTGTGAATTTCTATGGGGTTTATTTAAAGTTTGATGCAGCAAAGCTGGTATTATTGAATGTACTGCTGCTTACAGCTGTTCTTTCAGCTTATGAAGATCTAAAATACAGGATAATAGAGGATGAAATCCATCTATTTTCTCTTGCTGCAGGCCTTACCGCTTACCTTTTCATAGGCTACAACCTGAAAAGCCAGACTGCAGGCTTTGCTGCAGGAGGCGGCCTGCTTCTCCTTATTGCCATTCTGACAAGAGGCGGCATGGGCGGTGCCGATATAAAGCTTATGGCTGTTTATGGGGCTATGCTCGGTTTCAAGCTGACGATTCTTTCACTGCTTTTGGCTTTTGTGGGAGGCGCTGTTATAAGTTTGCTGCTTATATTGCTTAGAATAAGAAGCCGGAAGGATATGATACCTTTTTCCCCGTTCTTGTCTCTGGGCGCAATAACAGCTTTTCTTGCCGGGGATAAATTAATAGATTTATATATAAAAATGCTGCTGAACTAACTAAAATTAAGGAGGAATTAAAATGTACAAATTAAAAAACTATATGGAAGAATTGGTTGCCTATAAAACAGATGATGTTCTGAAGCTGATGAACATATGCAAGTGTGAAAAGTGCAGATTGGACATAATGGCTCTGGCACTCAATGAAATGCCTTCCAAATATGTCGTAACGGACAAGGGTGAGTTGTACAGCAAGGTAAGGGAACTGGAGCAGCAGTTTGAAGTGGATGTGGAAACCGCTATCGCCAAAGCCGCTGTTTTTGTTGGAAAAAATCCGAAGCATAACATTTAAAAATAGTTTTACTGGAGTACAGGTGTGGTGAATATGCTGAATAAGTATTTATCTGATAAAAGGGGAATAAGCCTTGTTGAAGTTTTGGTGGCAGCAGCGCTGATCACCTTTGTTTTTGCCGGCTTTGTCAATGCCTTTTATTACGGCACCAATTTGAAAAGCAACAGCCAAAAGAAATTACAGGCCGTACTTCAAGCCCAGACTTTTTTTGAGGAAGTCAGAAGCGCAAGGGGAGAAGTTGGAGTAATGTGGTCAGATAAAGCCGAACTGCAGGAATGGCTTCAGGATGTCAAATACTTTACAGATGCCGGTTCAGGCCGGTACGTCAAGGACAATATGACCGTTACACTGACCAGCCCATATGCTGGCACACCTTCCGGCCCGGAGTTGGAGCACCTTATTGCTATACATGTAGAAGTGAGTTATCAAGATGAATTCGATAAAAGCCAGTCAAAAACGGTTTCCCTGGAAACGAGGCTGAGGGAGTTGGATTATGAAGAATAAAGAAGGCTCCGCTTTACTATATGTAGTACTGGTAATATTTTTGGTTATAATATTCAGCGGTTTTCTTATAAACCTTCTTACCTACGAGGTAAAGATGAATAAAAGAACCGAAGAAAAAATAAAAGCAAAATATATAGCTGAAGCCGGTATAGAACATGCAATGCTTGAAACAGGTTCTACAGCTCCTAAGCTTGTAAAGGATGAAGCCGGCAATCCTTTGTATGAATACTCGGTTGCCATTAATGCAGGTAAAGTGTTTATTGAATCTTACGGTTATGTAAATAATGAAGTTCGAATGAAGATAGAATGCACGCTGGAAGACGATGAGATAAAAGAGTGGAAAGAGACTCCGATGAAGTAGTGAGGTTGGGTGATTTGTTTTGAATTATGGCTTTGTATCAAATAAAAAAGGTTTTACAATAATAGAGCTGATGATTGCCGTTTCTATTTTCAGCCTTCTTATACTCTTCAGCTTCAGCGTTATTAATAACGTTCCAAAGCTCGTCAGAACCCAGTCGGATCAATTCAGCGAGAGGACATATGTAAGGCATGCGCTTGATGATATTACCGCTACAATTCAGAATGCAAAAACTGTAGCTATAGGTGAAGAAATTGAATTTACAATGCCAAATAATGAAAAAATCAAATATGAATTTGACAATAACTCTGTCAACAAAGTTGTTCAGGGAACCTCATCCGTATCTGTAAGCGGGCTTATGGATTCAATAGGCAGCTTTTCAATAACGGCTGAAACAAATTATTTATTTGATATTTATATAAAAACAAATGAAGAAGGCAAAGAATATAGCTTTAAGGTTGAAAGACGGAGGGGAGACGAAGCACGTACCAATGCAGTTATAAGTACTATAACACCCGATTCAGTTGTATTTGATAAAAATGTTATTAATCAAAGGGATGTTGATATAACTCTTGTACTTAATGAAAATAAACTTATAGGTCTAAGAAACGGTACTGATATTCTTGATCCGCTAACGGATTATTCAATTAATGGCGAAACTGTTACAATTAAAAAAGAATATCTTGCATTACTGCCAAATGGCGATATAAATATAATTTTTAATGTAAGCACAGGCATTGACCCCAAGCTTTCAGTAAGTATCATTGATGCGAGCAGCAATATAAAAGTAGCAGGAAATTCATATGAAGATGATATTGCCAGAATGAATTATCCAGGTAATATTGAGATTGATCCAAATGACAATAACTGGACAATACTTGTAACAAACGGAACAGTTTCAGAACATATCGGCATAGCTGACTTGGCTCTGTCAGGGCTGCCACAAGGACTTAATGCTTCTGCTGCAAAGGTTTCCGGAAACAGAATAAAAATCACTTTGTCCGGCAGTGCAGTTACGCCTGTTAGCGATTCGGCTGCAATAAATATAATTATCAAAGGGACTGCAGTAACTGAACCCGGGGCACTGGATTCAGACAGTATTGAGGTATTGATTCTAGCCGGTTCACAATATGCCTCTCCCGAACATGATATACTGTTCACGAACGAGCTGACAATAAATAATGGTGCTACTATTACGGGTGATATTGTAATAGGACGCAATTCAAGCATGACATATATTCATAACAATAGCAGCATATACGGCTACGTTTACGTAGATTCCAGCCTAACGGTTAGCAATAATGCAACCTTTGGCAAACCGGGAAAAGAAACAAAAGTATTTGTCAAAGGCTCTGCAATATTCCATAACAATACCGATATATACGGAGACCTTTATTATAGGGATGACCTTGTAGTGAATAACAAATTGAAAGTTACCGGTGCAACAGAAAAAGGGTCGGTGGATATACCTCCGGTCAGCTTGCCTTACCTTATGCCCGACAAATGGTACGAGGATAACGGTTATATAATAGTTCCTAATTCATGGACACCGGTTGACTTGAAGGATAATCAAAAGTATTTTTTTATGACTTCATATTCTTTCAGCAACAGTATATCTGGTCTGGACAATGTTGTAATAGCGGGAAAAGGCAATATAGAATTTACAAACAATTTTTCAGGCAGCGGTATACTATTTGCACCTAACGGTAAAATAACATTTGACAATAGTTGTGTTTTTACAGGGATAACAATTAGTAAGTCAACCGTTTTACACAATAAAGGTACCCTGACCTATAAAAGATATTTGGAATTGCCATTTAATTAAAAAAGGAGCAAGAGTATGATACTTTTCGGTCCCTCAGGAAATTCTGATTCATTTTATGAACAAGGCTATAAAAGCTCCCTTGATATGCCGGGCTGGCTTAGGGCCATGAATTTGGATGCATATGAATATTCCTGTGCCAGAGGCATGAGGATTAATGCCGATATAGCAGAAATGCTCGGCGAAAGGGCCAGGGAAAACGGTATTGCTTTGAGCGTGCATGCTCCATATTATATAAACCTCGCGTCCGGTGAAAATAAAACAATCGAGAACTCTGAAACATATATTTTTGATACAGCAGAGGCAGCGGAAAAGCTCGGGGCAAAAAGAATAGTACTTCATCCCGGCTCTTCAAGCAAAATAAGCAGGAAAACTGCCTTTGAAAATGTAAAGAAAAATCTTTATAAGATACTGGAGCAGTGGAAGGATAAAAAAATAAGTGCGGTTCTTTGCCCCGAAACCATGGGAAAAAAGAATCAGATTGGAACGCTGGAGGAAGTACTTGAGCTGTGCCTGATGGATGATGCATTGATTCCTACACTTGATTTCGGACATTTGCATGCTTTAAACTGCGGAGCTTTAAAAGAAAAGGACGACTACAGGAGAATTTTTTATTCACTTCTTAATACATTAGGGAATAAAAGAGGGAAAACCATTCATATCCATTACAGCAGGATCGAATATACGGAAAAGGGCGGAGAAAAGAAACACTGGTGCTATGACGACACACAGTATGGGCCTGAGTTTGAACCGCTTGCAGAATGTTTGGAAGAGTATGGCGTATCAGCTACAATAATTTGTGAATCAAGAGGTACAATGGCAGAGGATGCATTAAAAATTAAAAATATTTATAACAGAATTAGGGATGAACACTTGTTGAAGTTGGAAAATTTATGATAATATAATAATTGTAATATGGGAAATGTCGAAATATATCGTTTGGGGCAAAAGAAATTTTTGCAGGATTGGTGAATATGAAAAACATACTTGTGATTAACGGACCTAATCTTAATATGCTTGGTGTAAGGAAAAAAGAAGTATATGGCTCGATGACTCTGGAACAGATAAATTCTGAGGTAGAAAAGACAGCCGGTGAGCTCAGCGTTAATGTTGAATTCTTTCAATCCAATTCCGAAGGTGAGATAATAACAAGAATACAACAATCAAGGAACAACTGCTCCGGTATTATTATAAACCCTGGAGCTTACAGTCATTACAGCATAGCTATAAGAGACGCAATAGAATCAGTGTTGCTTCCATGTATGGAAGTGCATATATCTAATATATATGCCAGGGAGGAATTCAGACATATATCTGTGATTGCGCCGGTATGTATCGGGCAAATCTCCGGTTTGGGTTCCAATGGCTATAATTTGGCCCTTAGGGGGCTTGTAGATTATTTGAAAGGGGTTAAGGAGCATGACTGAAAGGTTGGATAATCTAAGGAAACTGCTTGTGGAGAACAATCTTGACGGCGTATTTGCTTATTCAAAGGAGAACAGCAGGTACCTAAGCGGGTTTACCGGTACTACAGGCTTTGTTATAGTTGGAAGGAAGAGTGCAGACTTTGTGACTGATTTCAGATATATGGGACAGGCGCAAATACAATGCAAGGGTTTCAATATAGTAATACAGAGCAATGATTTTTTCGAAAAACTATCTGAAATAATGAAGGCAAACGGGATTAAGAAGCTTGGTATTGAAGAAGATTTCATGACCGTAAGCATGTATGAAGATTTAAAAAGAAAAACCCCTGGAGTGGAACTTTATCCTGCCAAAAAAATATTCTCACAGCTGAGAGTCATAAAGGACAGTTCAGAGGTGGAGCAGATAAAGAAAGCAGCAGAAATTGCTGATGAAGCCTTTAAGCATTTGTTGGGATATATAAAACCAGGAGTAAAAGAGACAGACATAGCACTGGAGCTTGAATATTTCATGAAAAAGAAGGGAGCCTCAGGAACTTCCTTTGATTCAATAGTAGCTTCCGGTGTAAGGTCATCCCTTCCCCATGGAGTCGCTACAGAAAAGAAATTAGGAAGCGGAGAGTTCTTGACACTTGATTTCGGTTGTGTTTATAATGGATATTGTTCGGATATGACAAGAACAGTATTTATTGGTAAAGCTCCTGAGAGACACAGGAAAATATACGACATAGTTCTTAAAGCTCAACTCGAAGCCCTTAAAGGTATAAAGCCGGGTGTTACAGGCAAATCTGTAGATAAGATAGCAAGGGATATTATAACAAAAGAAGGTTACGGCGAATATTTCGGACATGGCTTAGGACATGGTGTGGGACTAGCTATACATGAAGATCCGAGACTTAGCATACTCGGGGATAATATTCTTGAAGCCGGAATGATTGTAACTGACGAACCTGGAATTTATATTCCGGATTTCGGAGGAGTAAGGATAGAAGACCTTGTGCTTGTTACAGAGACAGGTTGCATGACACTCAGCAAATCACCGAAGGAGCTCATTGAACTATAATCGGAATTTAACCTTGGAATATCCATGCAGACATGAGCTGCATAGCACGAAGCAAGACCTCAGAGTAATACTTTAAGTGCATTTTTATGTATATGATTTCGCAAATTTTATCACAATGAATATAAAAGGTTTTGCGATAAATATAGTTATAAAATAATAATTTTATTTGGAGGGATAAGATTAATGTTATCAGCTGGTGAATTTAGAAAAGGTTTAACATTTGAGATGGATGGACAGATTTATACAATTATAGACTTTCAGCATGTTAAGCCGGGCAAGGGTGCTGCTTTCGTAAGAACAAAAATAAAGAACATAATTACAGGAGCAGTGGTAGAAAAAACCTTCAACCCAACCGACAAATACCCAAAAGCACATATTGAAAGAAAAGAAATGCAGTTCCTTTATGAAGACGGCGGATTGTACTACTTTATGGACAACGAAACTTATGAGCAGATACCTTTAAACCATGACCAGGTTGAAGAAGCAATTATGTATCTTAAGCCGAACGATACAGCTATCATCAAGTTCTACAAGGGAGAAGCCTTCTCAGTAGAGCCTGAGAACTTCGTTGAGCTTGAAGTAACACAAACAGAACCAGGTTTCAAAGGGGATACTGCAACAGGTGCAACTAAACCTGCCACCCTTGAAACTGGCGCAACTATCAATGTTCCGCTTTTCATAAACATAGGGGACAGAATAAGAGTAGATACAAGAACCGGGGAATACATGGAGAGGGCATAATAACCTTAACATAAAGAGCTTTGCTTTGTTGGCTATGCATAGCATTGACAATACTGGGGAAAATACAAATTATAGCGATAAAAAAGGAGGAGTACATATGGAATACTTGTACGAAAGAGTGGCCTATCTAAGAGGTTTGGCGGAAGGACTAAAGGTAGACGAATCAACAGATCAGGGCAAATTAATCTCAAAAATGATAGATGTATTGAATGATTTCGCTGATGCAATCAACGAGTTGAACGATAGCCAGAATGAACTGGATGAATATGTAGAAGCAATAGATGAAGATCTCTCAACAGTTGAAGATGATATATACGAAGATGAAGAAGACGATTATGAGATTGACGATGATGACGACGATTATGATTATATAGAAGTTGAATGCCCTAACTGCAAGGAATATGTTTATCTAGACGAAGACCTTGTAGAATCAGGGGAGCAGGTTATCTGCCCCAACTGTCATGAACCGATAGAATTTGAATGCGATTGTGAAGATTGCGGACACGAACACTAAAAATATTTTAAGCTAAAAAAGACTTCATTGATTAAAAATCAATGAAGTCTTTTTTTTTATTTTTGAACCAGCCACGCAGAGCTGTTTGCTTGATACAGTGTAAGAATTTCGATGTGACTTATTTAGTAATATTTTAGATAAGCTGTCATATCTATAGTACAAATAGTAAATCAGATTATAGAAATACAGGAGATAAAGATGAACAGCAGGATTATTATATTTGAAGTTCTTGATTATCTGCCGGTTTACATTAAAGCTATAGTTAAAAAGCTCCCGGACAATATACTGATGGAAGCCGAGGAAATAAGGCTGAGGTTGGGAAAGCCCCTTGTAATATCGGGATGCGGTACCGAATATTTTTTGTCCCAGGATGGTAAGCTTTCTGCTTCTCCAACTGATGCTTATATAGTAAGCGAAGATGACCTCAGAACTGCGGTCCAGTTAGTATGCAACTTTTCTATGTATTCGGTAGAGGAAGAGCTTAGGAACGGATTTGTAACGGTCAAGGGGGGGCACAGGATCGGTATTTGTGGAAGGGCTGTAATCGAAAACGGCAGGGTAAAAAATGTTAAGGATATAAGCTGTATGAATTTCAGGGTAGCAAAACAGATAATAGGGGCAGCTGATAAATGTATGGGATTTGTTATACGTTCCCCTGTACAGATTTATAACACATTGATAATATCACCTCCTCAGTGTGGTAAAACAACTATGCTGAGGGACATTATCCGCCAGCTGAGTAATGGAGCCAAAAACCCGGAATTTAAAGGAAGCAAGGTTTCCCTTGTTGATGAACGTTCCGAGGTGGCTGCATGCAGTTTTGGCATTGCAAAGAATGATGTAGGAATCAGGACCGATATTCTTGACGGCTGCCCTAAAGCGGAAGGAATTATTATGATGATAAGGTCCATGTCTCCTGAGATAATCG
>JBLNDG010000026.1:0-4154 GCA_050261415.1 Caulobacteraceae bacterium | reverse complement strand
ATACCTTTTTTAAGAGATTATCTGGATTTGATTTACAAATACCTTGATAATTTTCGTAAAACATGTAAAAAGGGAGCTGTGCACCAGCGATTTTTCAATCGCTAGTGCGACAGCTCCTTTATCTTGTATTTATCCTTAACTCTTCTGTATAAAGTTTTTGCCCATTGTAATCCCTAATCTGCGACCTGCCGTTTTCAGTTATTTTCACATCTACCGTATCGGCGCTCTTCAAGGCATTTCTTAGATTGATCCTTATCATTCTATCGTTATATTCAACCGTATCAGCGGAGCTCTTGTAATATTCGGCACCTGATAATTCAAAACTGTCCATGCTCAGTTCACTGATATTCATATTTTTATTAGCGTAAAGTATTATCTGCTTATTATCTTCACTTATTGAGGTAGTCACTATTTCCAGATAATCAGGTGCGCTTCCGGTACCGTAAAATGAGAACTTACGGCTGTCCGTGTCTATTACCAAGCCTTGCATATCAGCTATTGAGCTGCTTAGTGTCAGTTCATATTCGCTGCCTTCGGCAAATGTTGCATATCTTGTATTAAAGTATACGGTAACAACCGATCCGTCCTCTGAGGCATCAACCTTTGAAACAATAAACTGTCCGCTGCCGCCAACCTTTTTGACACTGAATGAACCGTTGGTGATGTTCTTTATGGGTTCACTAAAGCCTAATTGCAAAGTGGCATTGTCCAGCACGGTTATATCCGAAACAACGGCAGGAGCTTCATTGCTTACCGAAGTTCCGTCAAATTCGCAGTAGTTGTTTGAACTGTTAAATATGACACTAACCCCTGCTGCGTCCTTTATTCCGGATTTGGCAGTAACTTTATATACCGTACTGTCGTTAAGCGGTGTACTGCTTCTCAAATAAAGCACTGCTTTATCTGTAATATAATCACTGCTTACTGAAATATCGTTTATAATTATGTTATTGCTGATTGTGAATAAAGTCTTGCTCAGGCCTTTAACCGGTTCACTGAACTGAACCTCCACTGCAGTACTGTTAATTGCAGTTGCACTTACCATTCTTGGAGCTTCATTTTCAATGCCTGTGCCCACAAAAGCCTTGATGTTTGCGCTGTCCTTGATGTAGAGCCTGTCTAGCCCAGTCACCTTTGCATTGAATATGTTCCCCGACTTAAACAACTCGGGATTGCTTGAGGAAGAAGTCTTGAACTGTACCCTTGCAACCTTCTTATTACTGCCTATGAAGTACTTGCTGTACTGAATATCAGATGGCAAGCTGTAGCTGGACCCACTGGACGTTTCTATCGAAACCCTGAAGCTGTCCAGTTCTTCTGCTGTCAAATCGCTGCTGAACATCAGATCAATAGTGTTCATATCCACAGTGACAACGGCTTCAAGATTTAATGTTCCCGTTGTGCCATCACTATTTCCACTAAAACCTATAAAGCGCTTTGTGCATACTTTGTCATCGGTACTTATTGTGTTACCCGCCAGATCCTTTACTCCTTTTACAGTAATACTGTACATCTTGCCACTGGTCTGGCTGTTTGTGAGCAGTGTAACTACAGTGCCGGTATCCTCCGTGTCAAGAGTTGCCTTTGCGGCATATCCGAGCTGGCTGTCAAGCACATAGTTGAATACATTCTCTGCACTGCTCTCGTCAACGCGTTTGTTGAACTTAACCAACACGTTATTACCGTTGCTGTTCACAGTAAAGCTCAAATCACTCGCATTCTGAGCCATACCGCCGAATTTGCTTATATATGTATTCAGTGCGTTGCCCCACAAATCCGTTACTCCTGAAATCATGACCGTATAAAGCTCACGGGGAGTCTGGTTTGAGGTTGCCAGGGTAACAACCTTGCCTGTTCCATCCAATGCCGCGCTTAATATGCTCAAGCCCTTGTCGATAGAATAGTTTGCTATGTTCTCAGCCGTTCTTTTATCAACCTTTTCGTTATAGGTGACCTTAATCTCATTGTTAGAAAAAGCCAGCACTGTGGCTGTCGGCCTGGTCGAATCCCCTGTGAAATTGTACTCCTTCCTGTACATTGCATTTCCCGAAGTATCCAATACATTTTGAGTAACCAGCTTATATATCTTTCCGGAGTCTTGCAGTGAAGTTGTCAGCCTTACCGCCCTGCCGCTGTCATCCAACCTGGCGCTGTTGATACTAATACCATTGTCTATGCTATAGTTGTCCACATTCTCTGCACTTAGCCTGTCCACTCTTTCACTGAAGGTTACCAGCACTGTGCTGTTGTTTTCAGACTGGACTGTCATAACCGAAGGAGACTGTGTATCCCTGGGTGGTCCATCGAAAAGACTTGTATACCTGTCTATGGAATTGCCCGCGATATCGCTGACATTTTGAACCGTAAGCTTATAGAAGCTGTTTGAAGACATATCTGTTGTTGTTAATACCACAGAATCACCTGTTTCGTTCAGGCGGGCACTCAATACTGTAACATCGTGCTCTATCAAATAATTTGACAAGCTTTCCGCACTTGCTCTGTCAACCTCTTCACTGAAAGTAACCAGTATTTCATTGCTGCTGAGAACCTGGTGCTTGACAGTAGGTTTGGTAATATCCTTCGGCAATCCTACATATCTGTTTTTGTACCCTTTGACAGCCATATTGTTTACAGGTACTACCGTATTGACCGTAACTTCATATACTGTAAAAGGCTTTGCCTCAGTGGTAATTACAGACACTTTCCTGTTTTGAGTACTTACCGACAAGACAGAAAGCCTTGAATTGCCGCCTTCCTGCACTATATCAATATCACTTTTTTGAGGCTCTATATCCTTATCGAGCTCAAACTGAAGCTTATTATTAGCTACACTGCTGAAATTCACCACTTTAACCTCTTCGGTATCAAGAATAAAACCTGCCGCAACTGCTTTTTCCGCTGTAATCACATTGCTGTCCACCAAAACATCTATAAGTTTCTTACTTGAATTAACAGGTTTTGTATTAAGGGTATTATAAATTGCCTTTGCAACCTCATTTACTGTGAAGTTCTTTATTTGTGCAGTCTGGCTTGCATTTGTTATCAACTTTATCTGCTGTGCGAGCTTCAAAGTATCTGCATATTTAAAATCTACATCCTGCTTGTATCCAAGAGTCTCCAGCATAACCTTGTAGAAGGCTTGTACATCTATTTTTTCTCCGGGAGCAAAAGTTCCATCCGGTCTACCCCTCCAACCCAGGTCCGGTTTGCTCTTTGCGTATGCCATATAAGCACTCGCCCAGCCTGTTGATGCGGCATCCTTAAAATTATTCTCCCCGACATATACCGATGCATCGTTGTATAGCCCTTTGAGCCTCAAGAATATTATAAAAGCTTGTATTCTTGTTGGTGTTGTAGAAAGATACGCAGATGTCACCCCGCCGGAGTCGGCACCGATCAGAATGCCCAACTCTTTACATGCTGCTGCTTCTTTACCTATGCTATCTGCACTTACACCAATCAATGGAATTGATGTAAAAGCTATCGCGATCACCATTGCAATTGCCAATACCTTTTTTCTCAACATGCTTCTCCTCCTAGGTTTAAATATTTCATTACTTGTACCTCCTGCTATCCGCCTTTATCAATATTCTATAACACCCAGAAAAAACATGCAAACATGCATTAATATGAATATTTGTATATGTATTACAATACCTTTCAAATACTGGGCTTCATGCCCATATAATTCATCAGGCTATGGGCAATACCATCCCTGAAATCCTATTGCCTATCGCCTATTGCCGCACCGTGTGTTCCGTGGTTTTCGTTTCTTAGCTTTTAAGGAATACCCTGGCTTTCTCGCATCTCGCATCTCGTATCTCATAAATATTTTCGGATAAATGTGAAACTTTTCTGACGTTTTTTCGTATTAATTTTTAGACCAACAACTTTGAAGGGGGGAGGGTTTATTGCAAATACAGATTATGTAAATTAGATGCTGCCACATATTGAAAACCTTAGGAAACAGAGGTATAATAATGGTATGTCGCATTGCAGATAATGCAATAGTTTTTAAATATTCCATCAGTTATTGATAGTGTAAAGTAGCGTATGAAAAACGCCTCAAGACACTATCAAGGTAAAATTGCACATTGATAAGTGAAAAATGTACTGAGTTTCCGCATTTATTCCACGATCCTCTTGACAATGAG
>JBLNDG010000025.1:0-40128 GCA_050261415.1 Caulobacteraceae bacterium | reverse complement strand
TGCTTACAATAGAAAGCTATATCAAGGCTGCGCAGGTAATCAACTACCCCTTTCACCTGGGTATTACAGAAGCGGGTACGGTAGCAGCAGGCTCGGTTAAGTCCTCTGTAGGGCTTGGGGTACTGCTTTATAACGGCATAGGAGATACCATAAGAGTATCACTGACAGGGGATCCTGTTGATGAAGTGCGAGTAGCGAGAGAAATTCTAAAGAGCCTTAAGCTCCTAAAGGGCGGCATCGAAATAATATCCTGCCCGACCTGCGGAAGGACCAATGTTGATTTGGTAAAGGTAGCGGAAGAGCTGGACCAGCATACAAGAAACCTCAGAGTCAAAAAACCCGTTAAGGTGGCTGTAATGGGCTGTGCTGTCAACGGCCCGGGGGAAGCCAGGGAGGCTGACATAGGCATTGCAGGTGGGAAAAACGAATTCCTTCTCTTCATAAAGGGTGAAATAGTGAGAAAAATACCACAACAGAACGCAATTTCAGAGCTTCTAAAAGAAATAGAGAGATTTCAGAATGCATGAAAATATTGACAGAAGGCCATTCTGGTATTATAACTGCCATCTTCCGTAGAAACGAAAAACAAATGGAGGAATCTGAATGAATGTTACGGCAATTATTCCTGCATATAACGAGGAGCAGACGATTGCGGGTGTAGTACAGTGTGTTAGAAGTGTAGAAAAGATAAACAATGTAATTGTTGTGAGCGATGGCTCTACTGACAAGACAGCAGAGATTGCAAGAGAATGCGGAGCGGAAGTAATCGAACTGTCGGAAAACCTGGGTAAGGGCGGCGCAATAAAGGCCGGAGTCAATGAGTGCGGAACGGAAATAATACTTTTTCTAGACGCAGATCTCATTGGTCTTACAGGACAGCATGTAATCGACCTGGTCGATCCGGTAATAAACAATGAAGCGGATATGACTATAGGAATTTTCAAAAACGGCAGGGTGGTCACCGATCTCGCCCAGAAGGTTACGCCATACCTCTCGGGGCAAAGGGCGATAAAAAAATCCATAATAGACAGGATACCCAATATTGATATTACGAGATACGGCGTTGAAGTCGCACTGACAAAGTATGTAGAGAAGTTTTCCATAAGGGTACAGGAAGTCTGTCTTGAAGATATGACCCATGTAACCAAGGAGGAAAAGCTTGGACTCATTAAGGGAGTACATGCGAGACTGAAGATGTATTGGGACATTGTAAAAATACTTGGCAGTTACGGAGTAAAGAAACAATCTAAATAAACTTGGGCAATAGGCAATGGGCAATAGGTTGCATGTTATGCTTCGAAGCATTTATAAGGACCATGCCTTACGTTGCGGAATACACGGAGGTCACTATGCAGAATGATATGAAGTTGCAAGGGGAATTTCTCGGGCAATTTGGGGACAAGTTCGAACTAAAAAAAATAAAGGTTATGAAAAAGGCAAAGGAATGGGAGCTCATAGTAAAGCTTAAATCCCTTATTTCCATTTCAGAGGTTTCACGGATAGAAGAGGAAATTTCGGGCCATTTCGGCTTGAACAGGGCAAGGATAACAATCAGTGGCTCGGATGTTGAACTGGGTCCTGAAGAGTTTATAAATACTCACTGGACGGATTTGAAGGATTATATTGTAAGCAGCAGCCCTGCTTTCACCGGTTTTCTCAAGGATACGGTTGTAAGCGTTGAAAATAACATAATATATATTACGGTAACAACAAAGGAAGCCGCAATTTATCTTACGTCAAAAAAGTTCGGTGAATTGGTGGAGCAGTACATAAATGACTATTTTAACCTAAATTCAAGGGTAATGGTAAAGTACAACGAGACCGAAAAGCAGGATGCTGAAGAATACATAAAAAGCTACCAGGAAGAAGAAAACAAAATAGTTATCGAAGCATTGAAGACTAATAATAAGAATAGCAAGGGGAAAGACCCGGAACAGAAGGATAAGGTCATTATGGGAAGGCCTTTTGGCGATACCCCTGTAAGCATTTCCGGCATAACGGAAGACTCGGGACGGGTGACAATCCAGGGCAGTATCTTTAATAAAGAGGTAAAGACCTTAAACAATGGAAAGACCATAATAATATTCAACGTAACGGACAATACGAATTCAATTACCGCCAAAATATTTATCAG
The DNA here is from genome assembly GCA_050261415.1 of Caulobacteraceae bacterium. Classification (GTDB taxonomy): domain Bacteria; phylum Bacillota; class Clostridia; order Lutisporales; family Lutisporaceae; genus JBLNDG01. The sequence continues at coordinate 37,994 of JBLNDG010000025.1, read as the reverse complement.
GGATGAAAACGATACAGCTAAGCTGGTTGAAAATATAATTGACGACAGGTATGTAAAAATAAAAGGGGATATACAGTATGACCAGTACATCAAAGAACTTGTTATATTCCCTACAAATATAATAGAGGTTGAAAAAGAAATACGGCATGATGTTTCGGAGGAGAAAAGAGTAGAGCTCCATGCCCATACTGGTATGAGCACAATGGACGGGATCTGCTCGGCCTCTGACCTTATAAAAAGGGCAAAGCAGTGGGGGCACAAGGCTATTGCAATAACAGACCACGGTGTTGTTCAAGCCTTTCCTGAGGCATTCGAAACTTCAAAAAAACTTGGAGTAAAGGTGATTTACGGTGTAGAAGGTTATTTTGTAAATGACGGTATCCCAATAGTGTACAATTCAAGAAAATGGGGCTTCGATGAGGAATTTGTAGTATTTGACATTGAAACCACAGGACTTTCACCCTTTCATGACAGAATTACGGAAATAGGTGCAGTGAGAATAAAAAGCGGAAAGGTGCTGGATACGTTCTCGGAGCTTATAAATCCCGAAATAAAGATACCGGAGAACATAATAAAGCTTACAGGCATTACAGATGAACTGGTGAAAGATAAGGAGATAATAAAGGAAGTACTGCCGAGATTCCTTGAATTTGTTGGGGATTGTCCTCTGGTTGCCCATAATGCAAGCTTTGACAGCGGTTTCATTAAGGCCAAGGCAGCTGAGCTCGGCCTCACAGTAGAAAACTCTGTCATAGACACGCTTCAGCTATCAAGAACTCTGCTGCCGGAGCTGAAAAGGCACAAGCTTAACCTGATTTGCGAGCACCTGGGAGTCAAGCTTGAGAACCATCATAGGGCAACTGATGATGCTGAAGCTGCAGCAGGTATATTTGATAAATTCATGGGGATTATGGCGGAAAGAGGTATAACCAATGTCGACGATATAAACAGCCTTGTAGGGCAGGGTGTAAATTATAAAACCTCAGATTCCTATCACATGATCATACTTGCGAAGAACATGACAGGGCTTAAGAATTTGTATAAACTGATATCCCTTGCACACCTGAACTATTTTTACAAGAAGCCGCGGACACTGAAGAGCGTACTGATGCAGCATCGGGAAGGTCTTATAATAGGCTCGGCCTGTGAGGCAGGAGAAATATTCAGGAGTATAATTAACAATGCAGATGAAAATACATTGATGGAAAGAGCCAGGTTTTATGACTATCTGGAGATTCAGCCAAACGGCAACAATGAATTTTTGCTGAGAACAGGGAAGCTGGGAAGTGTTGCCGAGCTTGAAAACATAAACAGGAAAATCATTGAATTGGGCCAAAAGCTTGGCAAGCCTGTAGTGGCTACGGGGGATGTGCACTTTTTGGAACCGGAAGATGAGATTTACAGGCGCATAATCATGGCTGGGCAGGGTTACTCGGACGCCGATGAGCAGGCACCTTTATATTTTAAGACAACGGACGAAATGCTAAAGGAATTCAGCTATCTCGGCGAAGAAAAAGCCTATGAGGTGGTTGTGACAAACACGAACAAAATTCTTGAGCAGATAGAAGATATAATACCTATACCTGAAGAGACATACCCGCCAAAAATAGAAGGCTCGGAAGAACAAATAAGAAGCATGACCATGAAAAAAGCCCATGAGATGTACGGGGATGTCCTTCCCGAAGTTGTAGAGAAAAGGTTGGAAAAGGAGCTTAATTCAATTATAAACAATGGATATGCGGTTTTGTACGTTATAGCCCAGAAGCTTGTAACAAAGTCTCTGAGCGATGGATACCTGGTAGGCTCCAGGGGCTCCGTAGGCTCTTCTCTTGTTGCACACATGTGTGACATTACGGAGGTCAACGCTCTGCCGCCGCATTACCTGTGCCCAAAATGCAAGTATTCATATTTCTATACGGATGGTTCCATTGGTTCAGGCGCTGACCTTCCGGATAAGGATTGTCCTGAGTGCGGTACAAGGCTCAAGAAGGACGGGCATGACATACCCTTTGAAATATTCCTGGGCTTTGAAGGGGATAAGGAGCCTGATATTGACTTGAACTTCGCCGGTGAATACCAGCCTGAGGCACACAAATACACCGAGGAGCTTTTCGGTAAAGGTTATGTGTTCAGAGCCGGTACAATAGGTACAATAGCTGAGAAAACCGCTTACGGCTTTATAAAAAAATACTATGAAGAAAAGGGAATCAAGGTAAGCAGCGCGGAAATGAACAGGCTGGTGAAGGGCTGTACCGGAATAAAGAGAACAACGGGGCAGCACCCGGGCGGAGTTATGATTGTACCGAACTACACTGATATATATAATTTCACCCCGATACAGCATCCGGCAGATGATAACGACTCCAGCATAATCACGACGCATTTTGACTACCATTCAATAAGCGGGAGGCTTTTAAAGCTTGACATACTCGGCCATGATGTGCCGTCAATAATCAGGATGCTGGAGGATCTTACAGGATTTAATGTAAATGACGTGCCTTTGGACGACAGGAAGACCATGAGTCTTTTTACATCCTCGGAGGCTCTGGGAGTGAGTCTTGAAGACATTGACTGCAAGGTTGGAAGCCTGGGAATACCTGAATTCGGAACTAAATTCGTAAGACAGATGCTTATGGATACACAGCCAAGCACTTTTGCAGAGCTTGTGAGGATTGCCGGTCTGTCCCACGGCACGGACGTGTGGCTGAACAATGCACAGGACCTTATAAGGAATGGAACTGCCACACTGAAAGAGGTCATATCAACAAGAGACGATATAATGCTTTATTTGATATACAGCGGTGTCAAGCCGAAAACTGCGTTCAAGACTGCGGAAAACGTAAGAAAGGGCAAGGGCCTGACTCCGGAACAGGAAGAAGCTATGAGGGAACAGAAGGTTCCAGATTGGTACATTGAATCCTGCAAGACGGTTAAGTATCTATTCCCCAAAGCCCATGCGACAGCTTACGTAATGATGTCCTTCCGGGTGGCATATTATAAGGTTTATTACCCTGCCGCCTTCTATGCAACCTTTTTTACCGTAAAGCTGGATGATTTTGATGCGGACCTCCTTGTAAAAGGGAAGGATGCAGTTAAGGCAAAATGGATAGAAATCGATAGATTGGGGAATAATGCAACTACAAAGGAAAAAAACCTTATGATACTGCTGGAAGTAGTATATGAAATGTATCTGAGGGGTATCAAGCTGCTGCCGGTGGATTTGTACAAATCAGATGCCGGGAAGTTCATAGTGACGGAAGAAGGAATTCTTCCACCGATAAATGCCCTGCAGGGAGTTGGGGCAAGTGCAGCTCAAAGCATAGTAAATGTAAGGCAGGAATCACCCTTTATATCCATCGACGACTTAAGGGAAAGAGCAAAGGTATCAAAAACAGTAGTAGAAATACTTAAGGAGCATGGTTCCTTAAAGGGTCTGCCGGAGAACAACCAGCTCAGTCTGTTCTGCACTGACCTGGGGCTGGAGGCTTAAATTTATTTGCTTTGGAAAACATTGAACTTGCAAGAAGTGGTAAAGAGTGTTATAATTGTTCTGGTAAATAGGCAGGACTGTAATAAAATGCAGAAATTACCAGATGACTTAACAAGATTAGAGTGGGCAATCCCACTCTTTCGTATTAATAGGATATAAATTCAGGTATTCATTCCGGGTTGTTTCAAGCTATGAGTGCTGCCCGGGTATAAATATAAAACAATAAGTAAAACTAGAAATAAAAGGAGAATTCACATGACAAAGAGAAAAGTTGAGGATGTGGTTTATAAACTGGCAAAGCCGGTTATAGACAGGTACAACTTTGAGCTGGTTGAGATAGAGTATAAAAAGGAAGGAGCTGACTGGTACCTAAGGATATATATCGACAAAGAGGGCGGGATAACAGTTGACGATTGCCAGGCAGTCAGTGAAGAAGTAAGCGATCTTCTGGATGAAGCGGACCCGATAGATCATTCCTATATATTTGAAGTATCCTCGCCAGGTATTGAAAGACCACTGAAAACCGAAAGAGATTACCGGAAAAGCCTTGGAAAAAACGTTGAAGTCAAGCTTTTTTCAGCAATAGACGGGAAAAAGGCCATAGAGGGTTTGTTAAAGGGATATACGGAAGATAAAGTAATTATAGAAGCCGAGGGAAAGACCTTTGAGATTGAAAAAAATTCTATTGCCATAATAAAACCGGCAATCAAATTTTGATTAGTGGACATTCTACCAAAGTAGAATCAGTCAAAAGCGAGGAGGTTCGATACCTCCGAGCTTTTATATAAAGAATAAACAGGAACGGGAGGGAGTAAAGATGAATGGAGAATTTCTCCAGGCATTGGAGCAAATAGCAAAAGAAAAGGGAGTATCAAAAGACCTTCTGATTGATGCAATCGATGTGGCACTGGTTTCAGCTTATAAAAAGAACTTCGGAACCTCACAGAATGTAAAGGTAACAATCAATAGGGAAACGGGAGAAGTGGAAGTATTCGCGTTAAAGACCGTATCGGAAGAGGTTGAAAATGACTTGTTGCAGATAAGCCTGGAAGAGGCTAAAGCTATCAGCAAGAGCTACGAAATCGGTGATGTGGTTGAGAAAAAAGTGACCCCTAAGAATTTTGGAAGAATTGCCGCACAGACTGCAAAGCAGGTTGTTGTTCAAAGAATCAGGGAAGCTGAAAGAGGAATAATATTCGATGAATACATAAGCCGGGAAAATGAGATAGTTACAGGACTTGTTCAGAGAAAAGAAAAGAACAATGTGTTCATCGACCTTGGAAAGACTGAAGCGGTACTTGGACAGAGTGAACAGACCCCCGGGGAAGTATACAATATCGGAGACAGGATAAAGACATATATAGTTGAAGTAAAAAAGACTACAAAAGGTCCGCAGATAGTTTTGTCAAGAACTCATCCGGGACTTGTAAAGAGGCTCTTTGAGCTTGAAGTACCGGAAATACAAAGCGGAATTGTAGAAATAAAGAGTATTGCAAGGGAAGCGGGTTCAAGGACAAAAATAGCTGTTTATTCTCATGATGAAAACATAGATGCCGTTGGTGCCTGTGTAGGCCAGCGGGGACAGAGGGTCCAGGTTATTGTTGATGAGCTTAAGGGAGAAAAAATAGATATTATCGAGTGGAATGAAGACCCTGTAGTATTTGTCGGAAGTGCATTAAGCCCTGCAAAGGTTATAAATGTGGATATTGACAAGGAGCATAATGCGGCAAGAGTAGTAGTAGGGGATTCTCAGCTTTCACTCGCCATAGGCAAGGAAGGGCAGAACGCAAGACTGGCTGCCAAACTTACAGGATGGAAGATTGATATAAAGAGTCAATCGCAGGTTTCCGCTACTTAAAGGAGGCTGAGGGCAATGCTCAAAAAAAGGAAGATACCTCTCAGGAAATGTCTTGGATGTAATGAAATGAAACCTAAGAAGGAATTGATAAGGATAGTGAGAAGCCCGGAGGGTAAGGTAGATATTGACAAAGCGGGAAAGGCTCCCGGCAGGGGATGCTATATATGCCCCAGCCTTAGCTGTCTTGAGAGTGCGGTTAAGGCAAAAAGAGTGGAAAAAGCATTGGAAGCTCCTGTTGATGCTGAGGTATTCAATAAATTAAGGGAGCAGCTGCAGCAGAATGAATAAGATTTATTCAATGATAGGCCTTGCTTATAAAGCAGGAAGGGTAGTGTCAGGAGAAGACCCAGTCAGAAATGCCATCAGAAGCGGTAAGGTAAAGCTTCTGATCATTTCGGAGGATGCATCGAAAAACACGCACAAGAGATTCAAAAATGCTGCAGAGTATTATAAAGTAGAAAAAAGTATATGGGGATCCAAGGAGCAGCTTGGAGCGTCCATGGGAAAAAGTGAAAGATCGGTAATCGGCATTACTGATGATAATTTTGGCAGGAGCCTTAAGGAAATGATGGTTGCAGATGGGATTAAAAAAGAGAAACCTGGGGGTGAACTACTTGAATAAAGTAAGAATATATGAACTTGCTAAAGAACTGGGTATACAAAGCAAAGAGCTTATTAACGTGGCGCATGAGCTTAAAATAGATGTCCATAATCACATGAGTTCCCTTGAGGACGGCGATGTGAAAGTATTAAAGGATTTCTATACCAATAAGGACAAAAAGCCGGAGCCTGTAAAAATGGCAAAAGAGCCGGAAAAGAAGGCAGCTGCAGAAGTAAAGACACCGTCTCAGAGCCGCGGACAAAAGCAGCAGGCACCGGCAGCAAGACCGGTGCAGAACCAGCAGAAACCAATGAACAGGGCGGAACAAAAACCGCAATCGGGCGGTGCAAGACCTGAACAAAGACAGCAAAGAACAGAAGGCAGCTTCGAAAGAAAGCCTGACAGACCTTTTGAAAAAAGAACGGATAACAGGTATGAGAAAAGAGCAGAGCAGAGACATGACCAAAGGCCTGGCTTTAGACCTGCCCAGAGACCGGAGCAGACAGCAAAGGATGTTAGGTCGGCGGGTAATGTTCCGGCAAAGAGAACTATAGGAACAGAAGAAATCGATGAAGATACAATAACAGTTAAGTCCAATAAGGAAGTAATTACGAAGGTTGAAAAAATAGGAAAGAAGCCTCAGAACAAGCAGCAGATGCAGAACAGGCATCAACAGCATGGAGCTAAGTTTAATAATAAATTCAAACCAAAGGAAGCTGAACCTGTAAAGAAGGAAGAGGTTCACGTTCCCAAAAAGCCTATAAAAATAGGAGATACAATATCTGTCAAGGATTTGGGCGAGAAGCTCGGCAAGCAGGCTACGGAGATTATAAAGAAGCTTCTTCTTCTCGGTGTAATGGCAACAATAAACCAGGAGCTTGATTTTGATACTGCTTCTCTTATATGTGAGGAATTCGGCGTAGGTGTTGAGAAGCAGATAGATAAGGAAAGCGAAGAAGTGCTTCTCAAGGTTGAGGAAGACAAGGCTGAGGATATGAAGCCGCGTCCTCCTGTAGTTACTATCATGGGCCATGTTGACCACGGCAAGACTTCCCTTCTGGATGCAATAAGGGAAACAAACGTAATAGCTACTGAAGCCGGCGGGATAACACAGCACATAGGCGCATACACGGTAAACATAGACGGTAAGAAGATTGCATTCCTTGATACTCCGGGTCATGAAGCATTTACAGCTATGAGGGCAAGGGGTGCAAACGTTACAGACATAGTTGTCCTGGTAGTTGCCGCTGATGACGGTGTAATGCCCCAGACAATAGAGGCTATCAACCACGCGAAGGCTGCAAATGTTGCAATTATAGTCGCAGTCAACAAAATTGATAAAACGGGAGCTAATCCTGACAAAGTCAAGCAGGAGCTTACCGAGTATGGACTTGTAGCAGAGGAATGGGGCGGAGACACTATTTGCGTACCTGTCTCTGCAAAAAAGAAAACCGGTATAGACAATCTTCTTGAAATGATACTTCTGGTTGCAGAGATGCAGGAACTCAAAGCCAATCCAAACAAGATGGCTCTTGGAACCGTTATAGAAGCTGAACTTGATAAGGGCAAGGGTCCTGTGGCAACAGTTCTGATCCAAAGCGGTACCCTGGAGATTGGCGATGCTTTTGTAGTCGGAAATACCTTTGGAAAAGTCAGAGGAATGATTGATGACAAAGGCAAGAGGCTTAAAAAGGCAGGCCCTTCAACTCCTGTGGAAATACAGGGCCTTTCGGAGGTTCCTGATGCCGGTGACGTCTTCCAGGTAGTTGAAGATGAAAAAATAGCAAAGACGGTTGCAGAAAAAAGAAAAGAAAAACAGAGACAAGCGCAGCTTCAGAGCAAGCAGACTGTTTCCCTTGACGAGCTGTTCAGCCAGATACAGGAAGGTAATGTAAAAGAGTTGAATATAATAGTTAAGGCTGACGTCCAGGGCTCAGTGGAAGCTGTCAAGCAATCCCTGTCAAGGCTGAGCAATGATGAAGTAAAAGTAAAGACAATACATGGCGGTGTTGGTGCGATAACTGAAACTGATGTAATGTTTGCATCAGCCTCCAATGCCATAATAATAGGCTTCAACGTCAGGCCGCAGCCTGCAGCTCAGGCTCTGGCAGAGAGGGATAATGTAGAAATAAGACTATATAGAGTTATATATAATGCAATAGAAGACGTGGAAGCAGCAATGAAGGGTATGCTTGAACCTGAGTATAAGGAAGTGGTTCAAGGCCATGCAGAGGTACGTACAACCTTCAAGGTATCAAGTATAGGAACAATAGCAGGCTGCTATGTAACTGACGGAAAGCTCAACAGGAACAGTGATGTAAGAGTAATAAGGGATGGTATAGTAATCCATGAAGGCAAGCTTGCATCCTTAAAGAGGTTCAAGGATGACGTCAAGGAAGTCAGCTCAGGTTATGAATGCGGTTTGAACCTTGAAAAATTCAACGACATAAAAGAAGGGGACGTAGTCGAGTTCTATGCAATGGAAGAAATACCGAGAAAATAGACACAGGCAGGTGCAGTGATATGTCCAAACACAGGATAGACAGGATTTCAGAAGAAGTGAAGAGAGAGGTAAGCGAAATTATAAGAAATGATATCAAGGATCCCAGAGTGTCTTCCATGAGCAGCGTAGTTGCGGCTGAGGTCACTCCGGATTTGAGATATGCCAAGATTTTCATAAGCGTGCTGGGAAATGACGAAGAAAAGAACGCTACTCTCAAAGGTCTTAACAGTGCAGCAGGCTTCATCAGAAGGGAGCTTGGCAGCAATATGCAGCTAAGGTATGCTCCCGAGGTCATATTTGAACTTGACCGTTCCATAGAGCACGGCACAAATATAATGAAGCTTATTAACGAGGTAAGGAAGAGGGATGGAGGAGAAAATAGTTGATTTATCCCAAAATCATAAACAAGATAAAAGAAAGCGGCAAAATTGCGATCCTTTCCCATATAATGCCCGATGGTGACGCTGTCGGGTCAAGCCTTGCCTTATATAATGCCCTTAGAAAAGCCGGTAAGGAAGCAAGATATATACTCGACGACAGTATACCAGGCACATATAGCTTTCTAAAAAATGCAGAGATGACGGAAAAGCCCGGCGAGTATGAAAAATTTGATCTTGTTATTGCTTTGGATTGCGGCGACGAAGAAAGGCTCGGAGCTTGCAGCAAATATCTGAAGGACAACTTTGTAATAAACATTGACCACCATATAAGCAATAATGAATTCGGAAGCATGAATATGGTGGATTCAAATGCGGCAGCCACTGGGGAGATTGTGTACCAGATAATAAAGATAATGGGAATTGAAATGGACAAGGATATTTCCGAATGCCTATACACGGCTATTGTAACCGATACAGGACAGTTCCAGTACAGCAATACAACTTCAGTGACACACCAGATTGCAGGGGATCTTATCAATAACGGTGTTGATACCCCCGTAATGTTCGAAAGAATATACCAGAACAATTCAAAAGAAAAGGTGCTCCTTATGAAAATAGCGCTTGATTCCATGGAGTTTTACCAGAATGACAGCATATGCTGCATAAGCCTATCAAAAGAACAGATGGCCTCTGTGAATGCAAAGGAATCTGATGCGGACGGTCTGGTAAACCTGGCAAGGGATATAGAATCTACAGAGGTGGCAGTTTTCCTGAAGGAATTGGATAAGGACAAAGTAAAAGTCGGCTTGCGCTCCAAAAAGGTTGTTGATGTGTGCAAGGTAGCTTCCGCTTTCGGCGGAGGAGGCCATGTGAGGGCAGCAGGCTGTACGGTTCACGGTTCCTTACTGGATGTTAAGGGAAAAGTGCTTGAAGTTGTGATGACCGAGCTTAAGCAAGGTGTATTATGATTAACGGAATTATAAATGTTCTTAAGCCCCCGGGGATGACTTCCCATGATGTGGTTTACTTTGTCAGAAGAGTATTGAAAATGAAAAAGGTGGGACACATAGGAACCTTGGACCCGGAGGCTGCAGGGGTGCTTCCCGTGTGCATCGGTAAAGCAACAAAGGTTGTGCAATACTTGACGGACAAAAAGAAAAGCTACAGAGCCAATATAAAATTCGGTACAGTAACGGATACTTATGACAAATACGGCAAGACCGTTGAAGAATGCAGCCTTGTACAGGTTGACGCGGGCAGGCTGGAAGAGGTTTTGAAAAGCTTTACCGGAACAATAAGCCAGAGACCTCCGATTTACTCGGCGGTAAAAGTGAAGGGCAAGAAGCTGTACCAGTATGCCCTTGAAGGTAAAGACGTGCAAATTGAAGAAAGACAAGTGGAAATATACGGTTTAAGGCTGGTTGATATAATAGCTCCTGATGAAGCCATAATAGACATAGACTGCTCCAAGGGCACATATATCAGGTCTTTATGTCATGACATAGGTGAGGCTTTGGGGTGCGGGGCGCATATGTCACAGCTTGTGCGGCTGGAGTCCACTCCATTTGCTATAGAAAACTCGAAAACCTTAGAAGAGATAGAGAATGCACAGAAGGAAGACAGGCTTGCTGAAATTATAAATTCAGTAGAAATATTATTCGAATCATTGAAGAAGGTATATATTAAGACAACAGCCCTAAGTTCCATTCTTAACGGGAACCCGCTTTTTGAACAGGGCTTACAGGAAGGTCTGGAGAGGTTCGAAGAGGGGGAAGATGTCAGGATATATGGGCAGGAAGGGTTTATAGGTATCGGCGTTGTTAAGTTTGAAGATGAAAAGCAGCGAAAATATATAAAATTAAAAAATATATTCATTTAAAAATTATCTATAAATATGCATAAGGGTGGTTGTATTGAGAATTGCAGAACAATATGAGGAAACCGGTATGTATTCCGAATGGTGTGTAGCTCTCGGAAGCTTCGACGGAGTACATTTGGGTCATCAGAAGCTTATAAGGCTTCTGGTGGAGGAATCCGAAAATTTAAAAACAGGTAGCATGGTATATACTTTTATGACACATCCAAGGAAAACACTAACGCCTAATAAACCTATATACCTCATCACAGATAACAGAAAAAGAGCAGAGATATTGGACGGCTTCGGGGTAGACATGCTCTTCCTTGAGGATTTCAATAAAATAAGGCATATGAGCGCAGAGGACTTTGTAAAGGAAATACTTCTGGGCCGCTTCAAAGCAAAGTGCGTAGTCGTAGGATACAATTACAGGTTCGGCTGCAAGGGTGATGGTGATGCCGAGCTTTTGAAGCATTTCGGACAAAAATACAGCTTTAAGGTAGATGTGGTCGAAGCGGTCGAAATCAATGGGCACACTGTGTCAAGCAGTCTTATAAGGCATATCATAAGAAGCGGCAATGTGGAAAAAGTCCCTGAATATCTTGGCAGGCCCTTTTCCATCCATGGCAAGGTTGTCTACGGAAAACAGAATGGAGAAGTAATGGGTATAAAAACTGCAAACCTTGAGGTAAAAAAAGATATAACGCTTCCCCACAGGGGAGTTTATCATACAAATACGGTTGTTGGAGGCAGAACCTATAAAAGCATTTCAAATATAGGCTTTAATCCTACCTTTAACGGCGGCAGCCTGAGTGTGGAAACGCATATACTGGACTTTAGCGGTGATATATATAATGAAGAGATTGAAGTGTTTTTCCTCAAGCATAGAAGGGATGAAATAAGGTTCAACAGCATGGAGGAGCTGGTAAAACAAATCAGAACCGATATCCGGGATAGACTGAATTATTAGTATAAATATCCTTTACTTTGCAAAGCATATATGTTAAAATCATTACTGTTACATGAAAACCATTGGCTCGGTATACTGAATCACCGACGGTATGCTTAGCTTCTGGCGATTTTATAAGGAGGTGAGAATAATGGCATTTACAAAGGAAGGCAAACTTGAACTCATTCAGAAATACCAGCTTAAGGAAGGAGATACAGGTTCTCCGGAAGTACAGATAGCTTTACTTACTGAAAGAATCAACAACCTTAATGAGCATCTTCAGACAAACAAGAAGGACCACCATTCAAGGAGAGGGCTTCTGAAAATGGTTGGCAGCAGAAGAGGTTTACTTAATTACCTTAAAGCAAAGGATATCGAAAGATACCGTGCTATTATCGACAAATTAGGATTAAGGAAATAGTTATTCACTGGGCGGGGATATTCCCGCCCTTCGTTTTGCTAAGATTTTTTTTGCATAAGAAGGAAATACTAATAACTATATAGAAGTATTATGCTTTGAAACTGGTAAATTTATCTTACGCAGGTTTCGAAAAATAAGTAGATTTGAAAGGAGGCAAAAACGTGGATGTATTTGAATTGGAACTGGCAGGACGGAAACTAAGCATTGAGACAGGCAGAGTAGCCCAGTTGGCCGATGCGGCAGTCTTAGTGAGGTATGGAGATACAGTAGTACTTGTTACAGCCTGCGCTGCAGCGGAACCGAAAGAAGGTATCGATTTCTTCCCCCTAAGCGTTGACTATGAGGAAAGACTTTATGCGGTTGGAAAAATTCCCGGCGGTTTCATAAAGAGAGAAGGCAAACCTACAGAAAAAGCTATTCTTTCTGCGAGACTGATTGACAGGCCTATAAGACCTCTGTTCCCGAAGGGCTACAGGAATGACGTGCAAGTAGTTGCAACAGTATTATCCGTAGATCAGGACAACAATCCTGAAATTGCAGCGATGATAGGTTCTTCGGCTGCACTGTCGTTATCATCGATACCCTTTAATGGTCCTACCGGTTCGGTACTTGTCGGTTTGGTTGACGGAAAATATGTTCTTAATCCGACTTCCGAAGAGCGGGAGAAAAGTGATTTGCACCTGGTTGTGTCAGGCACAAAGGATGCCGTAATGATGGTAGAGGCAGGTGCCAAGGAAGTTCCGGAGGATGTGATGCTTGGAGCAATCATGTTCGCCCATGAAAACATCAAAAAGATTGTAGAATTCATCGAAGAAATGGCAGCAAAGATAGGCAAGGAAAAGAAGGAATACGTCGTTTTCAAGCCTGAAGAGGAAATTGACAAAGCGGTAAGGGAGTTTTCAACAGAAAAAACACTGGATGCAATAAGAACCCCTGACAAGCTTATGCGGCAGGAGAGAATCGATGCTGTAAAGGAAGAGACTTTTGCTCACTTTGCGGAAATTTTCCCGGAAAAGGAAAAGGATATCGACGGAGTGCTGTACGATATACTCAAGGAACAGGTAAGAAAGCTCATCACTGAAGAAGGAATCAGACCTGATGACAGAAAGCTTGATGAGATAAGACCGATTACCTGTGAAGTCGGAATACTTCCGAGAGTACATGGTTCAGGGCTTTTTACAAGAGGACAGACACAGGTGCTCACAGTTGCTACATTGGGTGCACTGGGTGATGTACAGGTTCTTGACGGTCTTACCGATGAAGAGACAAAGAGATACATGCATCATTACAATTTCCCGCCTTACAGCGTTGGAGAAACAAGATTCATGAGAGGTCCGGGAAGAAGAGAAATCGGACATGGAGCTCTTGCAGAAAGAGCATTGGAGCCGATGATACCTTCTGAAGAGGAATTCCCATACACAATAAGGCTTGTATCCGAAGTATTAAGCTCTAACGGTTCCACATCCCAGGGAAGTGTTTGCGGAAGCACGCTGGCACTTATGGACGCAGGTGTTCCGATAAAAGCTCCGGTAGCCGGGGTAGCAATGGGTCTTATGAAGGAACAGGCAAATGTTGCAATACTTACTGATATACAGGGTATGGAAGATTTCCTGGGAGACATGGACTTCAAGGTTGCAGGAACAACAAAAGGCATAACAGCAATACAGATGGACATAAAGATAGCAGGAATTGATAAGCCGATACTTGAAAAGGCTCTTGAACAGGCAAGAAAGGGAAGACTTTTCATACTTGACAAAATGCTCGCTGCTATAAGCGAACCAAGGAAAGAGCTTTCACCATATGCTCCGAAGATAATTACTACAAGAATCGACCCGGATAAGATCAGAGACATAATCGGCCCGGGAGGAAAGACAATAAACAAGATTATCGCAGAGACCGGAGTAAAGATAGACATTGAAGATGACGGAAGAGTATTTATAGCTGCTGTAAATCAAGCAGACGGCGATAAGGCGCTGAAGATTATTGAAGGCCTGACTGCAGAAGTGCAGGAAGGACAGATTTATCTGGGCAAGGTTGCCAGGATAACAAGCTTCGGAGCTTTCGTAGAAATACTACCCGGCAAGGAAGGTCTGGTGCATATCTCGAAGCTTGATACCAAGAGGGTTGAAAAGGTTGAGGATGTAGTAAGCGTAGGCGATGAGATACTTGTAAAAGTAACTGATATCGACAAGCAGGGAAGAATAAATCTTTCAAGGCGACATGCTATACAAGATACAACGGCTGAAGAAAAAACTGAAGAAAAGACTGAAAAATAAAACATAAACCAAAGGTTTATGTTTTTTCTTTTATACGCCTTCTAAGGTTGCTAAAAAATGGTATAATAGATATACCATTTTAGTTTTTATGGGATAGATCAATAATCGAGTGAGGGATGTTTTTATGAAAACCATAGGCTTAATCGGGGGAATGAGCTGGGAATCCTCAGCGGAATATTACCGCATCATAAATGAAGATATTAAAGCGAGGCTTGGGGGCTTGCATTCCTCAAGGTGCATCTTATACAGTGTTGACTTTGAAGAAATAGAAGAGTATCAGAGAAATAACGAATGGGAGAAAGCTGCCGGAGTGCTGGGAGCTGCAGCGAGGAGTCTTGAAGCTTCCGGTGCAGATTTTATTATTATTTGCACAAATACCATGCATAAGCTTGCTGACAAGATTCAGTCCTGCATAAATATCCCTTTGCTTCATATTGCAGATATAACAGCCAGCGGGGTTCTCAGAAGCGGATTTCGGACTGTAGGACTCCTGGGGACCAAATATACAATGGAAGAGGATTTCTATAAGTCCCGCCTGGAGGCAAAAGGAATTAAAGTTCTGATTCCGAAGAAGGAGGACAGGATCGTAGTTAACTCGGTCATTTTCAGGGAATTATGCCTGGGAAAACTCCTGAGAAAATCAAGAAACGCATATAAGAAGGTTATAAAAGAGCTCATAGAACAAGGTGCAGAGGGGATAATCCTAGGTTGTACCGAAATAGGATTTTTAGTCAAGCAGGAGGACTCTGCGGTACCGCTGTTTGATACAACCATTCTTCATGCAAAAGGGGCAGTAGACTTTGCACTTGAATAACCCGTTTGCTGTCCGGTTTAAAGCTTAAGTGGAAATGTCCTGAACAATTATCGCTAAAGTTAATTCGTAGAGGCGGATTGTTATGAAAGGGAAGCGAAAAAATAAAAAAACACTTAAGGAGAAATATCCGGCTTCACCTCCATGTAGTTGTGAAATATGCCTGCAATACTGCAGACGTCCCGGGTGGTGGACTGTTGAGGAGGCAGTTGCAGCAATCGATGCAGGTTACGCAGATCGTATGATGCTTGAAATAGCGCCAGAACTGACTTTCGGTGTTCTTTCCCCGGCTTTTAAAGGCTGTGAGGGAGGAATCGCCTTGAATATCTATGCCCATCAGGGCTGTAATTTCCTTGAGGATAATTTATGTGAGCTTCACGGGAAAGCTTTCATGCCCCTGGAGTGCCGTTTCTGTCATCATGAGCGCGCAGGGCAGGGGCAGCAATGCCATCTGGATATTGAAAAGGATTGGAATACATCGGCAGGACAGGAGCTGATCAAAAAATGGGGAAAAATGATTGGACTATGGGAACGCTTAAGTAAATATCTAAAGGGATAATAATTACCTAAAACGGAGGAGTGCCATGATAAAATCAAAAGAATGGAATTGGGCAGAGGTAAGGGATGACTTCTGGAGTACACCATCTGAGGATGTATATTACTATGCAAGCAGGTGGAAGGAAAAGGGCTTCAAATATTTTTTGGACTTGGGCTGCGGACTTGGAAGACATTCTGTTTTCTTTGCAGAGAACGGGTTTGAAACATACAGCCTTGATTTATCGGAAGATGGAATAAATAATTTGAACAGGAAAGCTGAAAAGTTGGGGCTGAATATCAGGACAACCATAGGGGATATAAATAATTTGCCTTATAGTTCAGATATGTTCGATTGCCTTTTGGCTTACCATGTGATATCTCATACAGATACTGAAGGGATTAAGGCAATTGTCAAAGAGCTCGAAAGGGTGCTGAAAAGCGGTGGAGAGTTCTTTATCACCTTGTGTTCAAAGTGCAGTCCGTCCTTTAGCCGGAAGGACTATATAAGAATTGATGAAAATACAATAATTAAGACTGAAGAACCTGAGATTGATGTACCGCATTTTTATACGGATCTTGACGGAGTTCGCAGTATATTGAAAAACTTTGATATAATCAGGATTAGGCATATTGAAGATATATTCAATGATTCAAACAGTTGGCATTATTTTGTTCACGGAAAGAAGAAGTGATAATTGTTGAAGAAAATTGCCATCGTAGGCTCTGGGGGCGCAGGTAAATCGACACTTGCACGCAAGTTGGGAAGTATTCTGGGAATCGAAGTTTATCATTTGGACAAGCTGTTCTGAAAGCCGGGGTGGGTCCCTATATCAGATAAGGAACTGGAGCAAAAGCTGTCTGAAATATTAAAGCTTGGCACATGGATAATAGGAGTAAATGAGTTTTCACGATGTGTAAACCTCTGCGTAGATGAGAGTATTAGCAAAAAACTTACAGGTGTAGAGTTGAACAAGAAATTAAAAATGCTTGGGATACTTGGTGAAGAAATTGGCGAGGGCGGAAAAAAGAAAACGGTTGTTAACGCAAATTCTGCAAGCTATGGGCTCGAAAGCGAAAAAAGAGTATTCAACGGTGTTGAGTATGAGGCAGTTGTAATCAATGATAAGGGCAAGAAATATTTATTGGAGAATATCGAAGCAATAATGAAAACAGAATAGGTAGTTTTAGGCATGGCAATGATAGATAGCTCTGAAAGGATGAAAGCTGATGAATATAAAAATACAAGAGAATTGTTCAAATATTGATTGGGACCTGGTATCCGATACTCTGAAAAGGGTTGGAATGGGATATCATGAAGGTGAAGTACATAGGAAAGCTTTTGAAAAAAGCTATAGGGTTGTATTCGTGTTTGACGACAGCAAAATGGTCGGTTTTGGCCGCGCACTTTCGGATGGAGAATACCAGGGGGCGATTTATGACGTTGCAGTCCTGCCGGAATACCAGGGGAAGGGAATAGGCAGACTAATTGTGAGCAATATTACAGAATCACTGCCTCAATGTAATTTCATTCTGTTTGCTTCACCGGGAAAAGAAGGCTTCTATGAGAAGCTGGGCTTCAGGAGGATGCTGACAGCAATGGCCTTGTTCAGAAATGAGGAGGTAATGGAAAAAATGGGCTTTATAGAATAAAACCACTAGTTTGGGAGATGTTTGGATGTCGGAAGAAATACAATATAAAACTAAAAGCAAGATAAGAAATACATATATCAATGTAATAGGCCGTGTTTTAGTGCTTATTGCTGTAGTGCAAGCAGTAAGGTTATGCATAGATAAGCTGCTGGTTGAATTATTTTGGGACAGGCAGAGTATCTTTGCCTACAGGATTATTTCTTCAGTAACGTTTATTATTGTAGCTTGTTTGATGCTTGCATTTTTGAGACCCGATAGGGAAAGCTTGGGATTAAAATCTGTTAATGATTCAAAATACGGCAGACTGTTGTATTATTCAGGTGCTGCAATAGTACTGATGCTGGTTTGCACATCATATTCCTTTGGTGTGGAGACCTTTGTCAACAATATAAGCTTTGGAATAGTAGTTCCGATATCTGAAGAGCTGTTGTTCAGGGGATATATCTGGAGCAGGCTGGAGCAAGCAGGAGGAAAGCATTCAAGGATAGCAGTTTTGGCAATTGTAACAATATTGTTTGGTATATGGCATTTGGGCTATTTTGATTCTTTGTACTACGTACTTTCCATAAAAGGCATTGCCGGCAATCTGAGAGTTATGCTTTTATTTAAGGTAGCAGTAGGAATAGTGCTCGGCTTGCTGGTCGGACTGGTAAGGTTAAAAAGCGGAAAAGTATACGGAAGTATTATTATACATTCACTATGGAATATTTTTGCCCCATGATGCACGTGGAATCAAAACAAAACCCTGCAGGTTAAGTTTGCAGGGTTTTTGTTTTCTGGTAGAATGGTATTAAAACAATATAAAGGAACTTTTGCAATGGATTTGAAGAATAACCATATTTTAAGGAGGTAGCAGCGTTAGTGAGAAATATCATTTTTCCGATATTGGCCGGTATATTTATCGCTCTTCAGGGTATTTTCAATGCACGTTTGGGAGAGAAAATAGGTTTTTGGGAAACTAATACGGTAGTTCATGCTACCGGGTTGACATTAAGCATAATAATTCTTACTTTTGCCGGCAATGGAAGTTTTTTAAGAATAGGTGAGGTAAACAAGCTGTATTTGTTTGGAGGAGCTCTTGGAGTCATGATAATATTCAGCGTTATGAAAGGAATTGCTGCCTTGGGAGCAGCCATGACAGTTGCCGTACTGCTGGTTACCCAACTTTTGGTAGCTACAGCCATTGATGTGTTCGGACTATTTGGGAGTACTCCTATAAAGTTTGATTATACAAAGCTTTTGGGGCTTATTATAATGACGGTTGGGATTATTGTTTTTAAAATAAGGGGTTAGGAATAAGGATATGGTAATAAAATAATTGTATTTTGGACTTTCTTTCTGAATATGAATTACTATGGGCAAATTCCCGGCGCATTTGATGTTTGACCATATAATTTATATTTGGAGGGATAGACTTGAAAACCAGACTAATAATAATCAGCAAGAGAAAAATTGTTATTCTACTTCTGATGGCAGCCGCTGCAGTTATATTTATAAGCGCTTTGATGACAATCAGCATAAACACAATGAATTATTATGAGCCCATATATAAAGGAGCAGATGATAAAAAGATAGTCGCTTTTGCCTGCAACGTTGTGTGGGGAGAAGAGTACCTGCCTGAAATGCTAAGGATATTCAAGGAAAATGATATTAAAATCACCTTTTTTATAGGAGGACAGTGGGCTTCTAAAAATGAAGAGCTTCTAGGCAGTATTTACAAGGATGGGCATGAGCTTGGAAACCACGGTTATAAGCACCTGCACCACAGTAAGCTGACACCGGGGCTTAACCAGCAGGAGATTACAAGGACTGAGGAGGTAGTAAAACGTATTACAGGTTATAAAACCACTCTTTTTGCACCTCCCTATGGGGACTTGAACCAAACAGTGGTGGACTCAGCCGAATCCATTGGGTATAAGGTAATAATGTGGAGTATTGATACTATTGACTGGAACACTAAAGACTACAGTAAAATACTCCAGCGTATAGAAAAAAAGCACCACAACGGGGCCATAGTACTCATGCATCCGACAAAAGTAACTATAAAAGCACTGCCGGCAATGATACAAAATCTTAAAGGGCATGGCTATAAAATCGGCACTGTCAGTGAAGTTCTGGAATAGAAAAATAATTGAAAAAAAAGTACATATTATATATAATGAATTGTACAATTAAAACCGTAAATATTCGGCTTGTTTTTAGTGGTTATGCTGCTGCATATGAAGAAACCGGCTTAATAAGCAGGACCTTAGGAGGTAGAAATGTTTCAGAAAGAACTATTGATAAATGGAATAAGAATCGTAACAGAAGAGATACCGTATGTGAACTCTGTGTCTATTGGTATATGGGTCAAAGTGGGTTCCCGCTATGAAAACGAAGAAAATAACGGGATATCCCATTTTATTGAACATATGCTTTTTAAGGGCACAAAGGATAGAACTGCAAAGGATATCGCAACATCCATAGATAAGATCGGGGGCCAGCTCAATGCTTTCACTTCAAAGGAATGTACCTGCTTTTATGCAAAGGTTTTGGATACCCACTTTGATATAGCATTGGATGTTTTGGCGGATATGTTTTTCCATTCCAACTTCTCTACGGAGGAGATAGACAAAGAGCGTGGAGTTGTAATGGAAGAGATAAACATGTACGAGGATTCTCCTGAGGATTTGGTTCATGACCTGTTCAGTCAGGTTGTCTGGTCCGGTAATCCCTTGGGCATGTCAATCCTGGGGACGGAACAGTCCCTGAATAATCTCGACAGGGACAAAATCGTGGCGTATTTCAATGAAAACTATATACCTGAAAATACTGTAATATCTGTAGTAGGTAATTTCAAGCACAGGGATGCAGTAAAAAAGATAAAGGCATATTTTGAAAAAGCTGCGAGAGTGCCATATGGCGGAGTTCAAATATTAAGGCCGGATTTCACTTCTGAATATACAGTCAAGAATAAAAAAACAGAGCAGGTTCATCTCTGTATGGGCTTCAACGGGATAGATATAAAAAGCAAAGACTTCTACCCCATGCTTGTAGTCAATAATGTATTCGGCGGGGCTATGAGTTCAAGATTGTTCCAGAATATAAGAGAGGATAAAGGGCTTGCTTATTCAGTATTTTCATATCCTTCCTCCTTTGAAGACTGCGGACTGTTCTCCATATATGCCGGATCGAAGCCTTCACATTTAAAGAGTGTTGCACAGCTTATAATGGAAGAGATATATAACATTAAGAAAAACGGGATTACTGAGGAAGAACTATACGATTCAAAGGAACAGCTCAAGGGAAGCTATACCCTGGGCCTTGAGAGCACGAGCGGAAGGATGATTTCGATAGGCAAATCGGAGCTCTTGCTTGAAAGGATATATGCGCCTGCAGAAATACTTGAAAAGATAGACAAGGTGGATATGGAGAGCGTCAACAGCATAATAAGCACTTTGTTCGATACGGAAAACATGGGCGCAGTTGTAATAGGAAGCGTTGAAAAGGATATAGACATAAAGGAAATATTGAAATAGAAGGCAGCTTAATAAGCTGCTTTTTCATAGGAAAACTGAGGAGGTAATTCAATGGGAGAAATTGTTATAAACTATGTTAGGGCAAGCCTTGGAGATGTGAAAGCAAAAGAGCCGGCCTATGCAACCAAAGGCTCAGCAGGAATGGATTTAAGCGCATGCATCGACAGGGATATTCTTGTCAAACCCGGGGAGATAGTTAAAGTACCGACAGGCATCGCAATTCAAATACCCGATATCGGTATAGCGGGCTTTGTATTCCCAAGGAGCGGGCTTTCAAGCAAACACGGAGTTTCTCTTGCAAATTGCGTCGGTGTTATTGATTCAGATTACACAGGAGAGATAATTTGTCCGGTCATAAACCATGGTAAGAATGATTATATAGTAAAAAACGGGGACAGAATTGCACAAATAGTATTCATGCCGGTCTTTACTGCTGCTTTCAGGGAAGTTTCTGAACTGGCGGAAACTGAAAGAGGCAGCGGGGGCTTCGGGTCAACCGGTAAGTAATTGGAATATTTGTCTTTGCCTATAATATAAATATATAAGGTTTTGTGATATTTATATTTATGGGGTGATGACAAATGAGGTTCAGCAAGCTGAGCGGTAAGGAAATTGTTTCGCTTCCTGACTGTGAGAGATTGGGTTTCCTTGGTGATTGCGACCTCGTACTGGACAGTGAGACAGGAAAGATAAAATCTCTTATAGTGCCGGAAAACAAGGGTTCTCTTGCTTTTTTCATCGACAGGAGGTATCTGGAGATTCCGTGGGAGAGGATAAAAAAGGTCGGGAACGACATGATAATAATCGATTTTGCAGACATACTCAAGTAATAATAAAAGTTCGGAGGCATCGAGCCCCCTCACTTTTGACTGATTCTACTTTGGTAGAATGTCCACGATTTAAAGGGTTATAAAACCGGAAAGGTTTTATAACCCTTTTCTTTAGACAATCACGCCATGAGATTGAACGACATATTATATAATAGTTTTAAAAGTTGGAGGAATCATTATGCAGAACACTGCTTCGGGCAATGAAATAGCTAAACAACCAAGGTTCCTTATACTGGGCGGAGATGAGCGGCTTTCGGAACTTGCTGTGTTATACAGGCATAACGGCAATGATATCTGTACCTATGGGATGGACCAAAAGTGCATAGAAGGAATTCTTAACTATGGGAGCTTTGAAGAAGCGTTGGACAAATCGGATATAATCATATGCCCTGTACCGTTTTCAAAAGACGTTACAAAAATAAATACAAAGTATTCAGGCAAGGATATTTATATTGAGGAACTGTTTGCAAAGCTGCGTCACGATCAGGTGCTTCTGGTGGGGGCAATCAACAACTATTCAAGGGAACTTGCCAGGAAACTGGGGGTAAATTATATTGATTATTACAATGAAGAGAGCTACCAGATCCTGAATACTATCCCTACTGCAGAAGGAGCCCTGGCGATTATTATCAATGAAACGGCGAAAACACTCTTTGAAAGCAAGGTACTGGTGCTTGGCTATGGAAGAATCGGAAAACTTTTGTCAAAATACTTGAATTCATTGGGGGCTCATACTTTTGTAGAAGCACGTAAAGAATCCGACCTGACATGGATATATGCAAAAAGAATGGAGGCAGTACCCTTATGGGAACTGGAGAGATATATAGGCGAAATGGACATAATCGTAAATACGGTGCCTGCGCTTATACTGGACAGCAATATGCTGGAAAAGGTCAGGACGGATGTTTTCATTCTTGATCTGGCATCAACACCTGGGGGGGTTGATTTTAAGTATGCAGAGGAGAAAAAACTCAAAGTAATGCATGCTCTAGGAATCCCAGGCAAAGTCGCCTGCAAGTCAGCAGCAATGTATATATACGAAACTATACAAAAAATCCTTAAAAATATGTAAAGAAAAGGATGGTAGTTTAAATGAAGCTTGATGGATTGAATATCGGTTTTGGAATCACAGGTTCCTTCTGTACTTATTCTAAGGTAGTGCCGGAGATGGAAAAGCTGGTAAAGCTCAATGCTAACGTATATCCGATTCTCTCAACCAATTCGGCAACCATGGACACAAGATTCGGTAACGCTCAGGACTGGTTGCAAAAATTTGAAGATGCGGCAGGCCGTAAAGCGGCATGCACCATTAATGAAGCAGAAACCTTCGGACCGCAGAACCTGCTTGACATATTAGTAATCGCACCCTGTACAGGGAATTGTATATAAATACAAAAATCAAATGCCTTCGACAGGGAAGGTTGTTTCAATAGTGATACGCTTCTCCGTTATTATGATCCTTTTTATGAAAAAGGGCAGAAGTATCTTTAACTTTTTCAAATCTGAATTCTTGGCTAATTCCTTCAGAGCTTCAACGCAGTGTTCAAAGGACTGGATACTACTGTTTCCGGTTGGAGGTTCCGATGAATAGTTTCTCTTTTCCTCCAGCTGTTTGATTTGGTAGTCAATATCATTGATACGGTCGACAAAAGTGATATTATCGGAAATCTTATATGCTTCAAACATTTTCAGATAACGGGATTTACACTTCTTAAGCCGCTTTATTTCTTTAAGAATAGTTTCTGCCGGTTTATTTACAGACCCCATATCTGAAGCCTGGAGCTTCAGATAAAACTGCCGGAGATCTGCCGCGACGGTTTCACAGCTCAACAGCGCCTTCATTACGTTGATAACATATGAATCAAGTTTATCTCCATTAATGTAGTTTCCGCGCTTTTTGTTAACCGCCCTGCAATTACTGCACCTGTAATACCTGTATGTTTTATTGCCTGAGTAAGTATAGAATATATTCATAAGAGTACCGCAGTGCCCGCATTCTACATAACCGGAAAGCACTGAAGACCCGGAAGCTTGTTTTCTCCTTGGAGCTTTATTCTTGCTTCTTTTCTCCTGTGCTTTATACCAGGTATCGTTGTCTATGATCGGATCGTGGTGTCCCTGAACGGTGTACTCCTTCCCGCTGTTGATGTTATGTCTGTTCAAACCAATATATACAGGATTGGATATTATTGCGGAAATGCCCGACCCCCTGAAGGGAAGTCCTCTTTTGGTCCTGAAACCAAGTTCGTTCAAGCGTAAGGCAATTGCCGTGCAGTTCATGCTGCTGTTTATATACAGGTCGAATATCAACTTTACTGCTTCGGATTCCTTCTCATTTATGACCAGTTTTTTTCCAATATTATTATAGCCGAGGACGGAACTTGCCTTGCCGCCTTTACGGGCATACTCCCCGAGCCCGAGCTTTACATTTTCTACAATCGTATTTCTTTCAAATTCTGCAATTGAACCCAGAAGCTGAAGCGTCATCCTGCCTACAGGCGTTGATGTATCAAATTTTTCAGAATAGCTTATGAAGTGAATATTATTCTTTTCAAATATATCTATTATAATGAGCAGATCTTTAAGGTTCCTGGAAAGTCTGGATATTTTCCAAACAAGCACCATATCAAACAATGTCCGGGAACAATCAGCTATGAGCTCAGAGAGTCCGGGTCTGTCTTTAAGATTTTTCCCCGAAAGCCCCATATCTTCATATACTTTGTACACTTCAATACCGTATAAGCCGCAGTATTGCTTCAGAGTCCCTATCTGTGCAGGTGCGGATTGCCCCTCAAGAGCTTGTTCTTCGGTGCTCACCCTTACATATATTGCTGCTTTAGGTTTTTTACTATTTTCCATATGGAGCCCCCATATAAAAAAATCTATATAATAAATATATTAAATATAAGTGCGGATTAGGCTTGATAGAATAAATAGCACGCTACCGGCATGTGTCGTTGTAGAAACTCTGATATATTGGTATAATTTAATTGAGAATAAATGCTTCAAAAATTGATAATTTATGAAAGGGAAATTGTATGAGTGTCATTGACAGCTTTCTACAGAGGTACGCCAAGGAGTATGACTTTTACAATGAACTTGCTCACCAGGTAGCAACGATATGTGAAACAATTATACAAAGAAGCGGAATCAGGGCTATAGTAACCTATCGTGCAAAAAAACCGGACAGTCTCAAGGAAAAGCTTATAAAGAGGAACTCACAGAAAAAATATCAGAATATCGACCAGATTTACAGGGACATTGTTGATCTCTCGGGAGTCCGTATAGCAATATACTTCCCGGGGGACAGGGAAGAAATCGGAAGGCTTGTTGAATCCGAGTTCATAACTGAAAAGGTAAAGAGATTCCCCGATATTGAGCAGCTTCACCATACGGATAACCCCTTTAAGCGCAGGTTCACAGGATATGATGCCATACATTACAGAGTAAGAATAAAGGAAGAAAAACTTGAGGAAAACAATAAAAGGTTTGCCCATGCACAGGTTGAGATTCAAATTGCCTCAGCACTGATGCATTCATGGGCGGAAGTCGAGCATGACCTTGCTTACAAACCCCAGATAGGAAGGTTGTCCGAAGAAGAATTTGAAATACTTGATGAGCTCAACGGTCTTGTGCTTTCAGGGGAGATTGCCCTGGAAAGACTTCAAAAGGCATTCAAACATAGAATTGCAACTATAGAGCAGCAGTTTAACAATCACTATGAGCTGGCTGCGCTTATAAGGGAAAAGATCGACCATGAACTGCTGAAGGAGTTTTTCATGGGAAGGGTGGATGTGCTATTAAGATTTCTTCATAAGGTGGAGCTGGATAACCCGCAGAAGATATGCAAATACCTGAACAAGCTCAAGAATATCAGTAAGAACAAATCTTACAAAACTATAGCAGATTATTTTGCAGATATGGTTTTGTATGACTACCCGGAGTTTTACAGGCAATATATTGAAGCAAAGCATGAATCGGACTACAGTAATCCATACCTGTCAATCCAGAAGCAGGTTGTACTGGATAAAGAAAACAAGCAGCTGGGGTATTTTGTTGACAGGTGGGTGGCCCTCGTAAAAACTGTAGAGGCATTAACCTCAGGCAAGACCAGACAGGCTGAAAGTACGAAAGATACAGTTGCCAGAGAATATGTCTATTATACGGTAAAAAAATATATAACCGATGATGAGTCGGTATTGAATGAAGTAAAGCACGTGGAAGATACGAGAAATAACCTGGTTTATGGCAGTGAAAACCCAGGGGTAAATACCCTGAAGGGCTCAGCGGAGTCTATTATAAAGCTTATCAGGAAGCTAACCGCTGCGGCAAGCGAAGAACAGAGGCTGTTTATAGAAAGTGAATTGGAAAAGTTGCAGCCCTAGTGATAAAACTCGTAATATTTGCAATAAATGGAATGCTGCAAATATTGAGTTTTACATTTAAAGTGCAAAACTTTTTTATGAAACAAAAAAGTTCATGCCCTCGAATAAAATGGTATGTGTAACAGAGCATTAGAATGTTTTTTATACATACCGTTTTCTTTGACAATTGCATATTAAAATAGACTATTTAAGACTCCTGCTCATAAATAATATTGAGGTGGTAGCGATGGAAAATAAAGTGCAGAAAATAAGAATTAAAAAGGAAGAGTTCAGTAGTGAAGAAAATTCAAAATATATAAGATTCCTGAAGGAGCTTATGAAGCTGCTCTTGGAGGATAACGGCATTAAGAAGACATAAAGATTGGCATTTTCAGAAATATTCCGTTGAAAAGTAAAGAGAATAAATATATTATAAATATTGTATAGAAGCAAACTTTAAAGGTTTTTGTATAATTCAAGCATTGCCTACAGGGAATTCGTTAGCAAAGCTTGCTAATGCCGTTACAGATACTCCTGTACTTATGGCTGCAAAGGCCCATGTCAGAAACGGAAAACCGTTAGTAATAGCTATTTCGAGTAATGACGGGCTGGGAATGAATGCCAAGAACCTTGCTGTATTGTTAAACTCAAAATACTACTATTTTGTTCCTTTTGGGCAGGATAATCCGGAAAGTAAAAGGAATTCACTGATAGCAGATATGGGACTCATTGTTCCAACTCTGGAAGCTGCCATGGAAGGTAAACAATATCAGCCAATGTTAATACAATATTCTAAATAAATCATACGAAGTGATTGCCTGGAGGAGGATTTGAATGAAATTACTCGTACAAAAGTTTGGAGGAACCTCCGTTGCTAATCAAGAGCGAAGGGAAATGGTTGTTGATAAAATTGAGGGAGCGTTAAAACGAGGATATTTTCCTGTTGTTGTAGTATCGGCTATTGGCAGGAACGGTGATCCCTATGCAACTGATACACTGATTAACTTTGCAAATTCAGTAGGGGTAAAAGGCAATCCCAGAGAAATGGACATGATAATGTCCTGCGGTGAAATCATATCCTGCGTTATTCTTGCAAATACAATAAAGAAAAGAGGGTATGACAGCATAGTGCTTACAGGCGGGCAAGCAGGTATTATTACTGATGAAAATTTCGGAGATGCAGAAGTTCTGAGGGTTGATCCAAAAATAATTTATGAAAGCATAGAAAAAAATATAATACCAGTAATTGCAGGATTCCAGGGGGTTACAGAAAAGAATGAGATAACCACTCTGGGAAGAGGAGGCAGTGACGTTACCGGTGCGATAATAGGAGAAGCCCTGAACTCAGAAGCTGTAGAGATATATACCGACGTAGAAGGGGTAATGACTGCTGACCCCAGAATAGTACCTGATGCAAGGGTAATGGGGACTATATATTATAATGAAGTATTCCAAATGGCTGAGTATGGTGCAAAAGTTATTCATCCGAGAGCAGTGGAAGTAGCTATGAGGAGCAACATACCCCTTTTCATAAAAAATACTCTGAGCGATTCGGAAGGAACTTTGGTTACAAGCTGTGATAAGAACAGAAGATATAGAGAGGATAAGCGCGAAAAGCTTATAACAGCTATTGCACATGTAGGAAACAGAGTGCAGGTAAGGGTATATTTCGATAACTCGGCAGGGGAAAGGGAAAACGATATTTATCTTTTCAAAATGATAGCCATTGAAGGCATCAGCATAGATATGATAAATGTTAATCCTGAGCTTAAGGTATTTATTATAGAAGATAATAACTGTGAGAAGCTGGAAAGACTGCTCAAAGAGCATAACTACCATTATGAATGCAAGAGAAATTGCAGCAAAGTAACGATTATTGGCAACAGAATGAGGGGAGTACCCGGAGTAATGGCAAAAACAATAAATGCACTGACGCAGCATAAAATTGATATTTTGCAGACTTCGGACTCACATACTACAATATCCTGCCTGATAAGCAGCGAGCACACAAGCCTTGCGGTAAATGCGCTGCATCAGGAATTTGAATTGGGTAAGATAAACAGCTAGGTAAATAGAGCAGCCATGTATATCTAGGCATTCTTTATGCAGTTTAGTAACAGGTCTTTGATTCTACTTTCGCTAAAAAATCACGTGAAGCTGTCACGGATGACCGTTTAACGCCGGAAGGATTTTTCGAAAGTAGAACATTAGACCTGTCAAACTCATAAATATGCCTCGGAATACATACCATTATGCAAATGGAAGCAAATCCTTAGCGATTTGCTTTTTTTTTGCATATGGTTTCTTTTTAAGGTAAAAATATTATTGAATCAATATGTTTCGCACTAAACATATTACATTGAATTCATATAGTGTGAAACATTTTCGTTGATCCATATGTCGTGAAAAATACATAATTGGTAACACAAAATCAGACGCTTCAACTGATTTTGTATGATAAATCTTTTTCACGACATATATTTACAGAAAAATTCAGTTTTTCTGATATTTTTGCGGGAGTGTGAAATACTTGATTGAGATACATGGATTCGATAATGTAAATGCCGAAGAAAATCCCAATGAGCCGAAGGAAAAGGCTGCAGAAAATATAAAGGAGCTGGGGGAACCAAAAGTACCCCAGTACAAGAGCAGTATTCACTGCATAACAATAATAGGACAGATAGAAGGGCATATACTACTGCCTCCGCAGAACAAAACCACAAAATATGAGCATATAATACCGCAAATAGTTGCAGTGGAAGAGAGCCCCGAGATAGAAGGCTTGCTGCTTATTCTGAACACTGTGGGAGGAGATGTGGAAGCAGGTCTGGCATTATCGGAGCTTATTGTCAGCATGAAAAAGCCAACGGTTTCCCTGGTATTAGGCGGCGGGCACAGTATTGGAGTACCCCTTGCAGTATCTGCAAAACATTCATTTATTGCGCCAACAGCCACTATGACCATTCACCCGATACGGATGAACGGCCTTATTATAGGGGTTCCGCAGACCTTTGAATATTTCAATAAAATGCAGGAACGGATTATAAGATTTATAGTTGAGCACAGCAATATGGAAAGAAAGCTTCTTAAGAAGCTGATGTTTACGACCAGTGAACTGGCGAATGATGTAGGTACAATTCTTGTCGGTGATGAAGCTGTAAAATATGGCTTGATTAAAGAGATAGGAGGCCTGCAGGATGCCATGTCCAAACTGAAAAGCCTTATCGAAGAGGGTAAAAAACAAACTGAATAATGCAGGTAGGGCAATAAGGCTGTTTCGAATATTTTGAAGCGGCTTTTTATCTTTATTTTGCAAATGCATACCAATGTTGCAACGGCTGCCAAATAAGGATATAATAGCATTAGGGTCAAATCCTTGGAATAACTGTACTGCGTCTATGGTTAACCACTAATAAACAGAGGTGATGAATTTGGCAAAGAAAAACACGCAGAACAATATAAAATATGAGATAACAGGTGTATCTCTTATATTAGCCAGCATATATATCTACATAAGCCTTTTCAGCAAAAGCGCAGGTATAGTTGGAGAAAAGATCAGAATACTGATTACCGGTATTTTTGGATTGGGTTCATATATAATACCTTTACTGATAATAGTGCTTGGAATAGCTATGGTTTATAAAAAAAGTGAAATGAGGGTAAACATTAAGTTTTACTCTTTTTGCATTTTCCTGCTGTCAACACTTATTGCCCTGTTCATGGCAAATTACAACATCACAAATAAAGCAGGAGCCGGTTGGATGGATACAATTTCATACTCATACAACATGGGGGCCCAGAATTCTGCAGGCGGGGGAGCCGTAGGCGGCATAACAGGTTACGCCCTCGTTAAACTGTTTGGTATAGGTGGAACAATAGCAATTATAATCGGTTTGTATATAATTTCTATTATGATGTTTACAGAGATATCCTTTGTGCATATATTGGAATACTTCAGGGAAACTGCAATCAGGATTATTGCCTCCATAAAGAATAGAAACAGGGAGGCTGCTGCTGCAAAAGAAATGATGAGCAGTATCCTTGATGAAAAGCCGTCTATGGAGGAAACTGAAGAGGATGTGGAAGAAAAGCTCAGAAGCTATGATAAGAAGATAAAGATACTTGATTTTACAAAAAACTTTGATAAAAACTTCAAAGAAAAGGAAGAAAGCCCCGATGAGGAAAAGGTAAAGGACACCAGAGAGGCTAGGGGGAATAAGGAAAAGGCTGCAAAAGAAGCAAGCGGCCCTAAGGAAGAAGGCAATACAAACATCGTACCGGTAAACAACAAGCATTTTGCAAATTATAAGCTTCCAAATACAAACCTACTCTCAGCTCAACCGGACAACAAGTCAAGCAATGCCAAAAAGGAAGTAATGGCAAATGTCAAGATACTCGAGGATACTCTAAAAAATTTCGGAGTAAGCGCTAATATAGCACAAGTATCTGTTGGTCCTACAATAACCAGATATGAGCTTCAATTGAGCCCCGGAGTAAAGGTAAGCAAAATTCTGAGTCTGGCAGATGACATATCTCTGAGCCTTGCATCGCCGGGTATTAGAATAGAAGCTCCCATACCGGGCAAAGCAGCAATCGGTATAGAAGTACCCAATAAGGATATATCAAGTGTGTATTTGAGGGAAGTATTGGAATCTGATGAGTTCAAAAACCATAAATCAAAAATAGCATTTTCTGTTGGAAAAG
Organism: Caulobacteraceae bacterium; assembly: GCA_050261415.1. Lineage (GTDB taxonomy): Bacteria > Bacillota > Clostridia > Lutisporales > Lutisporaceae > JBLNDG01. The sequence continues at coordinate 7,247 of JBLNDG010000025.1, read as the reverse complement.
ACGTTGCAGGTGCCAATATAGTGGCCGACCTGGCCAAAATGCCTCATCTGCTCATTGCGGGTTCAACAGGCTCCGGGAAAAGTGTATGTATAAACACATTGATTGCCAGCATACTTTACAAGGCTACCCCGGATGAAGTCAAACTGCTTTTGATAGACCCCAAGGTTGTTGAATTAAGCATTTACAAGAACATACCTCACCTTTTGGTACCTGTTGTTACAGATCCGAAGAAGGCAGCTGGTGCACTCAATTGGGCAGTTCAGGAAATGACTGAACGATATAAGAAGTTTGCTGATAATAATGTCAGGGATATATACGGGTATAACAGCCTGGAAAAAGAGAATATCGAAAAATTACCCCAGATAGTTGTAATTATAGATGAACTTGCTGATTTGATGATGGTTTCACCGGGTGAGGTGGAAGATTCCATATGCAGGCTTGCACAAATGGCAAGGGCTGCCGGAATACACCTGGTAGTTGCCACACAGAGGCCGTCCGTAGATGTTATTACGGGCCTCATAAAAGCTAATATTCCGTCAAGAATATCCTTTGCAGTGTCTTCACAGATTGACTCCAGGACAATACTTGACATGGGCGGTGCAGAAAAGCTTTTGGGCAAGGGAGACTCGCTTTTCTATCCGGTGGGAGAAGCAAAGCCTATCAGGGTACAGGGAGCATTTGTATCGGAAAAAGAGATTGAAAGGCTTGTTAATTATATAAAGGAGCAGATTCCTCCGACCTACAACGATCAGGTTGTAAAGGAAATAAATGAAAGCGTGCAGATTGAAGAGGGCGCAGAGGTAGACGAGCTTTTGAAGGATGCAATAGAAATAGTTGTTGAAAGCGGTCAGGCTTCAATATTAATGCTGCAAAGAAGGTTAAAAGTCGGTTACAGCAGGGCTGCGAGGCTTATAGACCAGATGGAGGAACGCCGGATAATAGGAGGCTATGAAGGCAGCAAACCCAGAAAGGTACTTGTTTCAAAAGAAGATTTGGACGATATGATGTAGCAAATTATGTTTTGACACATAAACATTAATATAATATACTTCTCATAGGTTGAAACAGGGTTTTTGATACCTTGGTCCATACGGAAGGAGAAAAATTCATGACATTGAATGTTGCTATAGTTTCATTGGGCTGCTCAAAAAATCTTATAGACTCTGAAGTAATGATAAGCTGCATATCCAAGGACAGCTACCAAATTACAAATGATGCTTCAAAAGCAGAGGTTATTATTATAAATACCTGTGGTTTCATAGAAAGTGCAAAGCAGGAATCCATAGATACAATTCTTGAAATGGCTGAGTATAAAAAAAGTGGAAGCTGCAAAACGCTCATTGCGTCAGGCTGCCTGGCAGAACGGTATAAGGAAGAGCTTATGAAGGAGCTTCCGGAACTGGATGCAGTAATAGGTACAGGAGACTACCGGGAGATTACAGATGTTATACAAAGAACCCTGCAGGGGGAGAAGGTTATCAGGTATGGGCACCAGGAGATTGTTGACATTGACAGACTCCCAAGAACCATATCGACCTTTGGTGCTTCAGCATATCTGAAAATCGCGGAGGGTTGCGACAACCGCTGCAGCTTCTGTATTATCCCTGCCATAAGGGGAAGGTACAGAAGCAGGAAAATGGAAGATATAATTGATGAGGCGCGGCTTCTGGTGAACAGTGGAATTAGGGAAATAATAGTAATTGCCCAGGATATTACAAGGTATGGTATAGATATATACGGAAGATACAGACTCAGCGAACTTCTGAAAGAACTTGCAGCAATTGACGGACTGGAATGGATAAGGCTTTTGTATTCGTATCCGGATGAATTCAGTGATGAGCTGATCAATACAATTGCAAATGAGAAAAAAATATGCAAGTACCTGGATATCCCGATACAGCATGCAAGCAACCGTGTGCTTAAGAGAATGGCAAGAAGAAGCAGCAAAGAGAGTGTATTGCATTTAATTAAGAAGCTTCGGACAAGTATGCCGGATATTGTACTTAGAACCTCGCTTATTGTAGGTTTCCCCGGTGAGACCGTGGAGGATTTCCAGGAGCTTTATGAATTTGTTGAAAGGGTTAGATTCAACAGACTCGGAGTATTTATATACTCAAGGGAAGAGGATACCGGAGCATACAACATGCCTGACCAGATAGAGGAAGCTGTCAAAGCTGAACGCTGGGACAAGATAATGCTTTTGCAAAAGAAAATATCAAAGGAAAACAACAAGAAACTGGTTGGAAGGACGCTGCGGGTATTGATTGAAGGAAATACTGAGGGCGAGTACTTCGGCAGAAGTTATATGGATGCTCCGGAAATAGACGGCAAAATATATTTCCGTTCAAAGCGGGATTTGCTTCCCGGTGATTTTGCAAACGTCATTATAAAAAAGGTTTATGAATATGATTTGGTGGGAGAGTGCGCAGATGAATCTGGCAAATAAAATTACACTTGCGAGAATATTGATGGTACCTGTTTTTATGGTATTGATGCTAATAGAGTTTCCGTACCATATGGAAGCTGCTCTTGCTGTATTTTTAATCGCTTCGCTGACCGACAAACTGGATGGTTATCTTGCAAGAAAATACAATATGATAACTGACTTTGGAAAATTTATGGATCCTCTTGCTGATAAGCTGCTGATTACCGGAGCATTTGTAGTTTTAATACAGCTGGGCAGGATTGAGGCATGGATTGTCTTTGTAATTCTGGCCAGGGAATTTGCCGTAACAGGACTCAGAAGCCTGGCTGCTGCGCAGAATGTAATAATAGCTGCAAGCAATTACGGCAAAATTAAGACTGTTATACAAATCATAGCAATTGTTGTACTTTTTCTTGGCAACTACCCGTTCAGTCTTTTTGAATTCCCCATGGACATAATAATGGTCTATGCCGCACTTATAATAACAGTACTGTCAGGCTTGGACTATTTCAACAAGAATTTGCAGGTTATAGCGAAAATGAAATAATGCGGACATAAAAGGCTTGAGTCCAAGAGACAGAAAGCCTTTTAAAACGTATTGGAGGTATACGGATGAAAGGTGAAATTATTGCAGTAGGAACTGAGCTGCTGCTCGGAAATATCGTTAATACAAATGCGCAGTATCTGTCGGAGAAGCTGGCGGAGCTCGGTATTGATGTCTATTACCATCTGGTGGTAGGGGACAACCTGAAAAGAGTGGCTGATACGATAAGAACGAGCCTGGAAAGGTCTGATCTGGTTATAACAAGCGGTGGTCTTGGGCCGACCGATGACGACCTAACCAAGGAAGGGGTTTGTGAAGCACTGGGTTTGAAGCTGCTGCCCAATGAGGAAGCCCTTAAAAAAGTAGAAGCGATTTTCAAGAAGTTCGGAAGGCCGATGCCGGAAAGCAACTGGAAGCAGGGTTATGCGCCGGAAGGCTCAGAAATAATAGAAAATGACAACGGGACTGCTCCCGGGATATTACTCGAAAAGAACGGTAAAATCGTAATAATGCTGCCCGGGCCACCGAAGGAGCTTAAACCGATGTTTGAGGACAAGGTGCTTCCGTACCTCAGAACAAAGGAGAAATCTACTATAAAGTCCAAAGTCCTGAGAGTGATAGGGGTCGGAGAATCCTCTGCAGAAGAAATGCTCAAAGGTATTTTTGAAACCCAGACGAATCCGACGATTGCACCTTATGCAAAAGAAGGAGAAGTGCAACTTAGGATAACGGCAAAAACCGAAGATCCGGCAATTGCAGAACAAATGATTGAAGAAATGGAAACAAGAGTTAGGGAAATACTAAAGGAAAATGTTTACGGCTGCAATGATGAAACCCTTGAGGGAACAGTAATGAAGCTTTTGCTGGAAAAGAAGAAAACCATTGCAACTGCAGAGTCATGTACAGGCGGGATTATAGGAGGCAGACTGACGGAGATTCCGGGAGCCTCAGAAAGCTTTATGGGCGGAGTGATAACTTACAGCAATGAGATGAAAATGAAGCTTCTTGATGTAAAGAAGGAAACCCTGGAATTATACGGCGCAGTAAGCAGTCAGACAGCTGAAGAGATGGCTGAAGGAGTAAGAAAGCTCTCCAATACGGATATAGGGATTTCAATTACAGGAATAGCGGGACCTGGCGGTGGAAGCGATGAGAAACCGGTAGGATTATGTTATATTGGTATTGCTACAGGTAATAAAGTTGAATCGCACAGGTTTGTCTTTACCGGAAACAGGAATAAAATAAGATGGAATGCAAGCGGTAAAGCGCTTGATATCGTGAGAAGAACTCTGCTTCAATAATTGTAAATTATTTCATAAAAATTTACAATTATTATTTGACTAATATATTGTAATATAATATAATAGTATCGATAGAACATTTGTTCGCCATCGGAACAACGGTAGACAAAAGTGTATGAAAGGAAGGTTGCAGCTGCAATGAATGATAAAAAGAAAGCAATAGAACTGGCACTGAGCCAGGTTGAAAAACAATTCGGAAAAGGTTCCATTATGAAACTTGGTGAAGCTGCCAAACTTAGCATTGAAGCTATATCCACAGGCTCCTTGGAGTTGGATATTGCATTGGGAGTCGGCGGGGTTCCAAGGGGAAGAATTGTTGAAATATATGGGCCGGAATCCTCCGGTAAGACTACTGTAGCACTTCACATAATTGCAGAAGCACAGAGGAACGGCGGAGAAGCCGCATTTATTGATGCGGAGCATGCGCTAGACCCGGCATATGCAAAGAATCTTGGTGTTGATATTGATAATCTTATAGTTTCACAGCCGGATACAGGTGAACAAGCTCTTGAAATTGCCGAAACGCTTGTTCGAAGCGGAGCTATAGATGTAATAGTAGTAGACTCGGTTGCAGCATTGGTACCCAAAGCGGAAATAGACGGAGAAATGGGCGATGCCCATGTAGGCCTGCAAGCCAGACTTATGTCGCAGGCACTGAGAAAGCTGGCAGGGGCAATAAGCAAATCCAAAACTACAGCAATTTTTATAAATCAGCTTAGAGAAAAAGTAGGAGTAATGTTTGGAAACCCGGAAACCACTCCCGGAGGAAGAGCACTTAAATTTTATGCTTCAGTAAGGCTTGAAGTAAGGAAGGTAGAAAATCTGAAGCAGGGTAATGACATTACCGGAAGCAGGACAAGGGTTAAAGTTGTAAAGAACAAGGTTGCGCCGCCTTTTAAACAGGCTGAGTTTGATATAATGTATGGCGAAGGCATATCAAGAGAAGGAAGTGTCTTGGATACCGCAGTAAACAATGACATAGTAGAGAAGAGCGGGGCATGGTACTCTTACGGGGATGCAAGGATTGGACAGGGACGTGAAAATGCAAAGCAATACCTTAAAGAAAACCCCGAGCTTACTAAGGAAATTGAAAGTAAAGTAAGGGAACTCTTTAATATGGGAGCATCAAAGGCTAAATCAACATCTGAAAACGATGGAGTATCAGAAGACGAATTTTAATTGAATAGAAATATTATGGACCTCTATCAGTAGATAGAGGTCTGTTTCTAATAAAAAAGCAATATATATATTAAGGTTGTGGTTTTGAAATGATTATTACAAAAATTGAAGAGCAGAAGAAGAATAAAAAAAGATGCAGTATATTTGTGGATGGAGAATATTACGGTTCTGTTGACAAGGATATATTGCAGGAGGTTAATTTTTCCGAAGGTATGAATATTCCCGACGATGAATTTAATCAAAAAATGGAAATAATACAATATAAAAGTGCCTTAAAAACTGCCTTATCAATGCTGGTGCGTTCTTCAAGGACAGAAAACGAAATTGGAAAAAAACTCACTGAAATGGATTTTCCGGAAGCTGTAATAGAAAAGGTATTGTGCTATTTAAAAGAAATAGGATATATAAATGATGAAAGCTATGCAGAAAGCCTTATACGATATACAAAGGATACAGCCGGTTGCAGCCGCAGGAACCTTTTCTACAAACTGAGCCAAAAGGGAATAGATAATGAGATAATCCTGCAAAAGCTTGATGAGTCCGGAATTGATGAATATGCTTCGGCACTAAAGGCGGCAGAGAAAAAAGCTGCAAGCATTAAAGGCAGCAGACGTGAGAAAAGGGCAAAGCTGTATAACTTCCTTTTCAGGAAGGGTTTTGGAATGGATGTATGCAGCAAAGTAATTTCAGAGCTGCAGCTTGAAGATGATTAAAAATTGGCTAAATAGTTCTAATTTTCATTGAATTATGCAAAAAGGACAACAATTGTTTGAATAATCACAATAACTTGACAAAATTTTGTATAAGATATAGAATTATTTTGATATGGTGTATTAGTTGAAAGTATGCATTTTTACAGTATTTTTCTTTTTTGTTAGATGATAGTTTTGAAAAAAGGTTTTGTGGAAGCCATGCCGATAATCGTTATATAAATACAGCAAGGAGGTGAAAAGACTATAGATATTATTATTTATGCAGCAATAGCACTGGTTACCTTTTTAGTAGGGTATCTGGTTAGAAGATATATCGCTGAATCAAAAATTAAAAACGCCGAGGAGCAGTCAAGAAAGATTGTTGCTGAAGCGGAAAAGCAAGCGGAGACCAAGAAAAAAGAAGTTGTGCTTGAGGCTAAGGAAGAAGTTCACAAGCTGAGATCAGAACTTGATAAGGAAACGCGTGACAGAAGAAATGAGATACAGCGAATAGAAAGAAGATTGCTACAGAGAGAAGAGCTATTGGATAAGAAAGTCGAAACAATAGAGCAGAGAGAAGAAGCAATCGCTAAGAAACAGAAGGAAATTCAAAAATCCCACGAGGAAGTACAGGAACTCTACAAAAAACAAGTAGAGGAACTTGAAAGATTATCGGGCTTATCATCAGACGAAGCAAAACAGCTTCTCCTAAATGACATTGAAAAGCAGATCAGACATGAGGCCGCAATAATGATGAAAGACATTGAGACAAAGGCTAAAGAAGAAGCCGAAAGAAAGGCCAAGGAAATTGTGTCTTATGCTATTCAAAAGTGTTCCGCTGATCATGTTGCAGAGACGACGGTGTCCGTCGTTCCGCTTCCTAATGATGAAATGAAGGGTAGAATCATAGGACGTGAGGGTAGGAACATAAGAACATTGGAGACGTTAACAGGTATAGATTTGATAATTGACGATACACCAGAAGCCGTAATTTTATCTGGATTTGATCCAATTAGGAGAGAGGTTGCGAGGGTAGCGCTTGAAAAGCTTATAGTTGATGGAAGAATACATCCTGCAAGGATAGAGGAAATGGTTGAGAAATCCAA
>JBLNDG010000024.1:0-10690 GCA_050261415.1 Caulobacteraceae bacterium | reverse complement strand
AACTGTTCTCTGCACTTACTGCAACCTTTCTGTTTTCCTTTAATTTGCCTGATATATCAATAGCAGCAGTAGGTATTGGAGGGATAATTTTAATATTTGCCATGCACTCACCGGTCATACCGTCATTATCTACTACTGTGAGGAAAAGGTCATATTCCCCTGGCTCCGGATACCATACCTTAATAGTTTTACCACCGTTTGTAACTACATTTGCACCCGGTACGCTCCAAGTATAGCTTACGATTGTGCCATCCGGGTCGAAGGAACTCCCGCCTGAGAAGGTTATATTTTCTCCGGCCATTCTTTCAGAAGGACCGGTTATTATTGCTGTCGGAGGCTCACCTGTAATCACAGGAGTACCCCTTTTTACAGCGACATAATGCTCAATACTTTTCTGTTCAGCAGCACTTTGCACTGTAAGCCTGAAGGTATAGGTTTTTTCTGCATCAAGCTCTTTAGTAGGGTTTTGTATGTTCGAGAATATCTCAAATGAAGGCATGTCAGGAGTTTTATACTCCCATAACCAATTGGTTATTTTATCTCCTACTGATAAGTCTTGCAGGTTAACAGTAATAGGAAGGTTCTGTACTATAAGGTCCTTGTCCGTATAATCTATTCCGCTATATTTTATGACGAAGGCGGCATACAACCCGGGTAACTTACGATAATAATACCAATGAAAAGCATTGTTGCTGCCTTTGTTTTCAGCATAATTTATATACCCGTATTTTGCTTTCCTGCTTGTAACTGTAGAAGCTGACATAATGGATGATTCAGCTTCACTCCATGTATAACCTGCCTTAGAACCCATATAAGTATATCCCGGGAGCTGCTGCGGAGTCTTTGCATAGGTAGTATATTCAGAGCTGGTAATGCTGTTGTAAACAGTCTTTGACAGCTCCATTCCGGTATCTATGTCATAATGCGTTTCTGTAAGGGTATGAGGGCTTACTATTACTTTTATTTCTACAAAGTACCAATATCCATAGAAATCATCGTCTGATCCAGAAGTAGGCCCCGGGTTTACGCCGATTGCTTTATGGGAACCATTATATGACCAGTTGCCCCAGTAGTCGGTTTTTTCCTTGGGGGTATCATCCATTACATTAAGATATATGTTATATTCTCCCACATCATTAAAGGTAAAGCCTTCGACTTTTTCAACATCTGCTCTTGTAGAATACTGTGCTACAAGTGCTCCCCTATGTGTGATTTGAAAATCATACTTTGTTAAGTTATCTCCGCTTCCAGGTGTACTAAGATCCTTAAAGGTTACCTTATCACCTAAAAACAGGCTGAGAGTTTGCGCTGTATCAGAGCTTGTTATGAGGGTGTTTTTATTAGGATCGAGAATTGAGAACATTGCTGTTGGTTCAGAAATACCATTGTTGTACCTTAATTCATTATTATATACTTTTATATAATCTACGGGATCTGCATAAGTACCCCGGCCGTATATACCACCATATGGATAAGCAGCAAATACGTTTAAAGGAAATACATTAAAAAGAATTGCTGCTATAAGCAAAAATGCTATATGTTTTTTCAGTTTCAAATAAGTCACCGCCTATTGCACGGTTAATACAATGTCTATCACTTTTGTTGTTTTGCTGCGGGTAATATATATTTTGTATGTTAATTGTTTACCTGTAGGAAAATCAAAATCATAGTATAAGGTCTTTCCATTAACCAATTTCGCATTTCTTTTGGGTATTTCAACAAAGCTAGACTTTGCTTCTTTAACAGTAATAATTCTTGTCATGTCGACTTCTCTATATCTCCCATAATAGTTTTCGCCACCACTTCTATTCAAATCAGCATAATTGGTGCACACTCGCTTAAAAGTAATATCGTCGCTGTAATCATCAGCATTGGTAAGAGTTGCTTTTGCATATCTATATTCATTAGGATTATATTCAACCTTTATTATAGGCTCCGGAATATACTCTTTGTCCGCTGCCTGCTTTGCAAGCTCCATCTTGCTCTTTTGAGACAGATCATCCTTGGTATAGTTACCGGCCTTTATCCTTTCAACCAGGCTGTTATAGTTATCTTCTGCTGCCATTTTTGACTTGTATCCCTCCTGATCCGTCTTATACTCCACCATTCTTGATATAATGACTGCTGCTTCTGCCCTGGTTGTCAGTCCCTCCGGTTTATATAACCTCTTGCCGCCCTCTAAAGAGCCTCTTATGAGGTATTCCTCATACAATTTTGTTGCATAGCCATTGGCTTCCGGCATATCAGCGAAAGGATTTTCACCGGTGGACGGCTGCAGCTTCAATGCCCTTGCCATCATCATAGTCATATCTATTCTTGTTATAGGTACGTCCGGGTTGAAATTATCACCTATTTCATCCTTTACAATGACTCCATTCCGTAAAGCTGTCTCTATATACACGCATGCCCAGTGGGGTTTACTCGTGAGGAAGGGCTTAAGGTCTGTAAATGATACAGCATCAACCTTCTTGTATTCCATAGCTTGTACAAGCATTTTTATAAACTGCGCCCTGGTCACTTGCCCCTGCGGATTGAAGTTGCCTCCCGGCATTCCGTCGATTATCTCCATTGCACTCATCTTGCCAACTGCCTCTGCGAACCAGTCTGAGTCCTTTATATCTTTAAATTTGCCGGGCGAACCAGCTTCTGCACACACAGAGCCAAATAATGATGAATATATAAATGCTCCTGTAACAACTATTGAAATAATCCTTTTCATTTGCAATCCTCCTCCTGTGAATATTTATTATTGGTATAACTTAAGTGCCTGACTAATGCTTTCATTGCTTCATCCTATTCGCTCTTTTTAAAGTATGTCGGGTACACATTATCCGCAAAAAGCTCTGTTACGTAGTGTACCTCCCCTTTTTCATATTTCCTGCTTTGAAGCCTTCCTTCAACCGAAACAAGTTCACCCTGCTTGAGGTATTTTGCCACAAATTTTTCCGGAAGGTTCCATGCAACAATCTGGATAAAATCAGTAGGCCTGTTATTGTCATTGTCTAGATAATCCCTGTCAACCGCCAAAGTGAAGTTGGATACCCTTTTCTTTTCGTCGAAGACCTTTGTTTCTGCATTGGCTGTAAGCCTGCCCATAATAATCGATTTGTTCAACATTGTATTACCCCCTTTATATTGTCATGCACTTAAGTTACTCGAACGAAGATTGTGTGTTTACATTTTTTGCAATTGTGTTATAATATGTATCAGGTAATCGTACCGCAAGTGCGGTTGCCCAAAACAGTATAGTTAATCTATAACCGCTCTGGGTCTAGCAGGGCGGTTACTTCTTTTTTAAGCCCACTAGTGCTAATACTAGCACCGAGAACATTATCATTAAAGACAATGCCTCATATGTACTCATAAGCACCACCTCCATCAGGAGAGTGGCAACCGCACCTGCTTTATTCGATTACCTCAAAGGTTTACTCGTTACTCACCTTGCTCTTGTTATTTCACTACCGCCAATTCCATAGGCGTAAAACTTTCTATTCTTAGAATTCGGATTAAACGAAGGTAAAGGCATCCCTTCAGCAAATACAATGAAATTTACTCCTTTGATCCCATCTGATTTAGGATTGAAATCATTATAGGCGATAGGCACATCATAATACTTATTACTTTCAAAATTTGCTCTTGTATTGATTGCTCTATCTATTTCTCTTTTGATAAAAGAATTAACGTATATCTTTCTTGTCTCTGGTGTAATTCCGAAATCAGTATCTTTTCGCCACTCTCCTGTTGCTAAATTCAGGACCTGGTCTGACAATGTAAATCTATATAAAGCTCCGTTATGTTCAATATCGTATGTTTTGCCGACTATCCAATTATCGTTACTGTCTGCGATAAGTATCCGGTCAAAGCTCACAACCGTCTTCATAGAAATGTAGCTTTTCAGTTTTTCCTGCATATCTTTGTCTTCTTCTATACCTAAGTTTCTATAGAACACTCTGTAAAACCATTCTAATGATTCATCAGGATTCAAGGGCAGGTTGTTCATATGTTCTGTCCCTGTGCCGAAGCCGGAACTATAACCTTCCAGATATTCGGCGGTTGAATATGATTGATGTTTGGCTGCCGCATATGCCCCTGCATCCAGAGCCCGCTTGTATCTTTCCGAAACCAGATCCAGATTGTCTATCCCCATCCCGCTGAAATTTAGCATTGTAAAGCAGAAAATCAATATAAGGCCCATATAAAGAGATTTCAAGCTGATACCCTCCTTAGAACAATGCTACACAAGCCTTACCAAATAACCTGATATCATAATCCTTCCCGTTAGGCAGCATAAAAAAATTCAGGGAGTATACCAGGTTCACAGGATGTTTTTTATCGTATACTACAGTTATCGTCAGCAAGTCATAGCCTTCTTCCCTTAAGTCAATGTCCAGCACTTGTTTCCCCTCAAGCGTATATATAGAACCGTCAGAAAACTTTTCTGCCTTGATATAAGGAGTAAAACTGCCATATTTATCTAGTCTACTTATCATTTCGTCATAAACCGACTGGTACATTATCCCTTTTTTTGCCGCTATCTGAGTATACTGAAATACAATGTTCTCCACATCCTGCTGCACAATATCATAGCTATAGGACAGGCCGACGCAAAGAGTGAAATAAGTAAGAATTATCAACACAATAATCGCAGGATAAAAATCCTCCATAATATCGCCTTCTTAATACAGAATGATATATAAGCAGTAAGGATAAGCCCTACTGCTTATATATTTAATAACATTATTGCTTAGTGAATATAATTGTACTACCAGTTTCTTGTCTTTTATATTCTCCAGCAGTACAAATAGTTTCTATTGTATGTCCACTTGTTGATGTAGTACTATCTGTAAAAATATCGGTAACAGAGCCAATAGTAACATATATTGTTATAGAATTCTCGCCATCACATTTCTCATTTACTTCTGCAATCACATCAGCTGCATCAATCAATTCATCTTCATCTATTATTTCTTTTACTGAAGATAATGCTTTTTTCATATTATCCCCCATAACTGTCTGTGCCTCCTGCTGAGGTAAATAAGTAACCCCAATAAAGGCCAGTGCCAAAGCTGCAACAATGGCAAATTTAAGAATAGCCGGATAAAAGTCCTGCATTATATATCCCCCTTTCTGAATTTATACTTATTGGTTTAACAATTTCATGGCTTCCATAGGATTTGCAAGTGGGACTATTCCATACGCGGCATATAATAATGCTATCGTAAGGACAATTACCGCAGGTATCATTGAATACAGATTCTTGCTGTCCCTCCTGTATATGTTAATAACCTTTATGTTCTCGATGTTATGCTCAATCATTTCGTCTATATTTTTTATGGTATTTACCAGACCGATCTCACTATTGAACTGCATATTTTCTATCAGCTCATATAACTCCTCATTTTCTACCTGTTCAAGTATTTCGCTGTATATATGCTCTCCCTTGGCATCCTTTATTCCGTCCCTTAATCTGATGATTGTATTCTTGAAAACATCGGCAGCCATAACCATATTGTCAATTATGTTCTCAACAGAGTATGGGGGCATGCACCCGAATACTGAATATACTATAGCGAGATTATTCACTTCCCAGTTTTTCTTCTCGGCTATGAGTTTTATTTTCAGTTTGGCCACAGACTCCGGAATATGAAAGGCTGCTATAGAAGCTATAAGTATTACCATGTAGCTTGACTTACTGTTCTCTGCATGATAAATATCCATTATTTTATAGTATATTTTCCATGCAGTCGTCTCCGTATCTTCATCCGGATATCCCCACCCTTTCTGTTTTAGCATGTTTACTATATACTCCGGAAATTCGTCTGCGCTATTAGCAAGCGAAAACACATTTTTTTCTTTAGCATCTTCATAAAAATATTCAACCAGCCTTTTTTCCTTTAGTGTATTTTCTTTCGTATCCTTGGTAAGAGTGTCCATCACAACTTTTTTATAGTGCATGTTTTCTTTTATGCCTTCTATATCGAGACTCAGGTTTGTTGCTTTGATCCCAACCAAAAGGACAAATGTTACAATCAATAACAAATATTTAATTATATATATTTCTTCGACACTTAGCCCCCAGCCGGCTTCAGTAATTATTCTTCCGATACCTATGTATCTTTTACTGCCCCACTTGGGTACCAGGGGGTAAAAGCTCTGTATTTGCCTTTTCAAATATTGCCTGTAATAATCACTGCTGTTGTAGAGCTTTATTACCTTGATATAATACATATACTGCATAATTATATAGAGTAACGCTATTAATGCGATTAAAGCGGCTATTACACTAATTACATTTATTGTTCTCATAACAAACCTTCTTCCAATTAGTACTGCATCTTTCTAAGCCAGTGTATATACAATGCCCCGGCATTGCCTGAAAAAAGCAGCACCGCAGCGAGAGTCTGCGCTGTAATATCTCCGTACGGGTTTCCCAGGTTCATAAGCTTGTCCAGCTTGGAATAGTAAAGGGATACCACAGGAAGTGTCACAAAGGGGGTTAAAAAGCATCCTATCTGGTAGCCTATCAGTTTTGCAGTGTTTTGTTTTTGCTCAATGTTTATAAAATTTATCATTTTTATCATCTTTTGCAGGTTTAAACTGATCGGATCTTTTTCATAACCAATACTGCTTGAATCTCCTTCAAAGTCCTTAACTCCCTGCCTCTTTGCTATAAGCATAAGAACGCAAAGCATTTTCAGCCAAATAGAAGGCATATTTTCTTTAAGCTCATCAATATCATGCTCGTAATCTTCAGATTCCAAAGCCATTCTAATTTTAATCACAAATATCCTCATGTTGACTGGACACCTCTTCTCGGTTTCCTGCAGCGCTGCCACAATGTTTTTATTGTAGTGGGTATAATAGTGCAGTATTTTTCTGATCAGCTTCGGCAGATTCTCCTTTATGCTTTTTTCCTGGGATTCAAAATATGACTCCCTCAAAATGATAAAAAATAATACTGCAGCTGATATTATCAAAATATTGTGATACCATAATGCATTTATCAGGTAGCTTGCTACGACTAAATAAATTACCGAAGCCAGTATAAAACCTGCTGCGAGCTTTATACTGGTTGTAGTATTTTCCTGCGGAGAACGCTGATTTAAAAAGCTAAGCCGGTTATTAAACCCCTTGTACAAATACTCCGGGAACCTTTGCTTCATATAATTTATATAATCAGATTTTTCAGCCGAATAATTTTTCACTATAAATATCACCTACAATTACCGGATGCATGGACTTTTAATATCCGCTTCCATAATCTCCAGCAGTTTATTCAAATATTCCATATTCGATTTATTCCTATTAGCATCATTTATTAGCCGTTGACTTGGGTAATTAACAAATTTCAATTCCCCATCCCGTATCTCCATTAAAGTGTTCAGCCTGTACATATTTGAGGTATTGTTCTGGATATGCTGTATGTAATAAAGCTTCTCCAGTCTTTCCAGTTCTGTATCCATGGTTAGGTTATCTCCATATGCAAAGTGTGTTTCTACAAGAGGTTCGACTTCAACCACCTTTGTTATTTGTCTTTTATTATCAATAATTTCATGCTGAAATATTATATTTATATTGTGAATCAGATCCATGACCGCAGATTGCTCAGTGCTGTATATTCCGGTTGACATGGCAAGGTTCTTGAGCCGTGGTATTGTCGTCTCGGGTCTGTTGATGTGAGTAGTGAACCAGGCAGCCACTGAAACAGATTGTACCAGTTGAATAAAAGCATATAAGGCATTGCCGTCCCTGCACTCCCCCAGACCTGCAACATCTATTGACATTCTCAGGATTGTTTTCACAGCATCATGCAGAGTCTTGCTGTTTATTGACTGCAATTCAACAACTCTCTTATAAGGATATTTTTTCATTATGTGCTGCTCGAAATAATCCTCTACCAGACCTATGTGCAGGTAATCATCAAGTATTTCAAACATGACCTCCATTGTAGTGGTTTTCCCTGTTCCAAGTCCCCCCTGCATGCATATTGACTTGCCCATTCTCACCATGGCTACCATTAGAGCCCTCAGTTTGTTCAATTGTATAAGCTCGCCGAAGGAAGAATGGCTCTGGTTGAAGTTTCTGATGCAAATGTTTCTGGCTGAGGAATAAGGGAACTGTGTAACTGTTATTCTTGCCCCATCAGCACGATGGCACAGCTTTTCAGGATTAGAAATATCAAGTTGACCTATATTTTTATCAAAGCTTATTGCTTTATCCTGTACAACCCTCGCTTGGTTTTCACTAAGCTTTATAAAGCTAAGCCATATTTTTATATCACACCAACAGTACACATACTCCCCGCTGTATGAAAAGCCTACTTCATTTACATCGCTATATGCAAGCATGTCAAGTGATTTGAGTCCATAAACCTCTTCATATATCCTTTGTGTAAGCACCTCAACCTTATCTCTAAAAGTGAGGTGTACATTCTCCCTGTTATAAATATCAGCAATATCACTTTCATCATACTCGTAGTTATTACTTATATAGTCATTTAGTTCTCTCACCTTATGGTAAAATGGATACTTCCGAAGAACTTCCTTGAAAGCACTATCCATCCCGGAAACACTTTTCTTGCTGTTTTTATATAAAATAATTTCGAATTTCTCAACTGGCGTGAGCTGCTCCGGTTTTTCGAAAGGTATAATATACTCAATAAATGAATTATTATCACTAATGTATACTTTCTCGTACAAGAGGTTATTTACAGGCTCACCCGCATCATTGATCTCATAAACGGTGAAACCGTTTAGCAGGAGGGTTCTGATATGTTCTTTCATTACTTTTCTTGATTCATTATCACCCTTGGTTGAGTTTTCCTTATAATCCTTCAGTATCCTGATTATTTCTGCCTCTTGATTGGTTTCCGGGGGCTTATGCAAGAAATCGTTAATATTCTTTTCGATTTGTTTGTAAAAGGAATCAAACTCAAGATAGTGACTTAGCCTGTCTACATTTTGTTTATTATATTTCCATTCATTTGTCTGCAGCATTATGCTATATCCTCCTGCTTCTTAAAAGGAAATCGAAAATTCCCTTTTTATGCTTTTCAATGCTGCAGCAGCCTAATTTTCCCATGAGCATGTCTGTAAACTCTTTTAACTGCTGCGGGAAAATATTATTCTCACTGCCCAGTTCTTCACACAGGTAGCTGTACATTTTTCTTTTCTTGCAGCATGCGTTGATTACACTGCCGTCATATGCAAACCCATATGTTTCCCCTAAACCGTATTTCTTTTTTAACCTTTCAGTCTCTTTTGGCATATCCCAATCCTTATCCATAAAGTTCACTGCTATATGCGTATTGTCGCGGCTAAGGCAGTCCCTTATATTGGACATTCCGGCACTTTCATATATATCATCAAGATCTATTTCATTGTATTTAACCACAGCTATTATAATGTCTGCCTTTTCTATATACTTTGCGTTCTCATATTTAACTCCCGACGGCACATCTGCTACTACAATATCAAAGGCTTTGACACTTTCCTCTATAAATCTCTCTTCAAAATCATAATCATGTCTTTCTGCTTCATTGCTTATTGTTGAACCCGCAACCATATACAGATTCTCATTTATCATTGTTGCATAGGTCTTTATTGTGTTTCCCTTTATACTGCTGTTGTAGACCTTCAGATTATCAATCGTATACTGTACATGGATATCTCCCTCTATAAACCGTTCCATAGAACTCCAACAGCCGGATTTATTAACCAGAAGAACCTTTTTCCCTGTATAATACCCAAGACATATGCCTAACCCGTTGGCAATTGTTGTACTTCCAGCTCCATGTTTGTATGGGTTGAACACCGTAATCAGTTTGCCTCTGGTTCCTCTCATTTTCTTTCCCTCTTTCCATGTTCATAAGCCGGAATATATGTAACACCGCTTGTATTCTGCGATTCGTCTATATATTGTACTGCAAAAAGCATTCCTTCTGATGCTGATTCTTTCAAGTACTCTTGTTCAACGGGGTTAAGATAAAAGGATAACAAGTTTCCATTTCTGCTTATTACTGTTGCTTTGGATATAACCACCTTATCCTCTTCTCCAGCTTTGAAAAGTTTAATATCTATAATGGAACCGCCTGCAGCAGAAGCCGGAATAGCTCCTTCTGCAAAGTTATGTTCAATAAGTCTGTCCCCATCCTCGAACCAAGCATTCTCGGGCATCAAATCTCCGGATTTAATAAACTCCTTCTCAACTATTGCTCTTCGTAATCGTGTATTCTTTATTCCGGATATACTTACGATTGCATTTGCCGGTACTAAATCTACGGGCACCTCTATCAGTTCAACCTTGCTCATATCTAATATCTCGCCAGGACCCATGCTGCATTTTGCACGTAATATATTCATTGTTTTTTCCTTCGCAATAATGGTACCATTTCCTTCTGTTGCAGCTTTCCCGGATACTGTCATGTTGAGGTATAAAAAGTATCCCAAAAATATTATAAATATAGAAAAAGCAAAGCCTATAATTAAAAGCACAGATTTCTTTATGTTGTATGTTCTGCTCTTTTTGTAATAAGCCATCGTTGTCCGTCCCCCTATTTCCTATATATATTTCTTAGCAAGCCATGTCCTGCAGGTTTTAAATCCAGTATATCCATGAGATTGTCCATGTCTTCGGTAAAGCCTTTACAGCTGCTTTCTGCTGCCTGATATGCCGTAACATTGGTGTGCAT
>JBLNDG010000023.1:0-8214 GCA_050261415.1 Caulobacteraceae bacterium | reverse complement strand
TGATAAACCCTTCGTCGCATACACCCTTCTTGCGCACAAATCCGGTCGGGGATTTTCTGACTGTTTCCTCATACTGATAACTGGCGCCGTTATAATGTATCCTATCGGGATATTCTACATGCTTTTGAGAAAGTGTGAACTTAAAACCGTACAACACCACCAGTACTATTAATATTGATGCAAAGGTGTATCTGCCGCCGCTTCTTTTACCTTTAAACATGAACATGCTATACACCTGCCTTTTTCATTGCTTCTTCAACGGATATCTCTATAGTTTCACCTGATCTGGCCTTATATTCAACTATCCCCTCAGTAATTCTTTTACCCACAGTTATTCTTACGGGAATGCCCAATAGCTCGTTATCCTTGAACTTGACCCCGGCCCTTTCATTTCTGTCGTCAAAAAGAACGTCAATCCCGTTGCTTTTTAGCTTATTATAGATTTCTTCAGCTTTCTGCAGCTGAAGCTCGTCCTTTGGGTTTACGACAATTACCTCTATGTTAAAAGGTGCAATAATTTCCGGCAGAATGATTCCGGTTTCACCGCTGTTTTTCTCTATTATCAACGACAGTAGGGAATAAAGGTTAATATCAAAATGCAATCCCTCTGCTGCTTCCTGTCTGCCCTCTGCATTCCTATAACTTACTCCCAGTGTTTTCATGGAGTCTTTATCAAGCTTGTAAATACCACCCAGTACAATACCATTTCCCAAACACAACTTCCCTCCGCAAATGCCACAGCTGTCGTTTCCGCTTATACTCCTTATATCCCCTGTAATATCAGGTACAAAGTCTCTTCCCACGTTAACATTTGCAAGGTGGTAATCTGTTTCGTTGGCCCCCACTATGAAATTACTCATGCTGCAGACCTCATTATCGACAACCTTCATAACTTGCAAGCCAACCGGTCCTGCAAAACCAACCTCTGCTTTGGTAAGCTCCCTCACAGTCTGTTCATCGGCCATAGTAAGCTCCCTGCAGCACAACAGCGATTTCAGTTTTGCCTCGCTAAGTCCCCGGTCCCCTCTTACCAAAGCTGCAACAGGTTTCCCATCTGCCCTGTATAGAAGTGTCTTGGCAAATCTGTCGGAATTGCAGTTGAGATACCTGCAAAGCTCATCAATAGTCCTGACATTAGGAGTATGAAGCTTTTTAAGCTCCATGCGCCCGTTTCTGTCCTGTTCAGCGTAATCTTTTATTTGTTTGCTTTTACAGGGGAATGAATCAAGAAGCGCAGAATGACCACATGTCCCGCAGCTTGCCATAGTTTTCTCCCCACTGCTAAAGGATGCAATGAAGACAACATCTTTTTTCCCACAGTAGTCCGTTGATAAATCTTCTGTACTTATGACCTTCAAGTCCATTTTCCCGAAAAATCCGTAAAAAGCATTTGCCAGTCTGGCTGCCGCACTCTCCATATCATTTGAGTCTGAAGCCAAAGCGAAACCGTTTACACTTCTGAAAGCCTTGGGTACAAGCATGCCGAGCCTTGGCCTTATACTGTCCTCGTTTATATTCTTCAGTTCGAAAAAGATTCTGGGCAGCTCCTTATAAGAGATTATATCCTCCCCCAACTGCCTGATTATGGCTTTCGTATCGCCCGAATTGCCGGAAGTACTGATTTCGAAACCTCCGCAGGCGTTAAGAGTTTCTTTTAACAAGCCCTCCAGTTTACCTACCACCCGCTGTCCTACAGGAAGCATGGTAAAAACACCCGGAGAAAGCTTCCTTACATAGCCAGCCCTTGTTAAAAGCTTCTGGCTCAGGGCTTCGGCATCCTGCGGAGCCTCCTTAAGTGTAGGAATATAATAGCCGCTATATCTCATATTTGCCTCCCAAACAGCAATCATTCATTTTTAAGCTTGTAAATTGCAGCAACCGCATAACTTTCAATTCCCTCTTTCCGTCCGGCAGGGCCCAAGCCTTCTGTTGTCGTAGCCTTTATACCGATATCCGCCGCATCCATTTGAAGTATCTCTGCAATATTCTTCTTCATTTCATCTATATAAGGAGAAACCTTGGGGGCTTCCGCTACAATGATACTGTCTATGTTTCCAATCCCATACCCCTTGGAGCTTACTATTTCCTTTACTTTTTTCAATAGCAAAAGACTTGATATTCCTTTATAAGAATCATCATTATCTGGAAAATGTTTTCCTATATCCCTTTCACCGCAGGCTCCCAACAGCGCGTCCATGATGGCATGAACAAGCACATCGGCATCGGAATGCCCCAGCAGTCCTTTTTCATAGTGTATGTGCACACCGCCCAGAATAAGCTTCCGTCCCTCTGCAAGCCTGTGTACGTCATATCCGTTTCCTATCCTGAACATCATATACACTCCTTCATTGAATTATTATATGCCTGAAATGCCTTATCACCGAAACAAACCATAATAACCTTCTCTATACTATCATTCCCTTTTAAAAAATCTATAATTTCTTTCATTGCAATTCTTGATGCCCTTTCAACAGGGAAACCGTATGCTCCGGTGCTTATGGAAGGAAAAGCAATAGTCTTTACCCCGTTTTTTACAGCAAGGAGCAGTGAATTTCTATAGCAATCCGCAAGCAATATATCTTCATTACTGCCGCCGCCTCTCCATATAGGCCCCACAGTATGTATAACATAGCTTGCCGGAAGGTCATAGCCCTTTGTGATTTTTGCCGCACCTGTGGGGCAGGCCCCAAGGGTTCTGCATTCTTTGAGAAGCTCCGGGCCTGCAGCTCTGTGTATGGCTCCATCCACGCCACCGCCCCCGAGCAGAGTATTATTTGCTGCGTTTACAATGGCATCAACCTTCAATGTCGTTATATCTCCCTGAATTATTTGCAGTCTGCCAGTCAATTTCATCACCTCTTGGCATTATGCATTAGGATTTTTATCTTATAATTATAATATACACTATCTTTATGTTTTGCACTAAACATTTTACATTGAATTCAAATGCTAGCAAAACAGCCATGTATATCAATATAACTATACATGGCTGTTAATATTACTCTTTACATTTTGTCCTTTAGGAATACTCCCAACTGCTTATCTACTTTCTTTATATGATTAAGCAGCCAGTCAAGAAGCTTGCGGTTCATTTGTATTATCAGTGCAGGTGTTACACCTTCCTTCTCAAGCTGCCCCTTCAATCCCTTGAAATCCTCGATAAACTGTGCATGCATCTTCTTATGGCTGTTATATTCGGGATACCCATACTTTTTCTGAAGTTCTTCCTCATCAGAAAAATGAACTATCACATAATCTCCAAGGTAATCTATTACTTTTACTACTTCTTCTTTCCCCTTGCCTTTGTTGCAAGCCTCAAATAACCCGTCTATCCTGCTTATCAGTTCCTTATGCTGGCTGTCAATTTTTTCAACCCCTATGCTGAGGTCTTCCCTCCACGCTATTGCCATAAAATAACCTCCAAACATGTGTATTTCAGCAGCTTATACCATAACCTGCCAGGCTGCCGTTATTATATTATTCCACATATTTTGACATATTCCTTCATATTTTAACAGTTTAGCTTCAAAATTCCTGTATCTCCATCGGGAGATTACAGTTCAATTGTCCGTAATACCGTCTCAGCTGTTATAAGGTCTTCCGGTGTGGTTATCTTTATATTTTCATAATAACCCTCTATCATTCTGACAACTGACCCTCCACACTCAACAAGAGATGCATCATCGGTTCCGATAATTCCTTTTCTCCTTGCATTTTCATGAGCGCTCATGATTATTTCAAGTTTAAATGCTTGAGGAGTCTGAGTCACCCAAACGTTTTCACGATTTGGGGTATATTCTACGCAATGGTCCCTGGTTACCATTTTTACAGTTTCCTTGATAGGAACACCTGCAGATACTGCACCATAAGCCTTTGCTCCTTCAATACACCTGTTTATCAGCTCCTGCTTGACTATAGGTCTTGCACCGTCATGGATAAGTACTATTTCACTTCTTTTATCAACTTCTAAAAGCCCGTTATACACGGATTCCTGTCTTATGCTTCCACCCTCCACCAGCTTGTCCACCTTGGCGAACCCATATGCGTTCAGTACCTGTTTCTTGCAGAACTGCAGTTCATCCTTCCCGGCAACGAGTATTATACTGTCTATTCCGCTGCTTTTCTGAAATGCAGCCAGTGTGTGAGCCAAAACAGGCTTATCAAGCAAAGGAATAAACTGCTTGTTTATTCCGGCTCCCATTCTCGTTCCTCTGCCTGCCGCAACAATGACAGCAGTATTCATAGTGATCACAATCCTCTCAGATATTATGATATGGAAAAACCATGACTCCAACTTGTTAACTGCGTTGAAGTTCATGGTTTTACACTCGTTAATGATGTTAATGTACTTTTGGGTGTTATGATACCTTATCAATAGCTGATTTCGGCTTCACAAATATCATTCTTCCAGCAGCAGTTTGGAGTACGCTTGTAACTACAACCTCTATGGTTTCTCCTATATAGCGTTTTCCTCCGTCAACTACTATCATAGTTCCATCATCAAGGTATGCGACTCCCTGACCAAATTCCTTACCATCCTTGATAACCTGAACTACCATTTCTTCTCCTGGGAGCACAACGGGTTTAACTGCATTTGCAAGTTCATTGATGTTCAGAACAGGAACCCTCTGGAACTCTGCAACTTTATTAAGATTATAGTCGTTGGTTATAACCTTGCCGTTCATGAATTGCGCAAGCTTTAAAAGCTTGGTGTCAACTTCCGACAGTTCGTCAAAATCCTTCTCAATAATCTCAACATTTATTTCCAGCTCTTTTTGTATCTTGTTCAGTATATCCAAGCCTCTCCGGCCTCTGTTCCTTTTAAGCGCATCGGATGAGTCGGCAATATGTCTGAGTTCCTCAAGTACAAAAGACGGTATTATAAGCGGCCCCTCAATAAAGCCCGTTTTGCATATGTCTGCTATTCTTCCGTCTATTATAACACTTGTATCCAGTATCTTCGGCTGCACTGAGTTTTCTACCTTAGCTATCGTCCTGTCTTTGTCCTTTTGCATGGTTCTTCGCCACGGGGAAAGTGCACCGAATAAATCTTCTCTCTTCTTGACGGATATACTAATACCCAAGTAACCTAAAAGTATATAAATAATTATCGAAAGTAAAGTGCCAAGCCAAGCGAAAGGAATCAGCTTTATCGGGCCACTGCTTATAAGGTAAGCGATTATAAGGCCAATAATGAGGCCCATTGCACCTACGATTATCTCACTGGCAGGAATTCGCTGGAGCATCCTTTCCACTTTAAAGGTAGACTCTTTACCAATATTTATCAGCCAAGATGATATTAAATAAAATATTATTCCGCCGATAGCCCCACCAAGCAATAGATACACAATAAGGTTAGTCCCTGACACACTATAACCGAAAATCTCAGTTACATGCAAATAGTTAATTAAAAGATAAGTAATTTCTGAACCCGAAGCAACTCCTAAAATCATTAACACCCAAACAAAAAATTTTCTTATCAATAAGTTCACCTCCTGTATTAAGTATAACCATTTTGGTACTTTTTAAGCAATTATAATCCAATTGTATTATAACAAATTTAGCAGCTATAAAAAACAACCATTGATATTATTTTTTAAGCAAATCATATATTATATTATTATATTTCGGCTTTATGACTATGTTTTATTAGGCTTTCAGTAACTTCTTCCACTTTTTCCATAGATTTGTTCAGGACAAGCATTAGTTCGCTTATTAAAATCTGTCTCGCCGTCTCCAGCATTCTCTTTTCACCCGTAGAAAGCTTCTTGTCCCTGTCAGCTATAGTGAGGTTTTTTACAATTTCGGCAATTTCAAATATATCCCCATGCCTTATCTTTACCTCATTTTCTCTGTATCTCTTGCTCCAGTTCCTGTTCATATTGCTTGGTCCGGAAGATAAAATACTGAAAACCTCTTCTACCTTATCAAAGGGTATTATGCTCCTTATTCCATATGCCTCTATGTTCTCTATCGGCACCATTACCCGCATGTCACCGAGAGGTATCCTTAGAACATAATATTTGCACTTACCCCCGAGTATTTCCTTTTCCTCTATAGCCTCTATTATACCAGCCCCATAGCGTGGATATACAACTTTATCACCTATATTAAACATAATTTACCTCCTAATTAAAAAGTTGATTATAAATTACCAATATATGACAATGCTTCCACTATTTAATTAGATTAATAGAATGTCCATATTTCAATTATAAATTGACATTGCAATTCCAGATATTTATAATTAGTGTATAGAGCAGTTGTATGGAATTCAAGTTTAATCATAACTATTAGTTGTTTCCATAAACTTATAGTACATTTTATGTTTACTATTATTTAGGAGTGATACATAATGAAAGATTTGCTTTACGATCACTTCCAGGACAGCGTCGGGGAACTCCTGATCCGTCATAAAAGCATACTTGACGTGCTGACAAAGTATCAGGAGTCACAAGCCAGAGTCAATAGGGCTGTGGTTAAAGCAGTCACATCCTGCGGGTGTATTGAAGTCAATTCAAAAAAACAAAACTACACCGAAGAAGTATCTTTGCAGGACCTTAAAAATTACATGGATACTCATCTCAAGGGAAACCTTTGTAACAATTGCAGGGATGTAATAGAGAAGGAACTGGGCAATAATCTTTTCTATATAGCAGCTTTATGCAATGTACTGGATATCAATATGTATGACGTACTCCTGAAGGAGTACGAAAAGATGCACACCTTAGGTATATACAATCTTTTCTAAGAGATAAATAAACCCTGTTAGCTATCGTAAAGACAGTTAACAGGATTTTGTTTTACCATTATTTAAAGATGTCTTTCGGTCTGTATCTGCTCATAGACTCTCTTCAGGTTCTCTTTTATAATTCTGGCCCTTACTTCTCCTATGCCTTCCACATCGTCCAGTTCCTCTACAGAGGCTCCAAGAATCCGCTGCAGCTTATCAAAATACAATACAAGATTTTCGATGATGTTCATGGGCAATCTTGGAATCTTGTTGAGTATCCTGAATCCTCTTGTTGATATCGGCAAATCCATAGTATTGATATTATTGCCAAGCCCCATAATTTTTGCAACAAGTGAAAGATCCAGCAGGTCATCAGAGGATTGGTTCCTCAGGGTCCTAATTACTTCCTTGTAATTCTTGGCCTCCTCTTTGGGGAGATAATCCCTGACCAGCAGTATTTCCTCTTCCTTCACCCCCAGTACCAGCTCTTCCAACTGCATGCTCACAAGCCTGCCTTCGCTTCCCAGTTCATATATGTATCTTTCTACCTCGCTTACTATTCTAATTACAATCTCTATTTTTTGTACTGCTACTACAACGTCAAGCAATGTAACCATATCATCAAATTCCAAAGCCCCAAGGTTGGCCAAAGTTCTGTCAAGTACGGATTTGTATTTGGTCAGCGTCTGCAGCGCCTGATTAGCTTTTGACAGAATTATGCTCAGGTCCTTGAGAACATATTTTAAATAACCTTTATATATGGTTATAATGTTTCTCCTCTGAGAAATAGATATGACAAGCTCCCCCGTCTGCCTGGCGACCCTTTCTGCCGACCTGTGCCTTATGCCGGTTTCTGATGAAGGTATCGACGGGTCAGGTATAAGCTGGGTGTTTGCATATAATATTTTTTTTGCATCCCGGCTGAGTATGATTGCGCCATCCATTTTTGCAAGTTCATAAAGATATGCCGGCGAAAAGTCCGCATTGATATTAAATCCCCCATCAACAAGCGACATTATTTCCTTGCTGTCCGAAATCACGATAAGGCCTCCGGTTTTGGCTTTCAAAACGCTTTCAAGGCCTTCCCGGAGTGATGTGCCTGGTGCTACCATCTTAAGACAGCTTAGAAGGCCATCATCCCTGTTTGCTTCGTCCCTCATTTACTTACCTCCTAATACAATATCAAGCATTTCATTTACGCTTGAAACTCCTGCAACATCTATTTCAAATTTGCCGCTGAGCATTTTTAAATTATTATGCGGTACAACACACCTTTTAAATCCGAGTTTGGCTGCTTCATTTATCCGTTTCTCCATGAAGTTTACCGCCCTTACTTCTCCGGCAAGCCCTACTTCGCCGATTATTACAGTACCTTCATCAATCTCTCTGTCCCTGAAGCTTGATGCTATAGAAGCAATTACCCCGAGGTCGGCAGCAGGCTCATTCAGCTTAATTCCGCCCACTACATTAACATAGGAGTC
>JBLNDG010000022.1:0-2923 GCA_050261415.1 Caulobacteraceae bacterium | reverse complement strand
AAGTTAGTTAATTTCCATACCTCTGTTTTGTTATGCTCATAAAAGGGTTGGCTTTGCTCCTCTAGCCTATATTTTAACCTATTATTGACTGAAAAGCATCTAAAATTTGTCCAAATAAACTAATCTAAAACCAGTCAAAACGCTGATCTTGCCCGACGATACAGCTTCTGTTGAATTTACTTTTGCAAAGCGGAAATTACCTTTTCAATTGACCCAAGATGATCCAGGTATTGTCCAATCTTCTGTCCAATGCAATCAAGTTCTCTCCCAATGGAGGAGAAATAAGGGTGGACCTGGCTGCAGAGGATGGGAAGGTAAAAGTCAGTGTTACCGACCACGGGCTGGGAATACCGGATGATGCCAAGGACAAGCTGTTTACGAAATTTTACAGGATAGATAACGATGACCGCAGAAAAATCGGGGGTACCGGATTGGGGCTTGCAATATGCAAAGAGATTGTCCGGGCCCATGGCGGCGAAATAGGAGTTGAATCGGTATACGGTGAAGGGAGCACTTTTTTCTTCAGCATACCATCGGCTTTATCCTTAAGATGAAATGGTTGTCGGGAATGCCTTCCGGCTGCGGCATACCACCCTTCTTTCATATTTATTATTTCTTATGTTTCCTCCCATGCAGAACTAGAGCCGTTGTCTCCGGCGGGTTTTTTGCTTTGCCCCGCCGCCGTTTTGTCATCGTTCCTAAGCCCTGAAGCAAGGCAGCCGCCGCAGCCGGACGGAAGTAAAACCAAGATCAGTATAAGTGCTATAATGGCGGAAATTCCTGCTTTTTTTTCACATCCAACCCATATGCTTCAGGACCTAATTTATGTTAACATGCCGCAAAAGCATTTGATTTTTTAAAAGTATCGTATGTTTTCTTAAAAGTGCTTTCTTTTTATCGCAGGTCTTTTTTACATAAAAAATACTGTCCGCCGTGCCGGTGAACAGTATGAAGACCGGTTTGTTTTATTTTTTCGCATGTATTTTCCTGTACTCGAATGGCGATAGTTTTGTACTACGTTTGAAGGCTACCACAAAATGCCCCTGATTTACAAAACCGCATTGCCTGGCGATATCATCTATCGGTACCGGTAAGGAATCTGTCCCGTGTACTCCTTGAATACCCGCTTAACTGCTTTCCAGGAGCTCTTTTGCCTTCTCCAGCCGGATATTGCTCAAATGATAAGGACTTAGATAAATAAGATTGCTAATGTCGTTGATGTCCTGCCGTTCTTTTCAAAGGTTTTCATGTAGTCTTCATTCATATCCCGAATCAGCTGGAACACAATCTGCGTGGAAAGACTGAGGATCATTTGAGGATAGGTCTCGCCATAATTCATCAGTTCCAGCTGAAAACTGACGATCAAATCCAGCAACTGAATGCAGCAACGTCCCTGAATGCGTTTAAACTCAAAATGCTTCTCCTGCAATTTCAGCGGATATCTTTTGGGAAAAATCTTTTTTTACAGCTATGTATAGGTATTTGCCAAATTCTTTGTTTTTGCCGGTAACGCCATAAATCTCATCTCACAGTTGAATTACCAGCATATCGCCTTTTTTTGGGGTAATAAGCAACATTACGCCCATAGACATCTAGAAACTGGAATAATATTCATTTATATTATACTATAGAAGAAAAAAAGATGGCAATTGCAATACAACCGGTACAGCTTTGTATTATACTTAAAATTTTGCTGTTATTATTTAAGCTTAATGGATTCAAAAAGCCCGGGTTGTATATATACGTTCGGTAAGATAAGACTGTCATGCTGAAAGTCTAATGATTCTCTCATTATTTAATTGATTTGTAAACATATAAATACCCCTAGACATAGATGACTGTATGTAAGACTTCATGATCAGAGCTACCAGAAGGCACAGAAAATATATAGTTTGATAAAAATCTGCCTATTTGCAGATATACGATAGACATCGATTTTCTTTTTAATACAATATGTTGAAAAAACTAGATAACTTTAGTATAGTTATATTTAGTACTATGTTTTTATCAATTGGAATAATATACTTTAAGTATACTTAAGTGGAGCGTATACCTATGTCAATGAATAATTGGTCTATAAGCAAAGACCAGGTATATCATACATGCGAAGTAAAGTTTTATTTTACCTATGTATTAAATGCCAGGAAAAATAGTAAAAATGAGTTTTTAAAGGAGGTTGCCTTTTTAAAAAAACTTAAGAATATTGCAGCTTGGAAAGGGGATGTTTTTCATGATATTGCTGCTGACTTTTTTAGAAAAAGCAACTTATCTGATTTGAGTACACAGCGACAAAATTCTCATAAAAAAGCACAAGATGTATTAGTAAAACAATGGGAGGATTCTTTTCGAAAGAAATATTGTACAAATCGAGGTATTATTAATGAAGATGGTGTAATGTTATTTGAGCATGAATATGGTATTATTTCTGATTATAATATGATATATGATATTGTTAATGAAGTTAAAGGTTGGATAGACGCTTTTTATAATTGGGTTGAAAAAAGTGATATTTCAGAAAACTTTAAACATGCTAAAAGTGTTTGGATTGAACCACCTGTATTTGGATACGATGCGCCATCTTATATAATTGATAATATACAAATTATTACAAAAGTTGATTTAGCTATGTTAACGATAGATAACCGATTCATAATTTATGATTGGAAAACGGGTAAAAAGCAGCAAAGATATTTTGATTTCGAACCAGCTGAATTTCAAGTTCATGTTTATCAACTTTGGCCTTATTATAAAATGAATATACCACTACATTTAATAGAGGCAATTGTTGTTTATTTTGCAGAAATGCATATTTCGGCCGCATCCGGACACTGATTCCGGCAACATCCGGACAGCGTTTCGGAATTATCCGGACAGCATAACGGCATATCCGGACACCTTGTCGAATGATTAAAAAATCAGGTAC
>JBLNDG010000021.1:0-6994 GCA_050261415.1 Caulobacteraceae bacterium | reverse complement strand
TTGCAGGCTTCGCACAATACAACAAAGAAGAAAGGGAAAATAAGGATGTGCTGTACAAGGAACTCCTGGACGCACATAAGAAATTGAAGCAATACAGCGACGAGGTAAACCGCCTGGCTGTCGTAGAGGAGAGAAACCGTATTGCGAGGGATTTGCATGACACGCTGGGGCACAACATGACGGCACTAATCATGCAGATGGAGATGGCGGCGCATATGCTGGAAGAGGACGGGACTGAAGCCGGGAGCCTGCTGGAGAAAGCGAAGAAAACCGCGAGGGACAGCCTGTCCGGCATCAGGGAGGTAGTTGAGACTCTGCGGGGTAGAGATGATAAAACGAAGGGCAGCCAGTCCATTGAAGAACTGGTGAAAGAGTTTTCAATGAAGACCGGAGTGAATATTAAGCTTGACCTTTCGGGTGCAAGCGGGAAACTTTCGCCAGAAGCAGAAGGTATATTGTTCCGGATAGTTCAGGAGGCGCTTACCAATTCAGTACGGCACGGGAAGGCTACGGAAGTGGAGATTGTAATAAATTGTACCGGAGGCGGCATTGAATTTTATATAAAGGATAACGGTGAAGGAACTGCGGATTATAAGGAAGGCTACGGAATGAGAGGCATCAGGGAGTGGGTGGAGGCCATGAAGGGTAAGGTCGAATTCCTGTCCCGGGATGGGTTTGCCATAAAAGGCAGCTTGAAGCTGGAGGGCGGATATGATAAACGTATTGATTGTTGATGACCAGGATATATTGGTGGAAGGCCTGAAAATGATACTTGGGAAAGAAGCGGACATAAATATTTCTGGTAGTGCGAATAACGGCAGAAAAGCCTGCGAGCTCTGCAAGTGGAACAGGCCTGATGTTGTGCTTATGGATATAAAAATGCCTGAGCTTGACGGCGTGGAAGCTACAAGGCTTATTAAAAGGGATTTCCCTGAGGTGAAGGTGATCGTGTTAACTACCTTCAACGATGATGAATATATTTATGAGGCGTTGAAAAACGGTTCATCGGGTTACCTGCTGAAGGATGCACCTCCCCAGGAGATTGCAAAGGCTGTCCGTACGGTGTATAACGGCGGTGCCCTCATACATTCGGAGGTTGCAGTTAAGGTGATTGACAAGTTTTCCGAGATGGCTAAGGGAAAGCTGGAAAAGCAGCTTGATCCGAGAGTCGGGCAGCTGACGGAGCGGGAGATAGAGATCTGCCGCCTTGTGGCAGAAGGCAGGAATAATAAAGAGATAGCCGATGCCCTCTTCCTCAGTGAGGGGACGGTGAAAAACCATATAACAAGGGTGCTTTTAAAGCTGGATTTGCGGGACCGCACCCAGCTGGCTGTATTCAGCATCAAGAACGATTTATAAGAAAGCGGGTAACACTGAAGACACCGAAAAGCACTGAATACACGGAAAAGAAGAAAAACAAGCCGTGTCACTTCGTGAAAAATCCGTGTGTTCCGTGTTATCCGTAACTGTTAAAGTGCTTCAATAGAAGCCTTTTTTAATTTGTGCAAAAAGTCATAAGGAGAAAGCTCAATATGTGATTATAGATACAAGAAAAGTATGCAGCCTATGTGTAGAATAGTATAATATTAACTACTCCTGACGGTGAGGTTAAGACCACCCAATACACCATAGTTTTGAATAATGAGCAGATAAAGGAACTGATGAAGAAATGCTCCGATGTGCTGTCCAAAGATGAAAAGCTCAAGGAGTATTATGAAAAATATATCAGGAATAACATAAAGGAAATGAAGGATACAACCTTTGAGAAGTTTTTTGCAGATATTAACGGGAATATGGACCTGTATAGGGTAGAAAGCTTTAAGTATGATGTTTTTGTAGATGTGGACGGTTATATAGTAAATGAAACGGTGCAGGTAACAGCCAAGCTTGAAAATGTGAAGCCCGGCAATATGACAGGCTTGATATCAAGAACTGGGATATAAACAAGAAACAGAGCTTTGAGTTTCCGGTGCTGACGGAAGGAAATACTTTAAAACCCGGCGATGTTGAAGAAGGTATACCCTTTATGTTTGAAGAGATGTTTGGAAAGAAGGGCCAAGTAGGTGAGTGATATGGAATTTCTGAAGGTAGAAAACCTGTATAAAAACTTTAATAATGTCAGGGCAGTGGACGGTATAAGTTTTGAGGTCCGGGGAGGCGAGATATTCGGCTTGCTGGGGCCCAATGGGGCAGGCAAGTCCACTGCCATTTCCATGATATCAACACTTTTTCATCCTACCGGAGGGGATATTTTATTCAAGGGAAAGAGCATTATCAAGGAACCCGGGGCACTGAGAAGGAAGCTTGACAAGGTAAATAATGAGCTCCTTGAAAGCGTCAAAAAGATAAAGGGTATCAGGAATGCCGAGATTGTTGACGGTAATGTCGTGGTATCCGGGGAGAATGTGGATTTGGCGTTTGCAGATATTATTTCCCGGGTGAATGAGACAGGAAGGCGTATTATATCCATTGATGTGAACAGGCCTGATCTTGAAGCGGTATTCCTGCATCTTACGGGAAGGGCTTTGAGGGATTAAGGAGAATGGTTATGAGATTATTCAATATTATCAGGAAGGATCTAAAAATCTTGCTCAGCGACAGAAAAGCCTTAGCCATTTCCATGCTTATGCCTGTGATATTGACTACTATTCTGAGCTTTGCCCTGAAAGGCGTTTTTACAACAGGCGGAGGTACTGAGAGGATAAGGGTTGCCGTTGTTAAGATGTATGACAAGGATACGGATTATAAAGCATTTATTAATACTATGGAGAGCGGCCTTTTCAAGCAGAGTATCGATGAAAAATCTCTGGAGAAGCTAAAGGCTGGAGCAGAGGACTTTGACATAGAAAAAATCTTTTTTGAAGAATTCCTGAGGGATGAAGATATTAGTAAGGTAATTGATTACAGGAAAGCGGGGAAACTGCAAACAGGCTGCTTAAGGAACAGGCAGTTTCTGCCGTAATAGTACTCCCGGAAAACTTTGTTTATGATATGTACATCAACCTGCTGACTCCATTCCGCAATAAAGTGGATATAAGGGTTATAGGGCATCCTGACCAATATACGGGCAGCACAGTTGTACAATATATGATGGAAGCCTTTTCAGATACAATATCTTCAATAGTTATAGGGAAAAATGTATTGCTGGAGACAGCAATGGAGTATGATGTCGGTGCAGGGTAAAAGACCCATATCCAGCTTTGATTATTATGCAGCAGCTATAATGGCGATGTTCATTCTGTTTGCTGCTGCGCAGGGGGGAAGAACACTGCTGGAGGAGAAGCAGAACATTACTTTTCAAAGAATGGTAATTGCCGGAACCCCCAGAGCAGTAATACTTGCAGGCAAGTTTTTTACAATATTCATACTCGTGCTGTTGCAGGTTGCGGTTATGACGGCTTACTCCACCATTATACTGAAGGTAAATTGGGGTAATACCGGTTTGGTTGCATTAACGAGCCTATGCTCTGCTTTTGCAATAGCGGGTATTGGTACGGTGATTGCGGCAGCAACTTACAAGGCTGATAATGATAAGATGGCAAACGTATTTGAAACGGATGTTATACAGACGATGGCACTACTGGGGGGAAGCTTTTTTCCGGTGGATATTATGCCCTCTTTTATGCGCAAATTCAGCGTGCTTTCTTTGAATGGAATCTCCTTGAAGTCATACCTAAGTGTGATGATGGGGTACGACATTGAGAAAATTGCACATTATTTGGCTTCGCTGATAATCCTGGGGGCTGTATTTGTTGTATTGGCGGTCTATATTTTTAATGGGAGGGGTGGGGATAAATATGTTAAGTATAATCAAACTAAGACTATTAAGGCTGCGTGATGATTATATGGTATTCCTGCTTATGACGGCAATGGCTTTGGGCCTTACCTTCGTATTCGGAATGTCTATGGATCAGTACAGACCCACCGTTCTAATTGTGGACGAAGATCAAAGCCGGTATTCAGGTATGTTGGTAGATGAAATAATGAAATATGATAACTTCCAGTATGAAAGGTCTGATTATAAGAACGCAGTGAAGTCTGTAGAATCGGGAGATACTTTAACCGCCCTTGTCATTGATAAAGGCTTTGAGCAGGAGATAGAAGGCGGAGAGCAGGCTTCCATAGGGATAATAAAAATCAAGGACCAGATGGAGATTGTCACACTCCAAAAACTGGTTTCAAGTACAGCGTCCAGAATGATGGGAAGTGTGAGGATATCAACTATTACCGCGGATTTTATCAGCTCCCATGCTGCAAATATTGACAGGAATGGGATCAAGGATAAAGCCTATGCCAAGGTGATGGAGTCATGGAACTATAAAAGGCCTGTAGAAATAACAAAAGCTACACTGGATACAGGAAACGGAAAAGATTATGACAGCATGAAGCATACAACGATAGGTTTCTCGATTTTTTTCTCAATGTATGCAATGGTATTCGGCATTGGAACAATACTGAACGACAAGCAGTATAAAACCTGGCAGAGAATGCTGGTATCCCCTGTATCAGGAGCATCAATCCTTGGGGGGGAGCATGATCGTGGCTTATCTCGAAGGTGCCATACAGTTTGGGGTGCTTATCATAGCAGGTAAATATCTCTTCGGTATAGATTGGGGATCAAGTACGGCAGGCATATTAACTGTTGCAGCAGCCTTTGTATTTGCAGTAACCTATCTGGGACTTATGCTGTCCGGTCTGGTTAAGAGCTTTTCACAGCTTTCTGCTGTAACTCCGGTTGTGCTGACCAGTACGGCCATGTTGGGCGGATGCATGTGGCCCCTTGACATAGTTAATTCAAAGGTGATCCTGTTCATGGCGAATCTTACGCCCCAGAAATGGGCAATGCAGGGCATGGAAAGGATAGCAAGCTATGGGCAGGGTTTTGAAGCTGCAATACTGCCTGCTGCTGTGCTTCTTGGGATGGGCGCTGTTTTCTTTGCAGTAGGAGTTAAACTTGTGCGGTTTGAATAAAATACAATTTTTTTGAACAAAAATGCAACACTTTATTGGTCTCCGGTGTCTTTATTATTGAGGAGGAGATATGATGTGAAGGATATCGATGAAGTAATAAAGCAGTACGGAGCAATGGTTTACCGGCTTGGATACCTGTATACGAATGACAAACACCTGGCAGAGGATATAAGTCAGGAGGTCTTTTTATCAGCCTACAAAAACCTGAATACAATTCGAGAAATGAAGGCATGGTTGATACGGAGCACTATCAACCGGGCTCGTAATGTCCTGAGGACGCAGATAAGGCATCCGGAAACAGAGCTTACTGAGAATTTTGCCGATACCGGCAGCGATCTGTATGAGGAGACGGATGTTCTGGAAGCTATAGCACTACTGCCGTTTCTTTACAGGGAAGCGATAATACTTACGTATTACCAGGGCTTTACTGCAGAAGAGATTGCCAGGGAGCTCAATACAACTTTATGCCTTTTGAAAAAGTGTCTGCCGAGATTATAGATAATGGGTTCAATCCTCCTGCAAGCAGGGATGTCCTGGCTGCGAAGGCTAAAGATAAAGAAAGCCTTATGAAGCTTATGGACAATATCATAAAGGTCCGCTACAAGGACCCGGAGTATTCCGAATACGAAATAAAATCTTTGGAATTGGCACCCCAGTCTGAAGGCGGCTGGAAGGATATAGTGAAAGCCAACAGCCCTGAGAAAGTATATCAGAACACCTGGATTGCACAGATATATTTTCCTAAAATGGCTGAGTTAAGCGCCAGCATGTCGCAAGGACAGCTGTTCATAGCAAAAACCAAAGCCGGTTGGGTAGTGTGGTCACAGTATCATTAATCACAGCATATTTCCCTGAGGAATTCTCCTACCAGCCTGTCATATTCCTCCCGGTTCATGGCAATGGATTGGGCATGTTTTGCATTGGGTGCAAGGTAAAGCTTCCGTACTCCGTTTTTTATATTGTACATATCAATACTCATTTGAGGGGGAATATAAGTATCCTCACTTCCATGCACAAAGAAAACCGGAGTTTTTACCTCTGAGATATCTTTTATAGGGGATACTTGCGACAGCCTCATTCCGGTCCTTAACCGGACAAACAGCTTTACCATATCCATTGCCGGAAAGGACGGAAGCTTGAATTCCATCTTGAGCCTGTACTTTAGGAGCTCCTCAAGGTCCGAGAACGGGCAGTCAGCTATATAGAAGGATACCCTCGGGTCAATCAGGGAATTTTGAAGCGCAATAGCAGCACCCATGGATTCACCGTGTATTCCCACTATGGAGTTTTCACCGAACCTTTCAAATACCCAATCTGTGCAAGCTCTGAGGTCATACTTCTCGTAATATCCGAAGGTTGTATCGGTGCCGCCGCTTTTTCCATGGTTCCTGTGGTCATATATCAATACATTGTAACCCCTCTTCAGAAACATATCCATATATTTGACTGAACCATAGATGGTATAGGTTATACCATGGCAGATTATTGCAGTCTTTTTTGAAGCAGCATTGGGAAAGAACAATCCATACAGCTCATATCCGTAGGGGGATTGTATCCTTACCTCTTCCTTTTCCAGACTGTCAAAGGCCTCCTTGCTCATGTTCCCTTTCTCGCACTCTGAACGGCAAGTATCTTCATAGGTGCGGGTCCTGGGGTGTATCACGATGCTGGATAGGCAAAATCCAATAACCGGTATTATCACTGCAATTGCCAGAATGACAATCAACGCATGCATTCCATGATAACCTCCTTGAAGGTGTTTGCAGCACTAACCTTCCAAACGATCATATTATAGCAAAAATAGCAGTATGCTCCAAACACTATACACTATAATTTTTGCAACATATATATATTTCGCACTAAACGTTTTACATTGAATTCAAGATGTGCGAAATATATTCCTTAAATCAACTTTCGCACATTATTAATGTGCGTTGAACATTGAAAAATCAATAGTTTTGGGCAATAAAAAAGTCCAAGAAGCCCCTTCCTGTGATATAATAGAAGTGACAAAACCCCATTA
>JBLNDG010000020.1:0-6953 GCA_050261415.1 Caulobacteraceae bacterium | reverse complement strand
GGAAGCGACACCGTTCTGTCGCAAATAGCTGCAGAAGTATTAGGCTTGCCTTATGATATGGTTCATATAGTATCGCAGCAGGATACGGATGTAACTCCTTTTGATTTAGGGGCTTATGCCTCCAGACAAACCTTTGTCTCAGGTGCAGCTGTGAAAAAGGCAGCAGAGGAAGCCAGACAGAAGGTTCTGGAGATAGCGGCAAAAAAAGTCGGCTTAACCATTGATGAGTTGGATATAAAGGATGCAAGGATAATAGAAAAGAATTTGGACAGGGAAATTTGTACCATGGAAGATATCGCAATGGAATCCTATTATGATGGTTTGAATGCCGCACCTATTGACGGCAATGCTTCGGCGAATGTGAGAACAAACGCTATGGCATATGGAGTTACCTTTGCTGAGGTCGAGGTGGATATGGAGACAGGCAGGATAGAGGTAATTGAGATATATAATGTGCATGACTCCGGAGTGATAGTCAATCCCCTGCTTGCAGAAGGGCAAGTCCACGGAGGTGTCAGCATGAGCCTGGGGTTGGCTTTGTCGGAGCAGTTGCTGTTTGACCCCAAAACAGGTGCACCCCTTAATAACAACTTCCTGGACTACAAGCTCCAGACTATAATGGATACACCTAATATAGGGTCTGCCTTTGTTCAAATACCTGATCCGGCAGGCTCAGTAGGGCAAAAATCACTGGGTGAAAATACAACAATTTCCCCGGCACCGGCTGTCAGGAATGCGGTTCTGAATGCGACAGGCATCGCATTTAGCAAAGTGCCGATGACTCCCCAGGCGGTTTTTGAGAAGCTGAAGCAGAGCGGATTGCTATAGGAAGGGGGCAAGAGAATGTTTGATATTGTAAAAGTTGAGAAACCTGATACTCTTGAGGTTGCTTTGAAAATGCTGTCACGCAACCCGGGTTTGAAAATTATTGCAGGGGGCACGGATGTACTAATCCATATACGCAAAGGTTCCGTGCAAGAGGCTGAACTCTTAAGCCTGAGAGATATCACCGGGATGGATGAAATCGCTGTCTTGGAGGATGGAACAATATCCATAGGTGCAATGGCTACCTTTGCTCAAATATTCAGAAGTGACATCATAAACAAGTATCTTCCGGTCTTGTCAGAAGCGGCAGTATCCGTTGGCGGCCCCCAGATCCGGAATATGGCGACAATAGGAGGCAATATATGCAACGGTGCCGTATCGGCTGACAGTGCAACCACATTGTTTGCATATGATGCTGCTTTGAAGCTTGCCAGCCCTGAAGGGACGAGAATAGTACAGATACGGGATTTTTATGCGGGGCCTGGAAAGGTCAATCTGTTACCGGGAGAAATATTGACTAATATTTTAATTTCAGAAAGCAACTACCGAAAAACCAGTGGCTGCTATATCAAATACAGCAATAGAAAGGCAATGGATATTGCCATGCTTGGAGTTTCGGTAGTGTGTAAGGCAGATGGGGGCAAGTTCTCAGATGTCAGGATCGCTTTGGG
Organism: Caulobacteraceae bacterium; assembly: GCA_050261415.1. Lineage (GTDB taxonomy): Bacteria > Bacillota > Clostridia > Lutisporales > Lutisporaceae > JBLNDG01. Next base: position 5,457 of record JBLNDG010000020.1, on the reverse strand, counting down.
AGTTGCAGCTCCTACGCCAATAAGGTGCAGTGAAGCTGAGTCCTATGCAAGAGGCCGGGATATAACTTCTGAAACCTTGAAGGAAATAGGCAAATATGCCGTAAAATCCTCAAAAGCCAGAGATTCATGGAGAGCTTCAAAGGCTTACAGGGAGCATTTGATTGAGATTCTGACATGCAGGGCACTTAAGGAAGCTGTTCTCAGGGGCGGAGGTGCTAATATTGAGTGAAATGATAAAAATCAACATGACAGTAAATGACAAGGCATATTCCATTGAGGTTGACATGAGAGAATCACTGCTTGAGGTATTAAGAAACAGACTTCATTTTACCGGAGTCAAGCAGGGCTGTTCAGTTGGTGAATGCGGAGCGTGTACGGTGCTGATTGACGGAACTGCAGTAAATTCGTGTATCTATTTGGCAGTATGGGCGAACGGCAAAAAGATTACGACTATTGAGGGTGTTTCCAAAGATGGTGAACTGTCAAAGGTGCAGCAGGCTTTCATTGACGAGGGAGCCGTGCAATGCGGGTTCTGTACACCAGGTCTTGTGCTTACGACAACTGCACTTGTAGAAAGCGGCAAGGAATACACTGACGAAGAGATAAAACGCGAAATTTCAGGACATTTGTGCCGTTGCACAGGATACAACAAGATTTTCAATGCAGTGAAAAAATCACTGGACAATAAATAAGCTTATTTTCCACCAGATTGAGAGCTACATTGCACTTTGTACAATTAGCTGCTTGTAATCCTTATGTTTTTAATGTAAAATATTGCTTAGATATGAACAATATGTTGCATGATTAAGGATAATTTTAGCAACGAATATAGCAATTTAGATAATCTAATTTACAGTTTCTATAAGAAACTGGCGACTTGTATATGCTTAGAAATATGGTCTAAGCGTTTCTACCAGGTGACCGTTAATTACCGGACTACGGGTTGTTTATATATTAGATGCTAAGATATTTTTGTATTGAACTAACGGCTTATGATATTAAGGAATGCTTCTATCAATAGCCATTAATAGATCACAAAGATTCGAATCTACATATAAACTCCCAGATGAGAACAAATTCTGGGAGTTTTACTATTATACTGCTATTTTTTTCTTAATCAGGACAAGCACAGACCAACATTGAACAGATTGCTATAAGCAGAAAGGAAGAATAATGGAGCTCTTAAAGAATAGGATATTGAAGGATGGAAAAATCATAGGTGACAGTATAATCAAGGTAGACAGCTTCATAAACCATCAATTGGATGTTGAATTATTCAATGAAATTGGGAAAGAGTTTAAAGAGAGATTCAGTAATGTAAGGATTAGTAAGATATTGACAGTTGAGACATCAGGTATTGCAATTGCATGTATCACTGCTCAATACTTTAAAGTCCCGGTGGTTTTTGCCAAAAAGCATGAAGCGTTAAATATTGATTCGGATACTTACAACAGCGAAGTATATTCATACACCAAGCAGAAGAGCTATAACATCCGTGTTTCAAAGAAATACATCATGCCGGAAGATAATATCCTCATCATTGATGATTTCCTAGCTAACGGTAAAGCTGCTTCAGGCTTAGTGGACATTGTTCAACAAGCAGGCGCTACAGTTGCCGGTGTTGGAATCGTAATAGAAAAGGGTTTTCAAAAGGGACGTGAAGTCTTATTGAGAAAAGGGATTCGCATAGAATCCTTGGCTATAATAAAATCGATCGGAGAAGGAATCATTGCATTTGAATAAAATTAAAACCATCCTGATGCAATAGTTTAAATTTGGGGCTTTAGTCTGTAACGGACAAAGCGTTGCTCACTCACCTTGCATTATAATCATGCTTTCCACATAACTAGCGAGTATTGCTTGGTTTGCAGACGGTGCTGTGATTGAATGACAGTATTTGTTAATTCTATAGCTAATACTAGATTGACTAATCAATCTAACACTAGCCGTAGAGTTGATATTGGACTGTAGGAATATTAGATTGCAAGGAAATTTCCTCTGCAATATATGGTTTTGTGTGGGGGAAAATTCCTTCAAGATACGCATGCAAAATCTTGTTATTTAATGATTTCATGATTTTGCAACGAAATACTAAAAATTAAATTTGGGGAGGAATCATCAGTATGAAGAAAATCATTAGTTTGCTATTAGTGCTTACTCTGTTGCTTTCGATCATGCTCACAGGGTGCGCACCAAAATCAGAACCGGCGGCAGCAGCGCCGACAGCTGCTGCACCCACAGAAGCACCAAAGGCTGAGCCGCTTAAAGTTGGATTTGTCTATATAGGCTCTATTAATGATGGCGGTTATACTCAGGCACATGATGAAGGCAGAAAGTATCTTGAACAGCAGCTTGGAGACAAGGTTGTGACTATGTATAAGGAAGGAGTTCCTGAATCCAGCGAAGTCGAAAAAGTAATAAATGACATGGTTGACCAGGGCGCTAAGGTCATATTTGCAAACTCTTTCGGACATATGGATTATGTAGAAAAAGCTGCGAAAGCTCACCCCGACGTAAAATTCTATCACTGTTCCGGCTATAAGAGCGGTCCGAACTTCAACAACTATTTCGGTGCTATGGAACAGGCAAGATACCTTGCAGGTATTGTTGCAGGCATGAAGACCAAGAACAACAAGCTTGGTTATGTAGCAGCATATGAAATTCCTGAAGTTGTAAGAGGTATCAATGCCTTTACACTGGGAGCCCAGTCAGTAAACCCGAAAGTAACTGTAAAGGTAAACTGGACACATACATGGTATGATCCTGCTAAGGAAAAGGAAGCAGCAAAGGCTTTGTTGGATGCAGGCTGTGACGTATTGGCACAGCATCAGGATACAACTGCAACACAGCAGGCTGCTGAAGAAAAGGGCGTTTGGGCAATCGGCTACGACTTGGACACAAGGGAATCAGCACCAAAAGCATACCTGACAGCACCGGTATGGCATTGGGGTAAATTCTATGCATCAGAAGTACAGAAAATACTGGATGGCAACTGGAAGCAGGAAAACTACTACGGCAATATGAAAGATGGTCTTGTTGACCTGGCACCACTTACGGAAAACGTAGCACCAGGCACACAGGAAGCTGTTGATAAAGCCAAGGCTGCTATAATTGACGGTTCGCTTAATGTATTTGCAGGCCCGATAAAGGATCAGACCGGTGCTGTGAGGATACCGAAAGGTAGTGCTATGACTTTTGAACAGATGATGAGTGTTGACTGGTTTGTACAGGGTGTTGAAGGCAAGATAAAATAAGTCAGGAAATATTGAACGCACCCAAGTATTTACATTGGGTGAAGTGCGAATTCAATAACGAACAAGGAAATATTTGCGCGGAATCTGAATTATTAATTTTAAATGTTTCCCGCGAAATATATGGGTATAAATTATGGAAAACAACTATATTTCAATCAAGAATATTAATAAGTCCTTCGGAAAGGTAGTTGCAAACAAAAATATCAACCTGGCCGTCCGTAAGGGTGAAATACATGCCCTTCTGGGTGAAAACGGTGCAGGAAAAAGTACATTGATGAACATGCTGTCTGGGGTCTATACCCCCGACAGCGGTTCTATTTTTGTAAAAGGCAAGGAAGTACGGTTTGCATCACCAAAGGATGCGATTGAGGCTGGGATAGGAATGATATACCAGCATTTCAAGCTGATAGAGGTACTGACTGCCAAAGAAAATATCATTCTCGGCCAGAAGAACAGTTTCTTCCTGAACCAAAAGGAACTTTCAGAAAAGATCAAAGAAATGTCGGTCCGGTTCGGATTGGATATTGATCCGGATAAAAAGGTCTATGATATGTCGGTGGGCGAAAAACAGACCTTGGAAATACTGAAGGTACTTTATAGAGGTGCTGAGATACTGATACTTGATGAACCGACGGCAGTACTTACACCTCAGGAAACCGAAAAGCTTTTTAAAATCATGAACCGCATGAAGGAAGAAGGCTGCGCAGTTGTTTTTATTACACACAAAATGAATGAGGTTATGGAAGTCGCAGACCGCATTACTGTCCTGAGAAAAGGGGAGACCGTTAGGACAGTTGAAAAGGAATCCACCAATCCGAAGCATTTGACTGAACTCATGATGGGATGTCCTGTGGATTTGTCCATAAAGAGAATTGAAACAGAGAAAAGAAAAGTGGCGATGGAAGTAAGAAACTTAAGCGCCGTTAATGCTGAAGACGTTAAGGTGCTTAAAAATATGAGCTTCAGCATATACTCAGGCGAAATACTGGGCGTTGCAGGAATTGCCGGCAGCGGCCAGAAAGAACTGTGTGAAGCAATTGCAGGTCTATACCCGGTGAAACAGGGAGAGATTATTTTTGAAGATGAGAACCTGGTTGGTAAATCACCTGCAGATATCATAGCAAAAGGAATCAGTCTGAGTTTTATTCCTGAAGACAGACTGGGCATGGGTTTAGTCGCCTCAATGGATATAGTAGATAATATTGTACTCAAGCTGTATCAGCGACAAAAGGGTATCTTTATAAACAGAAAGCCGGCAGAACAAAAGTCCTTGGAAATCATTGACCGGCTGAGTATTCAGACTCCCGGGATAAATCATCCCGTGCGTATGCTCTCCGGCGGCAATATACAAAAGGTACTTTTGGGAAGAGAGTTGGATTCCAAGCCTCAGGTTCTGATAACGGCATACCCGGTGCGAGGTCTTGATGTAAATTCATGTTATACGATTTATGACCTTTTGAATGAGGAAAAGCAAAAGGGAGTTGCTGTTTTATACATCGGTGAAGATCTGGATGTTTTACTGGAGCTCTGCGACAGAATAATGGTAATATGTGCAGGCGAAATAACAGGTATTGTTGATGCAAGAAGTATAACAAAGGAAGAAATCGGCCTAATGATGGTGGGAGCTGTAAATTCATTGCAAAAGGAGGAGGTGGGCGAGTATGATAATGCCAGTGACCATACACCCAATTAAGAAAAGCGAACCAAGCAAGATAAAAGCTGCATCAATTAGAATTGGCGCTATTGTACTGGCTCTTGTCGCTTCTTCACTTTTTATCCTGCTTTTAAAGCTGAACCCCATTGATGTTTACATTAAAATGGTACAAGGTGCTTTCGGCACTGCTTATAGAGTACGTGAGACTATTGTAAAGGCGATTCCGCTGGTGATTACTTCCCTGGGCATAGGGATTGCATTCCGCATGCAGTTCTGGAATATAGGGGGAGAAGGACAGATTGCAATGGGTGCATTTGCTGCAACCTTTATAGCATTGGAAATGGGAGACATGTCCAAACCTGTTGTACTGCTTTTAATGATACTTGCAGGAATGCTGGCCGGCGGGCTTTGGGCACTTATACCGGCATTTTTTAAGGCACAGTGGGGAACAAACGAAACAATTGTTACCTTAATGATGAATTATATTGGAATAAAGTGGGTTACATATTTACAGTACGGGCCTTGGAGAGATCCAAAATCCCTCGGCTT
>JBLNDG010000019.1:0-20509 GCA_050261415.1 Caulobacteraceae bacterium | reverse complement strand
GTATTAATGGGTTTGGAAGGATTGGAAGACCCGTATTTAAAATCGCACAGGAGAGATTTGGCAATGATGCAGAAATAGTACTTATCAATGATTTGACTGATCCAAAAACTTTGGCACACCTTCTGAAGTATGACAGCACATACGGAAGATATGAGGGAGAAGTTCAGGCTAAGGAGCATTCTATAGTAGTAAATGGAAAAGAAATAGAAATCAGTGCAGAAACAAAGCCCGAAAATATAAAATGGGGCGATTATGGAGTAGATGTTGTTATCGAATCAACAGGCAGATTCACGAATAAGGATGCTGCAATGGCTCACGTAGCAGGCGGGGCAAAGAAGGTAATCATATCTGCACCGGCTAAGAATGAAGATATTACAATTGTTATGGGTGTTAATGAAGACAAGTATGATCCTGAAAAACACGTTGTAATATCAAATGCTTCATGTACAACAAACTGCCTTGCACCTGCTGCAAAGGTTCTGAATGAAAACTTCGGTATTGTAAAAGGTTTGATGAATACAATACATTCATATACAAACGACCAGAGGATTCTTGACCAGCCTCATTCCGATTTAAGAAGGTCAAGATCTGCAGCATTATCAATTATTCCAACAACAACAGGAGCTGCAAAAGCAGTTGCTCTTGTACTTCCTGAGCTCAAGGGCAAGCTTACAGGACTTTCAATGAGAGTTCCTACACCAACAGTATCTGTTGTTGACCTGGTTGCTGACTTGGAAAAGAATGTAACAGCAGATGAAGTAAATGCTGCATTTAAGAGGGCTGCAGAAAATGAACTCAAAGGAATTCTTGAATATTGTGATGAACCTCTCGTGTCATCGGATTTCAGAGGAAATTCCCACTCATCCATAATTGATGCATTATCGACAATGGTAATTCAGGACAACATGGTTAAGGTAATTGCATGGTATGACAATGAATGGGGATATTCTACAAGAATAGTAGACCTCATCAAGTACATGTCCAAAAGATAAATTGCAGATATGGTCCGGTTTTGCAGAAGAACTGCAAAGCCGGGCTATATAATTTCATGATGGATTGTTTTATTAATTAGGAGGGATTTGTGTGCTTAACAAAAAATCCATTCAGGATATAGCGGTAAAAGGCAAGAAAGTGCTTGTAAGAGTTGATTTTAACGTTCCTATAGACGACAATGGGAATATTACCGATGATAGAAGGATAAGGGAAGCCTTGCCTACTATCAAATATCTCAAAGATAATAAAGCAAAAGTAATATTAATGTCCCACCTGGGAAGGCCAAAGGGAAAGTTCAACAGGAAATATTCCTTGAAGCCTGTAGCTGAAAGATTGTCAGAAAGACTGAATGCAGAAGTAAAGCTTGCCGAGGATGTCATTGGCGATGAAGTAAAGGCAATGGTAGACGGGCTTAATGAAGGGGATGTAATGCTCCTCGAAAACGTAAGGTTTTATGAGGAGGAGGAAAAGAACGACAAGGAGTTTGCTAAGAAAATTGCCTCTCTCGGGGATATTTACGTTAATGATGCTTTTGGAACAGCACATAGGGCTCATGCTACGACAGCAGGTATTGCCGATTACCTTCCCTCGGCTATCGGGTTCCTGATCAAAAAGGAGCTTGATATAATGGGTAAAGCTATAACGGAACCTGAGAGGCCTTTCGTTGCGGTTTTGGGCGGAGCAAAGGTATCAGATAAAATAGGTGTAATAGAAAACCTGTTTGACAAGGTTGATACACTACTGATATGCGGCGGAATGGCTTATACCTTCTTTAAGGCTATGGGATATGAGATAGGAAAGTCCATTCTTGAGGCAGATAAAGTAGAGCTTGCCGGAGAGATGCTGAAAAAGGCAGATAGCAAAGGCGTAAAGCTTCTTTTGCCTGTTGATATAGTTGTAACCCCCGAGTTCAATAATGATTCCCCCAGGAAGACAGTTGATGCTGATAAAATTCCGGCAGATGAGATGGGCTTGGATATAGGAGAAAAAACAAGAGCGGTATTTTCCGAGATTATTAAGAACGCAAAGACAGTGGTCTGGAATGGACCTGCTGGAGTTTTCGAAATGCCTAACTTTGCAAAAGGCACAAATGCATTGGCAGAAGCAATGTCAGAATGCAAGGGAACTACAATTGTCGGTGGAGGGGATTCTGCTGCAGCAGTAGAACAACTTGGATTTGCCGGAAAGATAACGCATATCTCAACCGGTGGAGGAGCATCCTTGGAATTCCTGGAAGGTAAAATCCTACCCGGCATAGATGCGATAAATAACAAGTAGAGCATACTCCGCGGGCCTGGCAATAGGCAATAGGAACCAGCTATGCTTCGAAGCACCCGGCTCAACCCATTGCCCATAGCCAATAGCCAATTGCCTTACACCGTGAATACATACAGTGTAATGAGTATCAAGGATTTAGTCTATTTAATTATCTATAGGATGACATTAGTGCGAGGTGTAAAATTATGAGAAGAGTGGTAATAGCAGGAAACTGGAAGATGAACAAAACTGTCGGCGAGGCGGTTAAACTTGTTACAGACCTTTTACCACTGGTAAAGAATGCAAAAGCAGAGGTTGTGGTTTGTCCCCCCTTTGTAGATCTCAGTGAAGTGGAAAAGGCTGTCAACGGCAGCAATATGGGTGTGGGTGCACAGAATATGTATTATAAGGACAGTGGTGCATTTACAGGAGAAGTTTCGCCGGTATTTCTAAAGGATATGAAGATTGAATACGTTATACTCGGACACTCCGAGCGCAGACAGTTCTTTAAGGAAGATGATTCTGAAATAAACAAGAAGGTACTGGCGGCATTAAACCATGGTTTGAAACCGATACTCTGCGTAGGTGAAACCCTTGAAGAGAGGGAGAAGGGAGAAGCCTTCAAGGTAATTACAACACAAATTGATGGTTCTTTGACCGGAATGAAAGGTATGAATCTCGACGACCTGATTATAGCCTACGAGCCTGTATGGGCAATAGGAACCGGCAAAACTGCAACGAGTGAAGATGCAAATACGGTAATAGGTTTCATCAGAAAGCTTCTGAGGGAAAGGTTCGGAGACTCAGTAGCTGATAATACCCGAATACTCTATGGAGGCAGCGTAAAGTCTTCAAACATAAAAGAGCTTATGGGAATGCCAGAGATAGACGGTGCCCTAGTGGGCGGAGCTAGTCTCGATGCGGTTGAATTTTCCAAAATAGTGAATTATGATATTTAATTAGGCAGTGAATAACATTTAAGGAGGAAATGGATTTATGACGATTATCACCGACATTTATGCAAGAGAGATACTTGATTCCAGGGGTAACCCAACAGTAGAGGTTGAGGTTGAACTGGAAAGCGGAGTTGTAGGAAGGGCAGCGGTTCCTTCAGGAGCATCCACCGGCGCTTTCGAAGCAGTGGAGCTGAGAGATGGCGACAAATCAAGATACCTTGGCAAGGGAGTACTTAATGCAGTAAATAACGTAAATGATATAATTGCTCCGGAAATAATCGGAATGAATGCTCTTGGCCAGGTGGAAATCGACCAGACGCTTATTGCGCTTGACGGGACACCCAATAAAGGAAAGCTGGGGGCAAATGCAATACTTGGAGTTTCACTGGCAGTTGCCAATGCAGCTGCAGAAGCTTTGGGGCTTCCACTCTATCAGTATATCGGCGGAGTTAACGCAAAGACTCTTCCTGTTCCAATGATGAACATACTTAATGGAGGCAAGCACGCTGACAACAATGTGGATATACAGGAATTCATGATAATGCCTGTTGGCGCAACAAGCTTCAAAGAAGCTCTCAGGATGTGCGCTGAAGTATTCCACAATCTGAAATCTGTGCTAAAGTCAAAAGGGTACAATACCGCTGTTGGAGACGAAGGCGGCTTTGCACCGAATTTGAAATCCAATGAAGAAGCCCTTCAGGTTATAGTTGAAGCAATAAATAAGGCTGGCTACAAGCCGGGAGAAGAGTTCTTCATTGCCCTGGACCCCGCATCTACAGAAATGTATGAAGAAGCTAAAGCTAAAGGAGAAGAAGGCAAATACTATTTCTGGAAGTCAGATTTTATGAAGACAAAAGAAGAGATGGTAGATTATTGGGCTGATCTTGTCAGCAAGTATCCGATCATATCAATTGAAGACGGTATGGCTGAAGAAGATTGGGAAGGCTGGAAGCTTATGACTGACAGACTTGGCAAAAAGATTCAGCTTGTTGGGGATGACCTCTTTGTTACAAATACAGAGAGACTTTCGAAGGGTATAAAAATGGGAGTAACAAACTCCATACTTATAAAGGTAAACCAGATAGGAACACTTACTGAAACTCTGGATGCGATTGCAATGGCAAATAGAGCAGGGTATACAGCAGTTGTATCACATAGGTCGGGTGAAACCGAGGATGTAACGATCGCTGATCTGGTTGTAGCGGTAAATGCCGGACAGATTAAAACCGGTGCACCGTCTAGAACGGACAGGGTTGCTAAATACAATCAGCTTCTCAGAATTGAGGAAGGTTTAGACACAATGGCAAAATATTTAGGCATAAATGCATTTTTTAATCTATAAGTGCTATACAATTTAAAAAAATATGATATAATAATGGGGTATAGGAAATATCCCATTATTGTATTTTATGACTCTTTGTGTTAAAATGTTTGTTATAGAATGGCACCCGGTGTTGCGGGTGAATATTCAAACAAAAGAACGAAAAAATATATACAAGGCTATTCGTTCTTAGACACGCAGAGTTGACAGTATAGCAAAATAGTTTGCGTAATACTGCATAAAATCAACAAGGAGATGGGAGGTGCTGTAATTGAGAATAGCTCTGGTTATTATACAGTACATTGTTTGCTTGGTACTGATTGTTAGCGTACTTTTACAACCTGGAAGGAGCGCTGGTTTATCAGGTTCAATAGCTGGGGGTGCGGAACAGCTTTTCGGCAAGAAGGCAAGCAAAGGTTATGAAGCTTTGTTTTCTAAAGTTACGACTGTGACTGCAATTTTATTCATGATTCTTTCTGTGGTTTTGGTATTAGTTAAATAATCTGTTATAATAATAGCCTGACATTTCGTTAGGCTATATTATATAAATATAATGTATACAGTATTACGGCTATGTTTAGGAGGGTTATGGAATGGATTTAACAATTTTAGCTCCCTTGGCGGGCGCACTGGCCTTGGCGTTCGCAGGGGTGCTGGCAGCAAGTATTACTAAAAAAGACCCTGGGAATGACAGGATGAAGTCTATTATGGGCTTTATACATCAAGGAGCAATGGCATTCCTTTTTAGGGAATACAAGGTACTGGTTATATTTATACTTGTATTGGCGGTTATCATTGGTATATTTCTTAAGAGCTGGCTTACTGCATTATGTTTTGTAGTTGGTGCATCCTGTTCAATACTGGCAGGCTTTTTCGGAATGCAGGTTGCAACAAGGGCGAATGCAAGGACTGCTAATGCAGCACAACATGGACAGAACGAAGCATTAGGAATAGCCTTTAAAGGCGGCGCTGTTATGGGTATGTGTGTTGTTGGCCTTGGATTATGCGGTGTTGGAATACTTTATATAATTATCAGGGATCCCAATATCGTAACAGGCTTTGGATTAGGCGCAAGCTCAATCGCATTGTTTGCCCGTGTTGGCGGTGGTATATATACAAAAGCAGCGGATGTAGGCGCCGACCTTGTAGGAAAGGTTGAAGCCGGAATACCTGAGGATGACCCGAGAAATCCTGCAGTTATAGCGGATAATGTAGGTGATAACGTTGGGGACGTAGCTGGAATGGGAGCTGACCTGTTTGAGTCATATGTAGGGTCTATCATTTCTGCAATTACACTGGGTGCTGTTTTTTATGCAGGAAAATCGGAAGGAATTTTATTCCCATTGGTATTATCGGCTGTAGGTATAATAGCGTCAATTATCGGTAGTTTATTTGTCAGAACCGGAGAAAAGAGCAATCCTCAGAGTGCTTTGAAGAATGGTACATATGGAAGTTCATTAATTGTATTGGTAGCAGCATTCTTCTTGAGCAGGTCCATGTTCGGAGACCTTGGTGCATTCTTTGCAGTTGCTTCCGGTCTGGTTGTCGGTATGATTATAGGATACCTGACAGAAGTATACACTTCAGGGGATTATAAATACGTAAAAAAGATTGCCCAGCAGTCTGAGACAGGTGCTGCTACAACTATAATAAGCGGTCTGGGAGTTGGAATGCTTTCAACTGTTGCACCTGTACTTTTCATTGCTCTGGCGATATTAATTTCATATAAGTTTGCAGGCCTTTATGGTATTGCTCTTGCAGCAGTTGGCATGCTTTCCACAACAGGCATGACAGTTGCAGTAGATGCATATGGGCCTATAGCAGACAATGCGGGCGGTATAGCAGAAATGGCCGGACTGCCCAAATCAGTTAGAGCTATAACTGATAAGCTTGACTCTGTGGGAAACACAACTGCGGCAATTGGTAAAGGCTTTGCTATCGGTTCAGCCGCTTTGACCGCTTTAGCCTTGTTTGCTTCCTATTCACAGGCTGTCAAGCTGGAAAGGATAGATATACTTGATCCGAACGTAATGATTGGTTTGTTTATCGGAGGTATGCTCCCATTCCTATTTGCTGCACTTACTATGGAAGCAGTAGGAAAGGCTGCATATCAGATGATTGAGGAAGTCCGAAGACAGTTTAAGGAAATACCCGGAATCATGGAAGGAAAGGCAAATCCTGATTATGCAAGGTGTGTTGATATTTCAACAGGTGCTGCATTAAAGGAAATGGTTATTCCCGGACTGCTTGCAGTTGCGGCTCCGATTCTCGTAGGGCTCTTCCTTGGCAAAGGTGCTTTGGGCGGACTTATAGCAGGTGCTGTTGTTACAGGAGTACTTCTTGCAATAATGATGGCAAATTCCGGCGGTGCTTGGGATAATGCCAAGAAATACATTGAATCCGGAGAATATGGCGGAAAGGGTAGCGAGCCGCACAAAGCTGCAGTAGTAGGGGATACCGTTGGAGATCCGTTTAAGGATACTGCAGGTCCATCCATGAATATACTTATTAAGCTCATGACAATTGTTGCATTGGTTTTTGCACCATTATTCATGTAGGTAGGGATTTATCAACATTCCTAACCCAAAATTGATTGTAAGTACATAATAATGTAAAATTAAGGAGATGACAATTATAATGTCATCTCCTATTTCATTTTTGGAGGTTATTTAATGAAGGAAATAGCTGTATATCTGGCCGCAGTCAATATACTAGGGTTTGTCATAATGGGAATAGATAAGAGCAAATCGAAAAGACACAAGTGGCGTATAAGTGAAAGCAGTATATTTGTTGTTGGTTTGTTAGGCGGAGGAATTGGTGTTTTATTGGGGATGAGTTTTTTCAGGCATAAGACGAAGCATTTGAAGTTTATGTTGGGCATTCCTTTGGTTATAATATTGAACATTATTATTTTCGGATATGTGATATACAAATTTTTCATTTAGCTAAATGTTTTGCAGTTAGAAATTCTCTTATGCGAGTTGTATGTGTGTCATACACTATACAAAATCGGTTTAAGCTTCGCTGAAACCGACTTTTGTCACCCTAATTTTCTTTGCGGCGAAAAAATCTACCTTAGCGAAAACTCGCCGCAAACTATATAGTACAAACAGCATAAGCCCATAAAATTTCTTACGAAAAACATTGCTCCCTTAATATATGCAAGTACTGCGTCCCAGAGGCTGATTTCATCCGGTTTGAATTATACCTCTAGATATTGTTAATAATAATTACAGTACTGGAGGTGCTTCTTGTGAACGACATGACCAGCGAATTTGCAAAGGATTTTTATTATAAAGGCAGCAATACCGGAATACTTCTTATACATAGTTTTACCGGGACTCCTTCGGAAGTGAGATATTTGGGTGAGTACCTGAGGGATAAAGGCTATACCGTAAGAGGAATACTTCTGAAAGGGCATGGAACAACACCGGAGGACATGAGAAGGTGCAGTTACAGGGATTGGATCAATTCAACCGTAGAAGGCTATAAGTCATTGAAGCAGGAATGTGATGAGGTTTTTGCAGTAGGGCTGTCGATGGGAGGGCTACTATCGCTGTATTTAGCAAGAAACTATGACATCAGAGGAACGGCAATACTTTCAGCGCCTGTAAAAGTCCGGGGAAGATCTGCGTTATGGGCTGTAACCATGAAATATTTTAAAAGATATGTACTTAAAGAGCCGGGAAAAAATGAGCTTGGTATTATAAGCTACGATAAAACGCCGGTAAAAAGCATAGAAAATCTTTTCAAGCTTATTAGTTATATAAAGGCAAACCTAAGAAAGATTGACAAACCTATACTGATAATGCAGTCATACAATGACAAAACAGTAAACCCGGTAAGCGCAAATATTATATACAACAGTATTGGTTCCAGGGATAAAAGCATAGTGTACCTACACAAAAGCGGCCACATGATTACTTGCGATTGTGAAAAAGAACAGGTTTTTAAAGAGGTATATAATTTTATAAATAACAAATCGAGATTTAAAACAGTTGAAGAAATAAAACCAGAGGAAGCGAGGTGCAGTAATATTGTCGGATAGTCTTGACAAAAGCGCAAACATAGAGTTGAAGAGCAAAATACTTTCATTTATGAAGGAAGACGCATACAGACCCCTTCTATATAACGAGCTTTCCGAGGCTCTGCAAATAATACCGGAGCAAGTGGAAGAGTTTAACGGAGTGTTAAAGGAGCTTGAGAATGAGGGCAGCATAATCCAGACGAGGAAGAAAAAGTACGGGATTACGGAAAAAATGAACCTTATACCAGGGAGAATTCAGGGAAACAAGAAAGGTTTCGGTTTTCTTATACCAGACAATCCTGATATAAAAGACCTTTTTATACCTGCAGAAAACCTCAATGGAGCAATGAACAACGATAGGGCAATCGTGAGGCTTACTGCGGGAGAATTGGGCACAAAGCGCAGCGAAGGCGAAGTCATCAAGGTTTTGACAAGAGCCAACGAAAGAATCGTCGGAACCTTTGAAAACAACAGGAGTTTTGGGTTTGTCGTTCCTGACGACCAGAGGATATACCAGGATATTTTTATATCCAAAGCGGATTTCAATGGCGCGAACGATGGAGAAAAGGTAGTAGTAGAGATAACAAAATGGCCGGATGCCAGAAGGAATCCGGAGGGCAAGGTAATTGAAATACTTGGGCACAAGGATGATGTAGGTACTGACATAATATCAGTAATAAGAGGGCACAACCTGCCTGAGGAATTTCCAGCCGAGGTGGAAAGCCAGGCAGAAGAAATTCCGGAGGTAGTCCGTCAGGAGGATATAGAAAAAAGGCGGGATTTGAGGGATAGGATAATAGTCACCATAGACAGTGAAGATGCCAAGGATTTGGACGACGCGGTATCCCTTGAACTTTTGGATAATGGCAATTATCTTTTGGGTGTTCATATAGCAGATGTCAGCCAATATGTTTTTGCAAAGTCCCCCCTGGATAAGGAAGCTTTAAAGAGGGGCACCAGTGTTTATCTGGTGGATAGAGTGATACCTATGCTGCCGAGGCGGCTATCCAATGGGATATGCAGCTTGAACCCTCAAATTGAAAGACTCACACTGAGCTGCGATATGGAAATCGATAAGAAGGGCAAGGTAGTGAAGTATGAGATTTTTGAGAGTGTTATAAAGACAAAAGAGAGAATGTCCTACAAGAATGTGAATAAAATACTTACAGATAATGATCCTGAAGTAATGGAACGGTACAAGGACCTGGTAGATACCTTCAAGCTCATGGAAAAACTAATGGAAATACTGAATAAGAGAAGACGAACAAGAGGCAGCATTGAATTTGAATTTGAAGAGACAAAGATAATACTTGATGAGAAAGGTAAGCCTGTAGAGATAAAGCCATATGACAGAGGTATCTCTGAACGCATTATTGAGGAATTCATGCTGGTTTGCAATGAGACAATAGCTGAGCATATGTACTGGAAGGAGGTTCCTTTCATATACAGAGTGCATGAGGACCCTGCACCGGAGAAAATAGAAGCCTTCAATGAATTCATACATAACTTCGGGTACCACTTGAAAGGGGTGGCGGAGCTTCATCCGAAAGCTTTGCAGCAGCTGACGGACATTATTAAGGGTACAAAGGAAGAGCGGATTATCAACACATTGATGCTGCGTTCACTGAAAAAAGCGCGTTATACCTCTGCCAGTATGGGACATTTCGGTTTGGCGGCTAAGTACTATTGTCATTTTACTTCTCCTATAAGAAGATACCCTGATCTTATGATACACAGGATAATTAAGGAAGATATCCATGGAAAACTGAACGAGAAAAGGATTAACGAGCTTCAGGCCATAATCGAAGGTATAGCCGAGCAGTCATCATTGAGGGAGCGTGTTGCGGATGAAGCTGAGAGAGAAGTAGAGGACCTCAAGAAAGCGGAATACATGAAGGATAGGATAGGAGAAGAATACGACGGTATAATTTCAAACGTGACCTCCTTTGGAATGTTTGTTGAGCTTGAAAATACTATCGAAGGTCTTGTCCGGATGAGTGATATGGAGGATGACTATTACCAGTATGATGAGGTCCATCATACACTCGTTGGGGAACGTCGCAGAAGAACCTTCAGAATTGGTGACAGCGTCAGGATAAGAGTACAGAATGCCGATATTGCCGCAAGAAATATTGATTTTGTTCTTGTATAAATGATTTACATACTTTTATACATTTGCCGTAATATGTCCTAATGTAAGACAATTAAACTGTACAGGAATTTCTTTTCATTGATATTACAAATGTGTTTCAGTATAATATATAAGTTGACACTATGCAGTCAGATGATATAATATATATACAGTTTGAATCCGGCTGGAGGACATATCCACGCCGGGGACTGCAGAATATATTGCGGGGTTCAATAATATGGCAAACATCAGTATAAAGACAATTGCACAAAACAAAAAAGCAAGGCACGACTACTTTATTGAGGATTCTTACGAAGCCGGCATTGAACTTTCCGGTACTGAAGTAAAATCCATAAGAAAGGGCAGTGTCAACCTCAAGGACAGCTATGCCGGGATAGAAAAAGGCGAGGTCTATGTCTACAATATGCATATTAGTCCATATGAACAAGGCAATATATTCAACAAGGATCCCATGAGGACAAGACGGCTGCTTCTGCATAAGTACGAAATAAACAAACTTATAGGTTATGTTCAGCAGAAGGGCTACACTCTTATACCGCTTTCGATTTATCTGAAAGGCAGCCTTGTGAAGGTTCAGCTTGCCATAGCAAAAGGTAAGGAGCTTCATGACAAGCGCCATGACATTGCAGAACGGGATGCCAAGAGAGAAGTTGAAAGGCAGTTCAGAGGGAAAGAGTATTAATACGGGGGCGTAATGGTTTCGACGGGGGTAGTTGAGGTCATGGTAGCGAGCGGTGGTCCCAGCGGCACCATAAAAAGCTGGAAAATTAAATTTAAACGCTAACGAAAATTACGCGTTAGCAGCTTAATAGCTGCTCGTTCAACCTGGGGTTCCCGCACCCTGGGATTGGGCGTCATTTAGCGGGGTACGTCACTACCAAAGCTTTGAGGTAACTGACGCATTATGAAGCTACTGAAGCTGTAAGCCTGCTTTTGGGCGTGCAGCGGGGGGAATGTCAAAGCAAAAGCTGCGCTCGGAGAGACTGTGACCAAGATGCTTTCGGACAGGGGTTCGATTCAGAAGAGTCGCCTTGCAGCGTGAGTTGCAAGTGACAATCCGGCTTTATCGGTGAAACCGTAACGTAGTTGGAATCAATGAATGCTTAGAGTTGATTTTAATTGGGCGACGGCAATACCGAGGGGTATGTGGAGCAATCCGACAGCCCCGTATCGACTCATAGACAGCCAATTTGGTTGTACTAGGATGGAAGTTATAAACAAGATTAAGACTTCTATAACACGCCGGAGAACTTCGACAGAAGTTCAAGATATAGTCAGCACCATTGGAGACAATGGATACAGGCGTCCCCTCGCCTCCACCATAAATAATATTGAATTTACATAGAAAGCACTGCATTTGAATGCAGTGCTTTTGTGCTATATTGACATGAATCTGATATGAAATTGAATTATATTACGACACAAAGAGAATGTATTCCTCTCTTAGGTATCTTTCCCCTACCCAATTTGAGGAGTTGAACTCATAAAATTTGCTTAACTTTGTGTCTAGTTTTTGTTGACAGTTCCAAATTTTTGATTCTTCATCTGTCTACTTGACAGGGAGCAGTTCATTTTGCAAGAAAGGAGTTAACTTTTTCACTCACCCACAGAATTATTTACATTACCCACCATAGTTTTAATAAAGAGGAATCCTTTTATAAGGATTCCACAATAAAGCTTTTAAAATATTCTTATCTAAGAATATTCAACATACTCAACTTCTGATATTGCTACCCTCTCTTTTTCTCCTGTTTCTTCCGAAAGGATTTTAAATGAGTCTTCGTCCACTTTTTTAATGACTCCTTCCACTTTAATACTTTCTCCTCTGTTCAAAGCTACATTAACTGATTGTTCTGTAAGCATAGCATACGCTAATGCTTTTATAATACCTTTATACTTTTCTTCAGACACAATACTTACCTCCTTTCACCACATATTTCACTTTAGAAATCTTAATCTCCTATTCCAAATTCAACTGACTTCACTGCGTGTATTGCTACAATAGCTTTGTCAATATCTTCTCCTTGCTTAACACGTTCAGCAGGTTCTAGCCAAACACGGAATGATGTTTCCCATAGCTTTTCAACAATTACTCTTTCTAAAGTTGCGCCGCTCTTTAAACCTATTGTAACTTGTTGACCTGTTTTATAAGCTATTCTTAGCGCTTTGTAAATGGATAATTCTTCACACATATTACTTCCCTCCTTTCTATCCTTGTACTAAATATTATGCAAAAGTGGACAAGATGGTGCTATTTTAAACTATGATACTACTAAATAAGTGCCAGGCTCGGAGGTCATTAGGTTATTGTACTTATCAATTTTGTTAACCTAATAACCACCCATGATTGTTCCATCACAACCATTAATGAAAATATTCTTAATAAGAGTCTTGGTTATTGACATAGAATCAAACAATAACCATCTAACAGGCGTGCCTGGCATTTTTACATTTTTTTGTTAAGATATCCCCCAAATACCCCCCAAATATTTTTCTTATAGTGTATATATAAGTAAATAGAATATCCGCAAAAAGGCAAAACCATTGAAAGGTGGTGACGCAAAGCTACAGGGGTTAAGTAACCTAAAGAGTTATATATCAGCCAGCTTTCGGATAGTTTAGAAGTATTACTATGAAACCTGAACAAATTAATGTAGAAGGAGTGGACAAACTATGAAAAAGAAACTTTTAATCGCTATTACAATTATGGCGGTTATGTCTTGGATTATAATACCGGGAGTCTCTGCAGATACTACTAAATTACCAGGTACACCTACTCAGGAAATAGTAAAAGATTCGGAAAGTATTGATAACGGAGACGTGGATAACAAGGAAGACGGAAACGTAGACAATAAAGATGAAGGAAACGTAGACAACAAAGATGAGGAAAACACTGACAACAAAGAAGACGGAGATGTAAACAACAACGATGATGGAAACAAGCAATGGGAAGATGAAAAGAATTTACTGGAAGCAGAAAAAGACGAAATAGAAATGCAGAAGGATACTCTTGAAGAACAAAAGGATACGCTTGAAGCACAGTATGAAGAGGCAGTGAAATCTGGAAATACAGAATTAGCTCAGCAGCTTTTGGGACAAATAGACTTGCTAAAACAGGAAATCGAATCAAAGAAGCAGCTGATGAAACAAAAGAAGAATGAGATGAAAGAAGTCATTATGAAGGCTTATACTGCTGAAGAGTTGAAGCAGTTAGAGGAACTTTCTGCAAAACTACAGGAAGCTAACCAAGATATTACAGTTATGCCTTTGAACAGTATAATAGCAGATGGTAGAATCATCAAGTTTGATACACCGCCAGTTATTAAGAATGATAGAACACTAATACCCGTAAGAGCGTTGTCAGAAGGCTTTGGAGCTACTGTAGATTGGAATCCAGAGGAGCAAAAAGTTACTATAACAAAAGATGCGACTCAGATTGTTCTTCAGCTAAACAACAATATTGTCAATGTAAATGGTGTTGAGGTTGCAATTGATGCAGCACCCGAAACCATAAATAGCAGAACTGTTGTTCCTTTTAGATTTATAGTTGAAACCCTTGGGCTGAAAGTCAACTGGGATAGCGAAACTGGAACAGTTGAGATTCAAGATGGACAAGCTGTAAATGGCATAAAAAGTATTCAGTAGCTCGGGGTCAGATAAGAGCTTAATAGCACTTTACCAGACTAAATTGGATTATAACTCCCCTTGTCTTAATATCGAGACAAGGGGAGTAATCCTTTTGCAGTAATATAGCTGAGTCATTGACAACATATGTGACTCTAAAGTAGTAACCATAATATGACGAGATAGTATATACATATGTTTGTGAGGGGTGATTTTATGGAATATGCTCAATTATTAACTGCTATAGTAAGTGCTAAAACAGGAAATGAGATAATCAGACAACAGTTGATCAGCAGCCATAAACCCTTCATTATAAACGCAGTCAGTCATATATGTAAAAGATACATATCGTGGAGCGATGAAGTGGCAAGTATTGGGCTAATAGCATTTAATCGTTCTATTGACACTTTTGAACCTGATATGGGTAGGGAATTTTTGAGTTTCAGCTATCTGCTAATCAAGAGGGATATAATCAACTACTTTCGAAGTAATAACAAAAATATTGGATACATATCTATTGATCAAGTTGACGAAGAGTCAGCATTAACGTCTTTTGAAGTAGAGAAATCAGTACAATATTACTGGCAGACTGTATATAAAGAAGAGTTAGTAGAAGAAATTCTTGAATTGGATAGCATCCTAAACCAATATGGTATAAATTTTGAAGAATTGGAAGAAGCGTGCCCTAAACATAAAGATACTCGGGAAATGATCGATAAAATGGTTTTGGAGTTTGTTAAAGATGAGGAAATGGTCTATGAAATGACTAAGAAAAAGAGATTTCCTACAACAGAATTTTTAAAAAGGTCAACATATCCAAAGAAGACTGTTGAAAGATTTCGAAAGTATATAATGACACTGATAATAATTAACCTTCATCCGGAATGGACGCATTTATCGGCATATATAAGAATTTAACATGAAAGGAGGGGACAGGTATATGCATAAAGAGGGAGTTGTGATTAAGGTAACCGATCAATATATAGTGTACCTATGCGATGACGGAACCTTTCAGAATGTAAAACGGACAAAAGGCCAAATACCTTTAATCGGAGAAAGAAATGTAATCAGACAAAGAAGGAATGCTCCTATTTTTGGTTATCTTAGTAAAATCTCAGTGATTGCTTGCGTTATTGCATTTATGATATTCTCTCCTTTTATATTTGATAAAACGGACAAATCAACTGCATATGTTGTTGCAATAGATATAAATCCTAGTGTTGAGGTGCAAGTAAACAAGGAATTATATACCATTGGATTAACTGCATTGAACCAAAGTGGTGAAAAGGTAGTTAGTGCTATTGAATATAAGGGTAAGCGATTGGAAGAAACGATAAACTTAATAATAGCTCAGAGTGTCAATTATGGCTTCCTGAATCAAAACAAGACAGGACTGATTACGACCTCGATAGTCCCTATAAATGTTAATGAGCAAATAAATAAAGATAAAGTTAGGTCCATTATTGATGAAGCATTAGTCAGAAATGAAGTACACGCTGAAGTCCAGATTTCAGCTGATGGGAAGGAAACAATGGAGGCAGCACATGCACTTGGACTTACAGTAAATAAATACAAGCTTTATAGAACTTTAGTAGATAATGGCTTACCAATATCTACACAAGAAGTAAAAGAAAATTCCATTAAAAATTTATTGGAGCTAATTAATAAACACGGTATATCGACAGAGAACACAAATGAGGTATTGGATAATTTAAATCAGCACTTAGAAAATAACGATGTTCAATTAGAAGAATCTACTCATTTAGAAAACAAGCCAGAGCAGAGCGAAAGAAGCAATAAAACTAATAACCCACTAAAAAGTGACAAGAATAATAAGAATACTGACGAGAAAAAAAATGAAGAGGGGATACTAAAAGATAAGGAAAAGAAAGATGAAGGTAAAGTTGAAGTAACGGATAAGAACTTGGAAGAAGTATCTAGTGAAGGAAGCGGAGCAGTTGGGGTGGCAGAACCTAATTTGATAGAAGAAAAAAGTGATGGAAGTATAGAGACAAATACGGGTACAAAAGATGTTGAAAATAGCATACAAGACAATTCATCTACGAATTCCAAAAACCCAGAAGAAAATGTAACAGACAGTGCTAATGAACCAGAGAAGCAGACTTCTGATGGAAAAAGAGAAACGGATGCAAAGGGAGATAAGACTGAATAAGCAATTATAACAGGTTGCGTATCCACCTCATTCAACCCGGGGTTCCCGCACCTTCTTGGGATTGGGCGTGATTTAGCAGGGTATGTCACTGCCAAAGCTTTGGGTAATTGACGCATTATGAAGCTGCTGAAGCTGTATGCCTGTCAGAGGGCGTGCAGCGGAGGGAATGTAAAATCACTGACTGCGCTGGTCGAAGCTGTGACCAAGATGCGGCCCTAGAGTTGGCATGCGATAGCCATTCTTCGAAAGGAGGTGACAGGATACGCAGTATCCGTCGTAAGGGGGAAGGGGCCCCTACGAGCTGACCGAAGGGGTTCGATTCCCCTCCACCAAAAATAATATGAGTTTACATATAAAGTATTGCATTTAAGAATGCAGTACTTTCTATTTTTATATTGACATGAATCTGATATGAAATTTGTTTGCTTAAATAACTCTTCTGAGTACCTACCATTTTTAAAGCAGCGGGGACAATCCCTACTGCTTTTACACATGGCGCCAGAAGATTTTCTGTTATGTATAAGACCGTAATATTGTGGTATAATCAGGGAAACAAATACTTTTGAACAATTATACATATCAATGCTGATAAAAGTGCAGCCATAGAACACAAAGGGTGGATATTATGAACCTGAATGATTTTGAGGGCTTTATTGAAGAAAAAATAATCGCAAGGGGCTATAGCTATTATGAGAATGGCTGTGTATCCTCATTGGAAGAGGTAGATGACAATATATATGAGGCAGAAGTTGAGGGTACTGAGTTCTACACTGTAGAGGTCGAACTTGACGATAAGCTGAACATAATAGATACTCAATGCGATTGCCCCTATGACATGGGAGAATACTGCAAGCATCAGGCGGCAGTTTTTCTGGCTTTGCGGGATATGAAAAGCAGGACTTCTGTTAGGAAAAGTTCTGTAAAAAAGAAAAAAACTCATGATATTAGGAAAATACTTGCTTGCAGATCCAAGGATGAACTTGTGGATTTCTTATACAATATTGCCTCGGAGTATAGAGAAATAAAACGACGCATTGAATTAAATTTTGATATCGGAAATGATGAAGACGAAATAAAAAAGTCAATCGCACTTATTCGTACATATATAAGCAAGAGTTCTGACAGGTCTGGGTTTGTTGCCTATGGAAGCACATATGAGGCAGTTAAAGGTGCTGAGCAAGTACTGGAGAAGGCTTATGACGTGCTTGAGCAGAACAGAATCCTGCATGCTTTAGACCTCTCCCTTTGCGTAATACGTGAAATGATGAATTTGCTTGGTTGCGCAGATGATTCTGATGGTATAATAGGTGGAATAATCGAACAGGGCTTTGATTTTATATGTGAAATTATTGAGAATGAAGAAATAAGTTCTGTTGACAAAGAAAGCATTTTCAATAAACTGATGTCAGAGGCATCAAACAGTCTATATGAAGGCTGGCCTGACTGGAGACTGGATCTTCTTGGAAGCTGTTCGGAACTTGCAGATACTCCGATTTTACGTAGAAAATTGGAAAATTACTCTTCTTTAATGATAAGAAACGAAAAGGGAGATTCATGGAGCAGCAAATACCTGGCTGAAAGGATTGAGCTAATCAGATACCACATGGTTGAACAATATGGCGGACAAAAAAATGCACAGGAATTTATTGAGCAAAATCTTCAATACTCCAGCTTCAGAAAAATGGCAATAGAAAATGCAATGAAGGAGAAGGATTATGACTATGTAATAAAGCTTGCCTTGGAGGGAGAGGAGCAGGATAAAAATCTACATGGACTGGTAAACCAGTGGAAGGGATACCGGTATAGGGCATTTAAACTTTCCGGTAAGCTTGATGAGCAGCGGGAAATTGCCGTAAATTTCATTCTGGGCGGAAATTATGAATACTATAAAGAACTGAAAAACACATATGATTCAAGGGAATGGGCTTCTGTCTATCCTAAAATTATTTATTCGCTGGAAGCTCAAAAGAAAACTTATCAGGACATATATACCCGTATTCTTATAGAGGAAGAGGAAAAACATAAACTGCTCGAGTATGTTAAACAAAGTCCTTCATCAATAGAGTATTTTTACAAGTATCTTGTTCCTGAATTCAATGATGAAGCATATATGCTGTTCCGTAAGTATATCGAGATGTCTGCAGCAGGTGCAAACTCAAGGAGCGGCTATAAGAGGGTATGTGATATTATTCGAAGTCTGAAAAAAGCCGGTGGAAAAGAACAAGCAACGGAAATCAAAGAGTTACTTCTTAATAGATATGCTAAGAAACCTGCATTTATGGATGAACTTTCGAAAGTATAAATAAAAGCAGTTTAAGAAAGCTTCAATACTATATTAAGAAAAAAGAGATGATTATATGCCGGTAAAGATTAATGATCTGGTTGGTGAAATGCAGTTGCAGTCAGATGAATATAAACAGTTTTTAAATAAGGAAACTTATGAGATTATTGGGAGTAGTACTGAGGAATTGTCCATTGCTGAAGATTCAGAAGAAGACGATGATTTTTTCCGATACCCCGATTGGCAGAGAAAATCCTTGCGTGAGGCACGTGATATTGTTGTTAACTGGAAAAAGTACATTGAACTGCCGGATAAATGGGAGATTAATGAATATAGCATTATGGAGGGGTTCTGTGGCTCTGTTGGGGATGACAGAATTTCTCATGCATTATATTCATCAATCAGAGGTAAAGGAGCTTTCAGACGCTTCAAATATGTACTGGAAAGGTATGGTATCGAACAAAAATGGTACAGCTATTATGAAGACGCACTTAGTGGAATAGCAATTGACTGGTGCCAGGACAATGATATAGATTACATGGAGTAAAGGACATAAGCCTTATACCCATTGTATTAGAATTAGTTTGGTATGTTATAATTAAGTGATTTTTAACTGAAATTTGAGAGTACAGGTGATATAGATGGATTTGGAAGCAATAAAAAATAGACTCATAGAAAGAGCCTCCGCTTTCATTATTATTCTTTTCGGTTCGGCGGCATCCGGGAGAATGAGGGAAGACAGCGATATTGATATTGCTTTTTTATCGGATAAAAAACTGAGTGAATATGAAGTGTTTGAAATAGCACAAGAATTAGGCTGCATATTGGGCAGGGATGTGGATTTAATTGACATGAGCAAAGCTTCCACCGTTTTTAAAGCTAATATTCTTGGAACAGGCAAAATCATATATTCAACCGATGAGAAAAAGAAGCATGAATTTCAGATAATAACCTTCAAAGAATACTGCTTGCTTAACGAGGAGAGGAAAGAGATTCTGGACAGAGTTCGAGAAAGGGGTACAATATATGCAGAGTGATGTGATAATAAATAAGGCTGCTATAATAGAAAGGTGCATAAAACGTATACATGAAGAATATGAAGAAAATCCGGAAAACCTGAATAATTTCACAAAGCAGGACTCAATTATATTGAATATTCAAAGAGCAGCTGAAGCATGTATTGATATGGCAATGCATATTGTAGCCGAGAAGTCCTATGGTATTCCTCAGAATAGCAGGGATGCATTTGACCTGTTGCAGGCCAATGAATTTATTACTAAAGAGTTGTGCAATAGACTGAAAGCTATGGTAGGGTTTAGGAATATTGCTGTTCATGACTATAAGAATATTAATATTCATATTGTACAGAAAATCATAGAAAATAATCTTGATGATATCAAGGAGTTCACTGCACACACTCTAAAGTTATAAAAAGGAGTTTGAACTGCAAGTGACAATCCGGCTTTATCGGTGAAACCGTAGCGTAGTTGAAATCAATGGATGCTTAGAGCTGATTTCAATAAGGCGACGGCAATACCGAGGGGTATGTGGAGGGAGACAACGGATACAGAAAAAGCACTGCGTTTGAATGCAGTGCTTTTGTATTATAGTTCGCCCGACATGGGCAGTAACTTGGCGGTGAAAGTCCGCTATGGGCTTGGTAGTGGGAACCATTAGTCGAACAGCAAGACCTGCTAAGTTTTGTCAATATAAAAAATGTAAAAA